>CBDUQG010000040.1:0-9841 GCA_965369305.1 uncultured bacterium
CTAATAATTCAATTCAAAATGAGCTTTACTCAAGACTCAATCAATATCCTCAAGGCGAACAGCTATAAAATCACGGGTCCACGCATGGCAGTGCTACAAGTTTTGGAAGAAGCTAAAATTCCACTCTCTGCTTATGATATTGAAGAGCGTATTCCAGAAAATATTCCAGTGAATGTTGTTACTATTTATCGTGTTTTAAATGTGTTCGAAAAGTTAAAAATTGCTCATCGAATACATACAAAGGAAGGCTTCGTCCGATGTAATTTTGAACTCCAGTCAGGTTGCCATTACTTCGCTGTTTGCGACAAATGTGGCCGCGCTGATGAGTTTATTAATGAAGAGTGTGAAATGGATAAAGTCATTCCTAAAAATTTGCCCTACAAAAGTCTCAAGCACCTTTCAGAAGTCGCTGGTACTTGTGACCCTTGTTCTTTATCTAATAAATCTAAGTAAGATGAAATCAATTAAGAAGCTATTCTCACTCCTGCTTATTGCACCCGTTTTTTTGGCTGCTTGCAGTCAGCCAGTTGCTACTAATACCGATGAGCAGACCCCGCAAGCAAGTAAGGACAAAATTCATGTGGTAACTACGTTTCCTCCTCTTTATTCATTTGTAGCCAACATTGTAGGTGACAACGGGCTAGTAACAAACCTCGTTGAGCCAGGGGCGTCAGTACATATTTGGGAGCCTAAAGCATCTTCGCTTAAAGCCCTTTCAGGTGCTGACCTTCTTGTCATGAATGGTCTAGAGCTAGAGCCTTTCATTGAGGACATGATTGATGCGGCAAGTAACCCAGGCTTAGAAACCATGGTAGCTAGTGAGTCAGTCAAAGATGCTTGGCTGAATACGCCTGAGGTGTTCGAGCCAGGTGAAGATTCGCATGGCCACGAAGATGAGCATGAAGAAGGCCATCATGAGGATGATCACGAAGACGAACATGATCACGATCACGGGGGTACAGATCCTCATATCTGGCTTAGTCCAAGTTTAGCCATTCGCCAAGTAGAAGCCATTCGGGATGCCGTCATTCAAATAGACCCTGATAATGCTGAGATCTATCAGAGTAATGCAACGGCTTACATTGAGGAGCTTCGTAGCTTGGACCAAGAAACTCGCAGCAGTTTGAATGGAGCTGCTAACAAAAGCTTCATCGTCTTTCACGATGCCTACACCTACTACATGACTGACTATGGTCTAATGCAGTACCGAAAGGCCGCTGTAGAACCATTTCCAGGTAAAGAGCCAACAGCTGCTTATTTTGCCGATCTACTACATCTAATCGAAGAAGAGGGAATTGACATCATTTTCACTGAGCCACAGTTTAATCCCCGAGTTGTACAAAACCTTCAGCAAGAAACAGGGGTAAAAAGTTTCGAAATCGATCCGATTGGGCTAGAATTAAGTGCGGAAGGCTATGAGAACAATCTTAGAAAGATAACGCAGGCCTTCCTGAATGCCTTTAAATAGACTATGAAGCCAATTGTTGAACTAAAAGATGTCCATCTGACTCTGTCGGGGTATAGGGTTCTCCACGATATTACCTTGGACATTCAGTCAAACGAGATTGTTTCCCTGATCGGCCTTAATGGCTCAGGTAAAACTACTTTACTCAAACTGATTCTTGGCATCCATAAACCTACAAAAGGCAAAGTTATTAACCGCGCTAAAAAAACAGGGTACGTGCCTCAGAGATTTGATTTTGATCGCACCATCCCTTTTTCTGTCTTAGAGCTTTTGCGTACTTACAGTGGCAGAAGTGAAGATGACATCATGAAAAAGCTGGAAGAAACCGAATCCATGCACCTTGTAAATAAGCCAGTAGGTGGTCTTTCAGGTGGGGAAATGCAGCGAGTGCTCATTGCAAACGCCCTGCTAGCACAACCAGACCTCTTGCTCTTAGACGAACCTACTTCAGGTTTGGATGTTGCCGGAGAAAAGGATTTCTTTTGTATGATTGAGGATATACATAAAAAATACAAAATGTCTGTGATTATCGTTTCGCATGATATTCATCTGATTTTCAATCACGCAAAAAAAGTTTTCTGTATCGATCATTGCTTGGTTTGTCATGGTCACCCCAGTGAGGTTAAAAAGAGCGATGCGTTTTCGAAGTTATTTGGACCACATCTAGTACCCTTTAAGCACCACAAAAAAAATGGAGAGCATTCTTGAAGCATTTCAGTACGCCTTTTTTCTAAGGGCTTTCGGAGTTGGCCTTATTTTGGCAGTTGTATACGCACTTTTGGGCAACTTCGTTGTGCTTCGAAGAGAAGCCATTATTGGCCACACCATGGCCAACATCATTTTTATGGGTATTGCCATTGCCTTGCTTTTTTCTCTTAATTTGTCGGTAATGATGACACTGACAGCGATTGCAGGTGTGTTTTTCATCGCCTATCTAGAGCACTCCAGTCGCTTCAGTCGAGATTCAATACTGGAGCTCACCGGACAAATTTCAATGGCAGCTGCGATTGTGATCCTTTCGCAAGTCAGTGGCTATCAGAACATTGAGGGATTTCTCTTTGGTAACATACTAGCTATCTCAAAGACAGATGTTTGGATGACCCTAGGCCTCTTAGCTATCAATGTAGTAGTCCTAAAGATGATACGCCGGCCATTGACTCAAATAGTAATCAATCCCGAGTTGGCCACAAGTGCAGGAACGAATGTTAAAAAGATCAATTTTATATTCATGATTTTGTTGGCACTGACCATTGCAGCAGGAATAAAAATAGTTGGTGTGATCTTACTTGCTGCTTTTTTGGTCATTCCTTCAAATTCTGCTAAAAATCTTGCTAAAAACTTTACTCAGATGCAGTGGGTTTCGGTCGTTATTGGTTTAATAGGTGTTACTATGGGTCTTTTCTTGGCCTACACGCTCGATACGCCCAGTGGTGCCATGATCGTCTTAGTGCTGGGTCTAATGCTCATTCTGTCCACAGTGTTAGGACAATTTTTTCGAAGCAGGTCTTAGCATAGGAGCTTCTGAGTAGCTGAAAGTCATAAATGATCTGTGCTAGACTGACCTCATGTTCGAAGAAGAATTTTTTACCGGCCGCGTTCTCGATGTCAGTGAAACAGTCACCACCAATGAGTTTGGTTTTGATGAAGGGGTCAGAAGTATCCAACTTCAAACCGAAGAAAGTGGAAAAGTCATCATCGACCAATCCATTAATCTAGACAATCCTAGCGACAATGTACCTGTAGCAATTGGCGATGAGTACTTGCTCGTTCGAAGTCAATTTGATGGCGAAATCAGTTACGCCATCCAGGATGCCTACCGACTCGACGGAATCCTCATGCTTTTTGCCGCCTTTATTTTGCTCGTCGGATTTGTCGCTGGCAAAAAAGGGCTTCTGTCTTTGCTTGGCTTAGGCGCCTCTCTTTTTATCCTGATCAAGTGGCTCATTCCTCAAATATTAGGCGGTGCTAATCCGGTTGTTATTAGCTTTGTAGGTTCAGTTGTCATTGCAGCCATTACTTTTTATCTTTCACATGGCTTCAAAAAAAGAACCACACTAGCCCTGCTTAGCACGCTTGCCACGCTGGTAATCGCCTTCCTGCTTTCTGTTTTGGCGGTCAATGGACTTCATCTTTTTGGAACCGGTAGTGAAGATGCCATTGCGCTCACATTCGGAAATCTCAGCAATATCAATCTTCAGGGCTTGCTTCTAGGAGCTATCGTCATCGGTACATTGGGTGTGCTAGATGACGTAACCATCACTCAGATTGCAGCCGTCCAGGAAATCCACAAGGCCGATAAAAAACTAGACTACAAAGAGCTCTACAAAAGAGGACTTTCCATTGGGCGAGACCACATCGCCTCCATCATAAACACTCTGGTGCTGGCTTATGCAGGTGCTTCATTCCCAGTCTTACTAGCCCTAGTTGCCTGGCCAAGACCGCTTTGGGTCAATCTGAACAGCGAGTTCCTGGCAGAAGAAATCGTCCGCACCCTAGTGGGTAGTATGACCCTGATTATTGCGATCCCTATTGCCACCCTACTTGCTGCTTACTACTTCTCTGGCAAATACGCTAAATCCGCTTAATTGCCTGTCGAAGCAGGATCAAAATCGGAAAGATTTCAAGACGACCAAGGAGCATGGCCACGATCAAAATAATCCTGAGCGTCGGTGGCAAGACGGCTATATCAAGTGTTTGAAGGCCAACGTTCCCCAAGTTAGAAATCATCTGAAAAGAAGAATCAAAGAAGCTAAAGCCATAGAGCATAAAAATCAGCGTTCCCATCAGAAGGACAACAAAATAAGAGATAACAAAGATGGCAATGTTACTCAGGTCTTTTTCTGATGTTTCTTGTCCATGAATGGTTAAAGGGATTACGGCGCTTGGCGGGCTGGATAGTTTTTTCAGGTGCCAAGGGACGGCCCGAAAGAGGTGATAAAAACGAAATATTTTAATACCCCCGGCTGTACTGGCGGATGAGCCTCCAATGATCATGCCCAGCATCATGATCACGACAAAGAGTTCAGGTAATAGGGCGATGTTGCTAACTGAAAAACCTGTCGTACTAAAGGCAGAAATAAGTTCAAAGAAGACCATTTTTGTATCTGGCCAGACAAGCAGCCCAAGAAGAGCGCTTGCCAAAATAAAAACCAGGAATATATTCTTTTCAAAGCTCTTAAAAAACTCACGCCACTTCATTTCCAGCAGCATGTTGTGAGCGATGAAGCTAATTGAGCCAACAATCATCAGAAAATCAAGAACGAGAAGCTGCCAGCCGTTGCTATAAAACCCATCAGAAATGCTAAAACCACCCGTTGAAATAGCGCTGAAGCTCATGGCAATGGCTTCGTACCAGGAAAGACCCGTAATCCAAAGTAGGATCACACCTAGTACGGTGTATCCGAAGTAAATACCCATGATGACGGCTAGGGTATGGCGAAGGCCACCTTCCAGTTTTTGCTTGAAGCCCTGAGCTTGATACAAGGCCATAGACGACTCGTTCTGGGCTTCCAGATCAGAAGCGTGTTGGTGACCACCACGCCTTTTGCTGAACAGAAACAGGAAGACCAAAATAATTCCGATTCCCCCCATCCACTGAGTCTCAGCTCGCCACAAAATGAGGCTTCGTGGAAGACCTTCAAGTGACTCATAAACAGTAATACCTGTTGTTGTGAATCCCGAAATAGACTCGAGATAGGCGTTGATATAGTTGTAGTCCATGGTCGGCAGATAGGTGATCATGCCAATCAATGGGAGTATGGTAAACGCTAATGCTCCCAGGATCAGGCCCTGAGTCAGGGTCATAATGGTATCAGGCTTGGGCTTATTAAAAAGAACCAAAACAAGTCCCAGCACCAAAGAAATCCCCAGGGTTATAAGGAATCCCTCAATATCTTCACCATAAATCAAACCTGCAATAATCGGCACAATCCGAAAAACGGAAGAGATCATCAGAAGATAGCCGAGATTACGCAGCAGGAGCCTCATCGGTGCTAAAGAGTTTATTTATATTTTCGAGATTTTTTGGTTCAACAGCCATCAGAATCGTGTCATCTTTTTGCAAGGTCTCGTCTTTTGTTTCACTGATCAGTTTGCCGGCGCGGTAAATAGCCAGCACTTCAGCCCCTCTCATGCCACCAGCCATTCCTTCTGCCTTAGAGCCTTCTGTAACAGTCATTTTGGCTACTTGCATCTCACCAAGCCCTAGCTGGCTGATAATGTCTTCAGTTCCTTTCTGAATGATAATTCTCTGGATAGCCGATACGATTGTTCCGACGACAAAAACCAAGTTTGTGACTTCCAGTTTGCTGAATAATTCCTCGTTTTTAGATTCATTGACCAAAGAGACCACATGGGGAACCTCCTCATTTTTAGCAATCTGACAAACAACCAGATTCGTTTTGTCGTCCGCTGTTGTTACGACGTAATCCACGTCTCCAATATTGGCTTGTCTTAGAATCGAAATATCAGATCCATCACCTTGAAGAACCAGAACCTGGGTTTTGGTGGCAATGACCTTGGCCCGGCTTTCATCCTGTTCAATCAAAGTGACCTGGTGTTCATTTGCGAGTAAGTTAGCCAGGGCCAGACCCTTTTCACCCCCACCAACAATAATGATTTTCATGTTTGTTTAGTTTATTTCGTTTCTTAGGGAATTATAAAGGAAAGGCCTATAAATAAGAAATGAAAAAGCTGGTATTATGCTATACTCCACTCAGCCCTTAACCAGAACAATATGACTAAGAAAGAGGAGATTGCGCAGATTTTACTAAAAGCCAAGGCAGTGTCGCTCAATGCTGCTGAGCCTTTTACTTATGCCTCTGGCATCATAAGTCCGATCTACTGTGACAATCGTGTTCTTTTATCTTACCCTGCAGAACGAGAGGTAATTGTTAAGTACTTTCTAGAGCTCATCGAAGAAAAAGGCCTTGAGTTTGATGTGGTTGCTGGGACGGCTACAGCCGGCATTCCTTGGGCGGCCTTCCTGGCTCAAAAATTGGGAAAGCCAATGGTCTACGTAAAAAAGAAGGCCAAAGAATATGGTAAGCAAAAAGCCATCGAAGGCGACTTCCAGAGTGGTCAGCGTGCCTTGCTGGTTGAGGATCTGGTATCAACTGGAAAGAGCTCTCTTGCAGCAGTCGATAGCATCAGGCAGGCTGGCGGAGTCGTTGAAGATTGTCTGGCTATTTTTACCTACGAAATGCAAAAAGCAGTCGATCAGTTTAGTGAGTACAAATGCAATCTGCACACCCTCTCTCAATTCTCCGTGCTAGCTGAAGAAGCTGTAAAGCAAAGCTACATTCAAGAGGAAGAAAAAGAGGTTGTTCTAAGTTGGAACAAGGACCCGGAAAACTGGGCCAAGTAGCATTATGAATTGCTCGACATCCTGAATGAGAGGAGTAAAATAGGTCCTAAACGTTATAAAATAAGATCTAATTCTTTGCCCTATGTCATCACCCTCCGTTCCCAAAGATTTTAACTTAAACTTGCTTAGTGCACTTGGAGCTGTCTGTGAGGCAGACATTGAAGAGCTTCGAAAAAAGCTCAAGCCTGAAGTGCAAGAAGCTTTTGATGAAAAACCACAACATTTACAAATTGTCCTAACAGCCCTTTCAAAGTCTGCTCCGGACGAGCTATCGCTACTGGCAACAACCGAAAAACGCTTGGTTGGAGTGCACGATGTTCGGGATGAGGCCAGGTTCCTCCTTGAAGGAATTGAGTCGGCAGAAAAGGAAGGTGAAGGAGAATAATCCGTGTATAATGGGCGCATAAATAAATCTGCCTATGTTCTTCATGGACGCTCGAAATGAGCTGGATATAAAAAGTAAGGCCTACCAAGAGGCACTTGAGCTTTATGTTTGGGACGCCTACGAACTTGATAATCCAGGTATTGATGTCAGCACCCGGGCTTTTCTGGGTTACGCTCGGCAAACTGTTAAAGCTAAAATTGTGTCTAACGAAGCAGGTATTCTAGCTGGCATGCAAGAGGCCGAGTGGTTCTTAAAACACCTCAAGCTCAAGCTTACTAAGGCCAAAAAAGATGGAGCTAAGATCAAAAAAGGAACCGTCGTACTCGAATTCTCTGGACGTGCTAGCACGGTTCTTAGTGCGGAGCGCACCCTGCTCAACCTAGTTCAGCGCATGAGCGGCGTAGCGACAAAAGCTAAAAGACTTAGCATGAAAATGGCCAGTGGTGTGAAGCTTTTGGCAACCCGCAAAACGCTTTGGGGCCCTCTCGATAAGCGCGCTGTCACGGTTGGTGGAGGAGGAACGCACCGTCTTGATTTGAGCGATGCCATTTTGATCAAAGAGAATCACATTGGTTTAGCCAGCAACCTCAGGCGAAGCCTCAAGCGAAGCTTTAGGCGCTCTTCAAAAGTACGCTTCGTCGAAATAGAAATGGAAACTGTTAAAGAGGTCGAAGAGTTTTTGGTTATGCATGATGAACTCAAAAAATACCTCCGAGAAGGGGATGCAGTGGTGGTCATGCTCGATAACTTCACACCCAAAGACATCAAAAAGGTCATCAAAAAACTCGTGATGGCTGGGATTTTTGTGGAAGTCTCTGGTGGAATCAATGAGCGCAATGTTTCGCGGTATAATATTAACGGTGTTGCGGCGATTTCTTCTGGGGCCATAACTACCAAAGCTGATAACCTAGACCTGAGTTTACAGATCGTGGCTGACAAATAATTTATGGAAGAGCACGGAGACATGCAGGAAGATTTCATTCCGCGAAAACGGAGTTCTTTCGAGGTGTTTGTGGCAGCCATCACAGCGGTAGCTCTAGTGGCTTTATCCGTGCAGGCTTATTTTTATTTGATCCGTCCACAGCCGGTGAACATACCGAGCCTTCAGGAGGTCAGTCAGTTTTTAGGTTCCGAACTCGAGAAACCTTTCTCATCTCATCGGCCTGATGAGGTCCGTCAGGTCATTACGGGTATCCGGGACAATATCAAACAAGTCGCTAATTTTATCGCTGCTCGTTCATGTAGCGAACCAGATCGCGTTTGCCAGAGTAAAGCCCTTTACTACTTCGTTCGCGATGAAATCAAATACGTGCCCGACGAGAGATTCCATGACAAGCTCGAAAATCCACTCACTGTACTTAAAACCGGAGGGGCTGACTGTGAAGATACAGCAGTGCTCCTAATCGCTCTACAAAAGGCTATCGGCAACAAGACCCGCCTGGTCTTCATCCCTGGTCATGCCTACGCGCAAGTCAGTATTCCTGATTATCGGGGTGAGAAGTGGCTGAACCTGGAAGGCACTTGCAGCAGTTGCCAATTTGGTGAGCTGCCCAACAACTATGCGATTCAGAACAAGGACTACCACGAGATTTAATCAGCTGGACCATGCCCAATGTGGGGTATAAATCCTGATGCGCCACTTGGGTGCCAAATTGGCGCCACCGTGGCACCAGATCGGCGCATTGAAAAAACAAGAGGTAAAAACTATGTCCCGGCCGGCCAACTTTGCTAGAATTTGGGGGCAATGAAAAAAACGCTGATTATCGACAATTACGATTCCTTTACGCATATACTCAAGCAGTATGTAGGCGAGCTCAGGGGTAACCCTGAGGTCTTTTTAAACGATCAAATCAGTGTGCCCCAAATCAAACGTATGAAGCCTAGTCACATCATCCTCTCGCCGGGCCCTGGTACGGTGACCCACAAGCGCGACGTGGGGGTAATGTTTGAAGTGATCGAAGCTTTCTACAAAAAGATTCCTATCCTAGGGGTCTGCCTTGGTCACCAAGCTCTCGGTAAGTTCTTCGGAGCTAAGATCGTTCGAGCGCCCAAAATCATGCATGGAAAACGCTCCACCATCTTCCACGATCACAAAGGCATCTTCCGAAACGTGCACAATCCTCTTGAGGTCATGCGCTACCATTCGCTCATTCTCGACACCCCATTTTGGATGAAGTCAGATGAAATGACAGTCACTGCCTATACCTCCGATTTCCAAATCATGGCCATGGAGCACAATAAGTATCCCGTTTACGGCGTTCAGTTCCATCCCGAAAGTCTGGGTACCAAAGAAGGCCGAAAAATCCTTAAAAACTTTCTAAAAAAATGAACGAATTTGAACTGAAATCAACGTTCGATCTGGCTCATTATTCAGAGTCTGCCAAGAAGGAAGGATTTGCTGTTTTGCATGCCGGACAGGGTGAAAAATGGACCACTGTTTGCTCCGGTCCCAGCAAGAAAATGACCAAGCTCCCGGAGGGCAAAGTTGGACAATCTGTCCATATTGGATATATGGCTTATCCAAACCCAAAACTAAAGAATAAAATCCCTGATTCGAAGTTCTATTCTTATAAGAATTCGATCACCTATAAGCATAAAGTTGGACACCCTCTGGCGACCCTGAAAA
>CBDUQG010000041.1:0-9820 GCA_965369305.1 uncultured bacterium
GAATAATATTTTTGAACAATGTCTGTCTGGTGCTGCTTTTTTCGAATATTTGTTTGACCCCCCAAAAACCATGTTGTAGACTGAATCAAGATTTGGTCAGCGCCGGTTTTATTGTGATCAAAAAATCTATTCATTAACTACATAAATGGCTAAAGAACAGATAATCGCCAGCCTAGATGTTGGCAGCTCAAAGATTCGAACCGTTATCGCACTCCTTCAGGACGATAAAAAGGTACCCAACATTATTGGGGTCGGCGTGGCACCTAGTACGGGAATGCGAAAGGGGAATATCATCGATGTCGATGAGACTATCTCTAATATATCTGCAGCGCTGGAAGACGCCGAGCGTATGAGTGGAGCGCCTATTCACCATGTGTTTGTAGGTATTTCTGGTTCGCATGTAGAGTCCTTTGATTCAAAGGGGGTTATTGCCATTTCCCATGCTGGTTCTGAAATCATTGAAGATGACATCAACCGTGTTCTTGAAGCCGCTCAGGCTGTCAATATGCCTTCGAACCGAAGAATCCTACGTATTATTCCGAAGTCATTCAGTATCGACGATCAGCGTGGTATCAAGAATCCAGTGGGCATGATCGGTGTTCGCCTTGAGGTGGACGCTCACATCATTACAGGACAATCCACCATCATTAAGAATGTTGAAAAGGGTGTTCACCAGGCAGGCGTTGATATTGATGATCTGATTCCTGCGTCACTGGCTGCTTCTGAGGCCGTGCTTTCACGTCGCCAGAAGGAGCTGGGTGTGCTCGTGGTAGACGTTGGTTCTGGTAGTACCTCTATTGCTGTCTTTGAAGAAGGGGCTACTCTACATACTGCCAGCCTTCCTGTAGGAGGGGAGAGCGTGACTAACGACTGTGCCATTGGACTTCGTACTTCGATCGATACTGCTGAGAAGATCAAGATTGAATACGGAACCACTTCTCCGGAAGAGGTGAACGATCGAGAAACCATCGACCTTTCACTTATTTCTAAGATTGATAATCAAAAAGTTTCTAAAAAGCATCTGGCTGAAATCATTCAGGCCCGTTACCACGAAATCTTCGTGATGGTGAAGGACGAACTTCGTTCGATTGGTCGGGATGGCATGTTACCTGCGGGAGCGATCTTGACTGGAGCCGGGGTAAAGATGCCAGGTTGTCTTGATCTTGCGCGTGATGTCCTCGGACTTCCTGTGCAGATCGGATTCCCCACAGAAGTAGACGGCGTTGTCGATAAGATTGATGACCCTGCTTACGCCACGGCTATTGGCTTGGTGGTTTGGGGATCTAAGTATGAAGGTGTGAACTACAAGATGAGCTCTATGGATCTTAAAAAGATGATGAGCTCCGCAAAAGGGTGGTTCAAGAACCTATTGCCATAAACTCGAAAAAAGTTTATAGTACTGGGCCTCTCTAAAACAAAAATAAAGAAAACTCATCAGCGACGAATCTTTATTTTGTTTTGAATTTATCATTATCACCTAATTATTAGGATCATGTCAGACGCACTAAAAAGTTTATTCCATAGCTCAAATGGGAGTAAGGGAAACCGTTACGGTTCAAGTAATACTAGCTCAACCGAGGTTACTCCGGATATCACTCCACTAGCCTCTATCAAAGTCATCGGTATCGGTGGCGGTGGTGGAAACGCCGTTAACCGAATGGTTAGCGCCAAAGTCGAAGGGGTAGACTTCATTTCTATCAATACAGACGCTCAAGCTCTTTATCATTCTCATGCTCCACACCGAATCAATATCGGTAAAGCTCTTACTAAGGGGCTTGGTGCAGGATCAACCCCTGAGGTTGGTAAAAAGGCTGCAGAAGAAAGCAGTGAGGAACTAAAAGCTGCCATCGATGGATCTGACATGGTCTTCATTACTTGTGGTATGGGAGGTGGAACTGGAACTGGTGCCGCTCCTGTGGTAGCTGACATTGCCAAAGAGCTTGGAATTCTGACGGTGGCTGTAGTGACTCGTCCTTTCTCATTTGAAGGAGCTAGTCGCACTGAATCTGCTATGGAAGGTCTTGAGTCACTCAAGGGTAAGGTGGACACCATCATTACCATTCCTAATGACAGAATCCTATCTATCATCGATAAGAAAACACCTCTGACTGACGCCTTCGTCGTTGTTGACGATGTTCTACGTCAGGCTATTCAGGGTATTGCTGATCTGATCACGACTCACGGTATGATCAATGTGGACTTCGCTGACGTTCGTACCATCATGCAGGGTGCTGGTAGCGCGCTTATGGGTATCGGATACGGCTCTGGTGAAAACCGTGCTGTTGATGCCGCTCGTGCTGCAATTGAAAGCCCACTTCTTGAAATGTCTATCTCCGGTGCGAAGGGTATTCTCTTCAACATCACTGGTGGTAACGACCTTTCTATGTTCGAAGTTGATGAAGCTGCCAAGATCATCACTGAAGCTGCCGATGCAGATGCCAACATCATCTTCGGTACTGTTATCAACGAAAACTACACTGGTGAAATCAAGTGTACTGTGATCGCCACTGGCTTCAGTCCTGAAGAGCAGCAGCGTCAGCAGAGCATGGGTACTGCCGCTGGTATCACTCAGCGTCTTGGTAATGCGCCTACCTCATCTGTAAAGATGGGTAACAACGCTCAGCCTGGTGTTACTGTTAAGCCAAAGAACGCTGAAGACGATCTTGAGGTTCCTGCTTTCATGAGAAAGTCGCTCAAGAAATAGTCTCAACTGTTTAACCCGAAAAGAAAGCCTTTTCCTTGATGGAGAGGGCTTTTTTTGGTATAATATATAGATTAAATCAACCCTTAATGGCTGATCCCCAGAGTGATTTCACATCAAAGGCGCAGCAGCAGATCGCTGGCCTCAAGCAGGAGGCGAAGGAAAAGGATATTCAGGAAAAGGCGAAACGTATGGGTTATCCCTACGTGAACCTGCTTCACTTTGCGGTGAATCCTGACCTGGCCACCTTCATTCCTCAAGAAAAAGCAGTGAAGGCCAAAGCAGCCGCGTTCTTCCGATCCGGGAAGAAGGTTCGTTTGGCCGTCCTTAATCCTGACCTACCCGCGACCAAAGCCCTTATTACTGAACTGAAGATCAAGGGCTATGATGTGACGGTTATAGTCTGCAGTCCTGAATCTCTAGCAGCCGCCCAAACGGTTTACAGTGTTGAGAAAAAGGAGGTTCACGGCGAGCAGATTGAGAATGTGGTGGTGGAAGCAGAAGTAGGAACGGCGGCGTCCGAACTGGAAACCTTGGAGAAACTCCGTGACCAGATCGAGAAAGAAGCCTCTGATCAGGCCCTGAACACCATTGCAGTGGGAGCTTACAAAACCCGTTCATCAGATATTCACTTTCAGCCTCAAGAAAAAGACGTGCTTGTTCGCTTCAGAATTGACGGCGTGCTAAAGCAAGTCTTCACCATCACCCGCGAAGCATATGATGGTCTGGTGCGTCAGATCAAATACATGACCCATCTGAAGCTGAACATCACGAATGTTCCGCAGGATGGTCAGTTTTCCTTCATTATCAATGAACGCAAGATCAACGTCCGTGTTTCATTTATGCCAAGCCAGTGGGGTGAAACCATTGTGATGCGTCTACTGGATTCCCAGAAGACCTTTGCTGAGTTCGAGAAGCTCGGTTACGAAGGTGAAGCACTTAATAACATGATGGAGGCACTCAAGCTGCCTCATGGCATGATCTTGGTGACCGGTCCGACTGGTTCGGGTAAAACTACCACGATGTATAGCATGCTTCAATCGGTTGATACGGAGTCGAAGAAAGTGATTACCCTAGAAGATCCAGTGGAATACGAATTAGTGGGCATTACTCAGTCACAGGTAGATCCTGATGTGGACTACAACTTTGCTTCGGGCCTACGTGCCATTTTGAGGCAGGATCCCGACATTATCATGGTTGGGGAGATCCGTGACCTGGAAACCGCTGAGACGGCCGCTCAGGCCTCTTTAACGGGTCATCTGGTGATCAGTACACTCCATACTAACAGTGCTCTTGAATCCATCTCTCGTTTAGCCAACATGGGCGTGAAAGGATATATCCTTGCGCCGTCTCTAGACTTGATTGTGGCCCAGCGCCTTGTGCGCAAGCTTTGTGAATGTGCTGAAGATAAACCTGTATCTGAAAGCGAAAAGGCTCAGATTCAGCCAGTACTTGAAGCTATGGCGAAGAAGGGGATTGAGGCTCCGGCCATGCCAGCCACCTTGAAGCATGCTAAAGGCTGCGACAAATGTGGCAGTATTGGCTATGTTGGTCAGATGGCCATTGCAGAGGTCCTTCGTTTTGATCAGGGGCTTCGTGACATGCTTCTAGAAAACAAGCCGATGCCAGAAGTACATCAGTATATTAATGAGAATCTTAAGATGCTTAGTCTTCGCGAAGACGGTATTCTAAAAGTCATCCGCGGAATCACCACTCTCGAAGAAGTTGCACGTGTGGCTGCTTAGATAGAGGCTTGTTTTTATGGATATACTTGCTATAATCTGAAAGGATTTTATAGTAATATTTTATGAAAAAACCCTTTTTGAGCTTTGACCAGCGTAGAGCTCAGGCTTCAGCAGAGGGTATACGTACACTTACCTTCCACAGACCGCTTCTTGAGGTATCTCAACGTCTTGGCATTTCAAAAAAGAGTCTGCTTGAGCGTATGTACGCTGAGGAAAACAAAAGTGGCGCCATGGATGGGCTCGTGAATATCGTGTCAGCCCAAGACCTGGACAGTCATTTTACTTTAGAAATGTTCGGTAGTGGCGATAGTCTCTTTGCTTACCTGGTCCCCAATGATTCAGAGGCTAATATTAGCTACTATTTCGATATTGATTTCCAAACCGGAGAGGTTACACGGGTTGGTCGGGAGAGCACGGTTAAAAAGACTCGTGAATCCACTGAATATCTCATGGGAGGATGGACAGTTGATCTGTCCTAGAGATGGGTTGGAGGAGGTGTAATGGTTGGTCCTTTGGGTTCAACCTCTGTTTGAGGTGGTTGTTTGATAGGATTTTCAGACTGCTCAGGAACTTCTGCTTTAGTTTGTGCTGGCTCTGCAGGAGTGGATGGCGCTGGAGCTGCTTCTGTTTTTGGCTCTTCGACCTCAATTTCTCCTGTGGTCGTTACTTCAGTTGTTTTCTCATTTCTTGGGTGTTGATCGTGTCCCGGGGCTGGGTCAATCCTGTGTGCCATGTCTGGATGAGCGGCATCAGGTTTCATTTCTTCTGGGGTAACCGTTCGTCCTGTGCGCTCATGTTCCTCGAATAGGTTGTAAGGAATATTCTCTGCCTGACCAGCTTTATCGGCCGCTGCAGCAGCGTCAGCCTTGCTCGGCACAGGTGTTTCTTCAGGCACTATGCCTTTTTTCATGCTATCAACCGTCTTGAGGATGGCACGATCGTCTTCATCCAGCTTAAGCGTTCGAATTGGGAAGGGAATGCTTACACCGACTTGGTCGAAGGCTTGCTTGATGCGATTGGCTAGATTAGACCGAATCTTTTGCCAGTTGGCACTCGATTCGACCCAAAAGCGAATGTTGATGTTGATTGAGCTGTCACCGAATTCTTCTACTAGAATCAGTGGTTCAGGTTTCACCACAATGTCATCGTACTTATCAATGATTCCCTTGATCAAGCTAGTAACCATAGGAAGGTCTGTTGCGTAGTCCACACCCACCATCAGATCAATTCGGCGGAAAGGATTGGTGGTGTAACTGATCAGCTTCTCTCCCAGCATGAGCTGGTTCGGGATCACGACTTCAGTCCCATCAATTCCCTGCAGAATAGTGGCTCTGGTATCAATGTTCACAATGGTTCCCATGATGTCACCCACCTTGATGAAATCACCAATGTTGATGCGGTTTTGGGCCAGCATGATCACGCCAGAAATGAAGTTCCCGATAATGTCTTTAAGAGCGAAACCGATACCCAACGAAAGGGCACCGATCACGGCGGTGAAGTTGAGTCCGTTGATGGCCAGGGCAATGGTCACACCGACCGTTACCACCAGCATCTTGGTCATGCGCTCTACCAGGATCAGGGCACTTTCCTGAACGTCATCACGTTCTTTTAGAATGGCTTTTTTAGCTGCAGTAGCGGCCATGTTACCAAGCATGAAAGAGATGATAACGATGACCAAACCGGCAATCCAGTTGCCGATATTTGAGATAAAGAAGTCCAGCAAGGCTTGTATGCCAGTTGCTGCACCTTCTACAGCCACATCCTTACCAGCAGTTGCTGTTTGTTGTACGGTTCCTGTGATTCCCTGTGCCTGGGCATTTGGAAGTAGAGGCATGTTTTTTGTTTATTTTTCTCTCTATTATACCAAAAAAGCGCCAAAAGATCAATATGCCATGGTCTTGGGTGTTCACTATTCTTCTTTCGGCAGATTTAACCTGAATTCACCACTCGCTTTTTTGACACTTGCCGGCATGTCAGACATGGTCATTCGGGCTGCTAAGCGATGGAAAACGGCATTTCGAAAGCCTGAACGGTTAACTGGTTCAGTTAGGAACTTTAGTCCTTTCTCTTCTTGTATGCCCTGAATAGTATGTCTGATTTTGTCTCTGACGCGTCGAGCTTCATCCTTGTTTTCAATCTGTCCTTTCTCAGTGAGTCGATCAACCAGTGCCAAGGCGATGTTGTCGGGCAAGTGCTGTTTGCGCTCATTCTCAGGTGTCAGTTCCAGAGCTTCTTTGTGTGCTTCTGTAAAGTCTTCAGTTGGAATATCGGAGGATCGCATAAGATATGTTTAAGAGAGTCCGATAATATAATCGAAATAGGAATAGGTCAAGTTTATTCGTCGATTAATACCGCCTTAATCCTCCGCAGCCCAGCACCGATGGATTCCTGCTTTTTGATCTTAAAGGTTGAAAGCTGACCTAGGTGTTCTACATGCGGTCCTCCGCAAAGTTCCAGGCTCCATGGCCCCATGTTGTAAACTTTTACCTTTTCTTCGTAAGTGTCGGCAAATAGGCCAATGGCATTACGCTTTTTGGCTTCTTCGTAAGGAATGATTTCCATGGTCACTTCATGGTCTGAGGCGATGGCGTCGTTCACATATTTTTCGATGGCAGCGACTTGTTCTTCATTCAGTTTTTCGGGATTGGCGAAGTCGAAGCGAGTTCGTTCGGCTGTGATGTTGGACCCTCGCTGCGTAGCATGAGGACCTACCACCTTAATTAGGGCGGCATGCATCAGGTGAGTGGCGGTGTGCAATCTGGTAGTTTCCCAACTGTGGTCTTGCAGTCCACCCTTAAACACGCCAGCCCCTTGGGTGCGGGATTTGTCCTTGTGTTCTTGGTAGGCTTTCTCGAAACCAGCTTTATCTACCTTTAATCCGTTGTCTTCGGCCAGTTCCATGGTCATTTCAATCGGGAAGCCATAGGTGTCGTAAAGCTTGAAAGCGGTTGGTCCGTCGATCTCTTTGCCATCGAGTTTCTTCATGACCTTATCGAACTCGCGAAGCCCCTGGTTGATGGTGCGGTTGAACTTCTCTTCTTCCTTGGTTAGAGTTTCGAGAATCTCTTCTTCATGGCGCAGTTCCGGGAAGATATCAGCCATGATGTGGATGATCTTCTTGCCAATCACATGGGTGAAGTTTTCTTCGATGCCAATAAGCTTTCCATGACGGATGGCGCGGCGAATTAGGCGGCGCATCACATAACCTTGGTCGTTGTTACTTGGCTTTACCCCGTCACCAGCCATCATGGTAGCGGCGCGCAGGTGGTCAGCAATGATGCGATAGGATTTCTGCTTTTCTTCGTAGCTGTACTCAGTGAGTGCGCTGATCTTTTCGATGATCGGTATGAAGAGTTCGGTGTCATAAACCGTTTTCTTTCCTTGAAGTACTGCAGCGGTGCGCTCCAGTCCCATACCGGTATCCACGTTCTTCTGTTCCAGCGGTTCATAACTACCGTCATCCTTTTTGTAGTACTGCATAAAAACGTCGTTCCAAATCTCCACCCAGTTCCTTTCATCATTGCCCGGGTTGGAATCTTCCGGTGGATTGCCTTCGCCCACCCAGTAAAACATTTCGGTGTCTGGACCACATGGTCCGGTTTGGCCGGCTGGACCCCACCAGTTTTCTGATTTGGGCAGGTAAGTAATACGGTGTTCTGGGATACCCAGGCTTCGCCAGATTTCAGCAGCTTGCTCATCACGTGGTGCGTCATCATCTCCGGCAAAACAAGTAAAACTAAGTTTTTCGACCGGGATTCCTAGCCATTTTTCACTGGTCAGAAATTCGTAGCTCCACTCAATGGCGTGTTCTTTAAAATAGTCACCTAAACTCCAGTTGCCCAGCATTTCGAAGAAGGTCAGATGGGTGTCATCACCGACTTCGTCGATGTCACCGGTTCGGATGCACTTCTGAAAATTGGTCAGCTTGGTGCCAGATGGATGTACTTCACCCATCAGATAGGGGACAAGGGGGTGCATTCCCGCTGTTGTAAAAAGAACGGTTGGGTCATTTTCGGGCAAAACAGGAGCACTCGGAATTTGGGCGTGACCCTTTTCTTTAAAGAAATCAACGAATTTTTGACGAATAACGCGGGCTTCCATATTTACTCAATTACAAGTTACGAGTTAGTGGCCTGAATTATAGCAAAATTTAAAAAGGACGCATATAGCGGCGTCCACGCTCGACTTTCTTAGTCGCTTTCTCGGTTCCCCGGGATTTTGGCCGAATCAGGAATCGGCCAGTTGAAGATCGGCCCGAGTGGGTCGGGATCTTCGTACTCTTCGCCCTTGGCGGCAGCTTCTTTGGCGGCTTCAGCTTTTGCTTTGGGGATGTCGATGTAGTCGACATAGCGAACCTCATGTTGGCCTTTTTCGCCGATGCGGATGAACTTGTCCTTGGGCCCAGTGGAGTCGATGACGATCACTTGAGCGCTGAAGCAGGTGGTGCGAAGCACCTGATGCCAAGTGCCGGGTGGCACAATGATGGTGTCACCTTGTAGCACGGAGACGTGTTTGCCATCATCTCCGACAAGAATGCCCATCTCACCCGAGAGGACAGTGTAGATCTCGGTAGCGAACTCGTGTTGATGCAGGTCTTGTCCTGCATACTCGTTGAAGCGGGCCATCTCGTAGCCCCCTACCCCGGTCTCGATGACGTCGCCGGGTTCCCAGTTTGGGCTCCTGGCATGTCGTTCCGATTCGGGATAGATGGATTGGACAGCGATCTTGCGACCGTTGCCACCTTCTTGATTGAATTTCGCGTCACTCCTGAGGGCGTCCTCAGGAATCACAAGATAGCTGGGTGGTTTTTCCACTAACCTTCCTTTCTTGCCCCATTTTAGAATACTGAGGGGAACCAGTTTCCAAGACTTTAACCCGCCCTGTGCGGATCTCAGACATTGGTGTCCTCAGTATTTTTTCCGAACGTGTAAAAAAACAATAGGGTGAAATATGGCCTATTTTAGATATTTTGTCAACTTATAGCTATTTTGCCACTACCTTTTTCTTTGACGGAAAAGTTTCTTGGTAATCTAATTCAAAAGTTTCTGATACATGAGGTTTGCCAAACAACTCCAAATTTCGTGCTCTTATTTCTGATACCAGTTTCCCTAGGCCTTGTATCTCCTCTTGTTCTACTAGTTCATGAAGGGTTATTCGAATAGCCATAAGAAGGCTGACAGCTTGCCCTTCTGCTTTGCTTCGCAATTTGTTCGGGCGCTCTGCGTCAGGGAATTTCCGCTTAATTTCTTCCTCCTCTGATATTAGGAAGTACATTGCCTCATGTCTTTGCATAGTTATTATCTAGGTTGGGGATGTTTCTATGAAAATATGTCCGTTTGGCGAATTGCTAGGAGTTCATTATACTGTATTTCCT
>CBDUQG010000042.1:0-9779 GCA_965369305.1 uncultured bacterium
AATTAAAGACGTGCGGATTGAAAGCGGGAACCGGATTGTTGTCGAAACGTATAACCCTGATCCACTACTGCTTTCCAAGCTCACCAAGCTATATGTGGTTAAAGAGGATAGCGTAGGAACAGGTCCTTATAAACTGGATGAGTGGGAGCCCGGTCGTCAGTTTAAGCTGGAGGCTTTTGAGGATTATTGGGGGCCGCAGCCAAACTACAGCACCGTCAGCTATGATGTGATGACGGCCCGGGTCGACCGCGAAGAGTCCTTTGAGAAAGGTAATATTGATATCTTGGTGGGATTGACTGAGGACCAGGCGCTCGAACTACCTTCTGATCAGGTTATTACCAGCTATGGACTGGAAGTGAACTTTCTGATGTTTCAGCTGGATGACCCGCTTTTTGAAGACGTGTCTATTCGTGAGGCCTTTTTTACCTTCATTGACCCTGCGCGCATCGAAGCCATTGGGAACAACTTCATACGCCACAGCAATCAGTTCATTGCCCCCGGTGTTTTCGGTTACAATCAGTCCATTGAAGACTACCCCTACGACTCTGACGATGAGGCGAAAAACCTGTTCGGCAACCGGCTCGAACGAGTCAGGCTGGATTACCTGGATACCTACCGCACCCTTAGTGAGTATCTGAGTGAGCAGATGCGCAATGCCGGCTTCTCGGTTCAGGCTAATGCCCTGGAACCTGATCAACTACTTGATAGAATCAGCCGCAATGAATCCCAACTTTTCCTCATTGGTTGGCGCGCGGAAGATGGTGATGCGGGCAGCTTTTATAATGCCTTCATCCATTCTGACGGACCTTTTAACGGAGGTCGTTACAGCAACCCCGAGATTGACGTCCTGATTGAAGAAAGTCGCACCGAGATGGATCCTCAAACCAGACTGGGATTGCTTCAGGAAATTGGCGAAAAGGTCAGTGAAGACTTGGTTGGCATTCCCCTTTTTGAAACCTCAAGACTCTTCGCTCTTGGTGATGATGTGAGATGGGAACCCCGCCTGGACGGTCTGGTGCTCGGCTTTGAAGTTCGTTAAGGTCAAATTCGCCTGTTAAAGTCATCTTTGCAATAGAATGATTTTGTGGTACGATATTTGAAGTCCTCAATAAAGTATCACTATATGGCCAACCCGAAATATCAATCCCCGAAAGGTGTTCACGACATTTTACCGGATGATCACCTCTATTTTTCCTTCATCAAAAAAGTGGTGAGACACCACTGCCGGCGTGCGGGTTTTCGCCGTATTTCTACGCCGATATTTGAGGATGTTGAGGTATTTACCAGGAGCATTGGAAGCACCTCGGACATTGTTGAAAAGGAAATGTTCCTGTTTGAAAGCAAAGGCGGCAAGAAGTTTGCCCTGCGCCCGGAAGGAACAGCCGGTGTTGTGCGTGCTTATCTGGAACACGGCATGAGCAACCTGCCCAAGCCTGTTGAGTTTTACTACATCGAACCTTTCTTTCGCTACAACCGTCCTCAGAAGGGACGCTACAGGCAGTTTCACCAGTTTGGCTTCGAAGTGATTGGTGAATCCGACCCGGCCATCGATGCTCAGGTGATCTATATCGCCCATCGGATCAATGAAGATCTTGGCATTGCGGATCGCTTAACACTGCAGCTCAATACCATTGGCAGCCAGGAAGACCGCAAAAAGTACAAAGAAGATCTGATCAACTACTACACCGGTAAAGAACGTAGTCTCTGTGAAGACTGCAAGCGCCGCATGCACGAAAATCCTATGCGCCTTCTGGACTGTAAGGAGGAGGACTGTCAGATTCTGGCTTCCATGGCCCCTAAACTTGAGAGCGTCCTGAGTGACGAAAGCAAGGAACACTTCAGCCTTCTACAGGAATACCTGGAAGAGCTGGGCATTAAATATGAACTGAATCCTACTTTAGTGCGAGGCCTCGATTACTACACGCACACTGTGTTTGAGTTCTGGAGTAAAAAAGAAGGCTCTCAGAATGCCACCGGTGGTGGTGGTCGTTATGACGGCCTTGTCGAGATGATGGGCGGACAGGAAACCCCTGCCATTGGTTATGCCGCCGGAATTGAGCGCATCATCGATTACATGAAAGAAGCCGGCATCAGACCCCCCAATAAGGACAAAGTGGATATTTTTGTGGCTCAGCTTGGGCTGGTGGCTAAAAAGAAGTCGCTACCACTCATTAACGAGCTACGCGACCAGGGAATCAATACCGTGGGAGCCATCGGAAAGTCTTCCATGAAGGGGCAGATGAGCCTGGCAGACCGCTTGGGAGCTCGCTACAGCCTAATTTTAGGGCAGATTGAAGTGAAGGAAGGAACGATCATTCTGCGTGATATGGAACGTGGTAGCCAAGAGACCGTTCCCTTTGATGGGATTGTGGATAAAATGGCTGAACTACTTGGTGGGAAGAAACTTACCAGCAAAAAGCTCTGGGAGGAGTAATTGCTGACAACTTTAAAAAAGGTTTCTCGCAAAAATTACTCATTCAGCTATTATGTTTGCATGAAGAAAATTTATGGAATCGTCGGTCACCCAGTAGAGCACTCATTAAGCCCCGCAATGCATAATGCGGCCTTTAAGGCGAAAGGCATTGATGCTGAATATCGTCTTTTTGACATTAGTCCCGATGACCCGGAGGATTTGGCTAATTTTTGCTATGAAACTGACCTGAATAATATTGGTGGCTTCAGCGTGACCATGCCCTACAAAGAAGTGATCATGGACTACTGTGACCACTATGAAGTTCTGGCTAAAAAGGTGGGTAGCGTGAATACCGTGAAGAACGAAGATTCGAATCTGAATGGCTACAATACTGATGCAACGGGTGCCATGAAAGCCCTCCAGGAAAAAACGGAGCTAAAAGATAAGAAGACTCTTGTTTTGGGGGCGGGAGGAGCTGCACGAGCTATTATTTACGCACTCAAAGAGTTTGGCGCAGACGTCTACCTGTTTAATCGCACGAAAGAAAAGGCTGAGGCCATTGCTGAGGAGCTCGAAGTGGAGATGATTGAATTTTTGGAGATCAAAGATGCCCACTTCGACATCATTGTGAATGCGACGCCTGTGGGGAGCTATCCTCAGATTGAACAGAGCCTTCTTACCAGCGAGCAGATAAAGAAAGGTTGTGTTGTCATGGATATCATCACTAATCCTCTGGAAACACAGCTGCTCAAAGAAGCCGAAAAGGCCGGTGCTGTGGCAGTGAGCGGTGAGCGCATGCTCCTTCATCAGGCAGCGGGCCAGTATGAAATCTGGTTTGATAAATCGGCTCCCTTTGAAGTCATGGAAGAGGCTCTTTATAAGGAGCTTAAGGCTCGAAACTAAAGCTGATCTACCAGGTCGCAAGACGCCCTAAAGAGCTCCACGAAGTTGTGTTGGTCATTTTCGGAAAGCCTGTCAAAAAACCGGTGCATCCTTCTAGCCAAAATCACAGGAACTTCATCCTCACGATAAACAGGCGAATCGGGAGAAACCTCCTCATCAACAGCCGCCAGTGCCTGAATGTATTTCTGGCGCATGACACCTGTGAAGGACGACAGGATGGTATTGTGACTGGCGATCACGCGGTGCAAATCCTCACTAATACCCTCAGGAAAAATAGTGATACGGCCTCGGCCAGCCTTAAGCTCACTAACTTCTTCTTCAGAAAGCGTGGCAGGATCAAAAGACACTTCTAAAACGGTGGTGGGCAACTTCTTTGATTTCATAATTCTGCTATAGTTTAACGGCTATGACTAAAAAAGAAAAGGCACTGGGCATCATGAAGATCTTGGATAAGATCTACCCCAAAACGCCCATTCCTCTAAAGCATAAGCAAAACAACACTTTCACCTTTTTAGTGGCGGTGCTTCTTTCCGCCAGGGCCACGGACAAGATGGTGAATAAGGTCACCCCCGAACTATTTAAGCTGGCTGACACCCCGGAAGTCATGATGAAACAGCCTGTTGATAAAATTCGCGCCATTATTAAGCCGGTGGGCCTATCTCCTGCCAAAGCCAAAAACATCAAGGCACTCAGCAAAATTCTGGTAGAAAAGTATAACGGAAGAGTGCCAAATACCTTTCATGACCTGGAAAGCCTGCCCGGTGTGGGTCATAAAACGGCTTCAGTCGTTATGGCGCAGGCTTTTGGCGTGCCTGCCATGCCGGTCGATACCCATATTCATCGCCTCGCTTATCGCTGGGGACTAAGCAATGGCAAATCAGTCGTACAAACGGAGCGCGACCTCAAAAAGATCTTCCCCAAGGATAAATGGCAGAAGCTGCATCTCCAGATTATTTTCTTTGGACGGGAGTATTGCCAAGCCCGCCCACATGATCCCAAAAAATGCCCGATTTGCTCTAAATACGGCCGTAAATCAATGAACAAATAATTTGTTCAACTTAGGGTGTTTCGCTGATGTTTGCCATGAAGATCTGATTCCCCTCCAAGGCCGTCTCGAGCATGGGCATAGGCTTTAGCGAGAAGGCTCCTTCAACCGGCGGGTAGCTACCCAGCACCAAGAGTGTTTCTGGCAGGTGGATTTCTTTTTTAAGGGTGACATTTTCGGCACCGGCTTGTTGCTCAGCTATGAACTCATAGTTATCTGCAGGCTTTAAGCTCAGCTTGTGAGGTAAGAGGTAGCGGATGGTGACCTCTTTGGAATCTCCGGCATTCACTGGTCCGTGAGTGTAGGCAAAAACAGTATAGCCCAGGTCCTGACTGACCTCGATCTGGCTAAGATCAACGCCTGAAGCATCCTGAAGCTGGCTACCCAGCGGCACGTAAACGCGAATATAATCAAGGTTGGGGCCACGCCCCAGAATGAAATACAGGGACTCATCCGTGAGCTGACCAGTTCCGTAGCGCTCGATCAGATTAGCCACCTTACTTTCGGCATCCTGGTTCCAGGTGTGCGCTTTTTTGATGCTGAGCTCGTTTTGCAGGTGACCTTTTTCAGACACAAAGGTCTGGTGATGAAGATCGGTTTTCATGTACTGGTCGCTTTTATTGCCACCAATGGCTGTGGTGACCACCCCCAAGTAATCAGCCCCCTCACCAGCCTCAACCATGGCTCCATCCAGACCAAAACGTGTGACTAAATTTTGAATCTTGGCATCAGCTGAATAAACCTGAATATGACCTCCTTCCACCATTTCCATGGCCAAGTCGGCCAGCGTATTAAAACTATTTGCACCGGCAAATTCCTTTTGGAGCATAGGAATCAGATCAAAGAGGAGCTGCTTGGGAGTGCTGGTTTCAGTGATTTTAGCCTCCGCATGAAAGGAGACGATGTCGGTGAAGTTCTCTGCGCTCAGCTGGAAGGGGAAGCCAGGCAGAACGACCGGCCCTGTGAGCTCCAGCAGGCTTTCGACGACGGTCTGATCGATGGCAACGACTGTGTCGACTGACGGCCCCTTACTGTGCTCCAGGAACCACATGATTTCTCGGGCACTTGTCGGAAAATCAGGACTATAATTGGCATCTCGCATGTAAAGCCTGTCGGCCACTTGATTGATGCCCGAAGGCGCCTTAACTACCTCAGCTAGCTGCCCATCGCTCTCATAAACATCCCTCGCTTCCATTTTGCTGATGTTTCCATCGTTCACATCAATGATCATATAGCTGCCAATGAAACCTCCGGTCGCCCGCAGCTCGTGGCTGTTTTGAAGCAAAACCAGATAGCGGTGTGGAACTTCATCACCGAGTAGCCTGAGCAGCACGTCAAAGTTCGCATCCACATCGAGCATGGCCGCCATAAGTTCGCCCAGCTGTCCTCTGGCGGAAGCCAATCTGGTCTGCAGGGACTCAGGAAGGACCCGATCATTGAGGGTGGTGAGCTTTCGCTGAAGCGAGGCCGCCAGTGAGAGAATTTCATCGAAGGAGGCCTTTCTTTCAAGTAGCTCCTCAATCAGCTGGCCTTCTCCCCCACCCGCAACCACCAAGGCAACTTCAGGAAGCTCAGAAAAACTACCCATTAAATCGGCCAACTCCTGACCAATCTGCGTGACTTCCATAGCTCCTTCAATGAGCTTATCGGCCGTGTCGAGGTAAAGCCCTTCACCATTGATCTGGTCTGCCTGCATGGTCAGATGCTTGGTGGTCTGACCCAGTTCATAGAAGGAAGACTCTGCTTGCATGAAATGCTGCTTTGCTCCTTGAGTATCTTGCTCAAGCAGGCTGTTCATACCGTTTTTAAGACTTTCGTAGCCCGCGTAGGCCGCCTCCTGACTCTCCCAAATAAGGTCCTTCCCAAGGACCACCGCATTGCTGATTCCAAGTACCATGAAGGCCAACACGGCTACCAAAACAAATCGAAAATAGTCCGCCCCACCCCGCAGTTTCGGCTTTTGGGGGTTTTTGGAAGGCTTGATGTCAAAAAACTGACCCTTTAGGGGTTCCAGCTTGATTCCACCGCGTTTTTTTGGACTTTTTTTCGCAGTCATGCTTTTATTTTAGCGTGAAAAGCACCTACGACCAAATCTGGGAATCGGCCTTAAGAAAGCTTGAAACTAGACCTCACAGCAAGGCGGAACTCACTCGTAAGCTGACAGAAAAGTTTCCAGGCGAACGCGGGATGATCTTAAAGGTGATTGAGGAAATGGAGCGGGTTCAACTACTCAATGACCGGCGGTTTACCGAAGAATATGTACATCACCTCATCCAAAAACCCATCGGACGTTTCAAAATCATGATGGAAACCCGAAAAAAAGGCCTGAATGATGACATGGTCGAGCAAGCCTTGCTGGATGCCAACTGGAATGAAAATGAGGCTGCCAAGCAAGCCATTGAAGCTAAGTCCAGGCTGCTGGAAGGTCTTGATGAACGAAAAAAACGTCAAAAACTCATGAACTTCCTCAAGAACCGAGGCTTTAAAAATTCAACCATCTTCAAGCTCTTATGAGCCAGATTGGATGCGTCTATTTAGCTCTTCAAAGTCTAATTCCAGCTTACCGATAGGCGTCACACTCCCGTCATCTTCGAGGGTGTAGCTCACCTGCCTGTCAGCAAAGAGGATAGCTGCCTCACCAAGCGTCCTTTCTGTCACAAATGGAATCGTTGACTGAGTTGGCTCCGTGTCTCTGGCCAGCTCGCTCATCACAGCAGGAACTTTAGGGGTAGGCATCTGATCAGGTGGAACCAGTTTCAGGGTTCTGGTATCGCCGTTTTTGGCTAAATAATCCGCTGTTTTTGGATCAGGTTTAATGATGATGTCTTCTTCTGATAGCGGAATAGGAGCCTGCTTACTTGCCAGCCTCACGAGTGGAATGGGTGGTGTAGGTGTGCTGGTGAAGCGACCTGCCCCACTCTCATTTCTGAAGTCTCTTAAGATTTTAGTCGTATTTTGACCTATACAGTCTGCAATATCCTCTCTGCTATGCCCCTGGCTACTCATATAAAGTAGTAAGGCTTCCAGCTGGATCCTATGGGCTTCCATATCATTGATCAATTCAGCTCTTGAGGCGGATTCATCGCAGGTATTTGTTTGGAGGGGTTTATTCATCAGCTTTCTTGGTTTAGGGTTTTTCGCAGGGAGGTTAACCGCATGCCGGCGCAATGTCAAGACAGCGAAAAGCAATTGTACTTTTGCAGGCCCTTGTGTATAATGTGGCTGATGAGGAGCTTGACAGCTCCCCCTTTCTACGTAACTTAAGACACTATGAAACCGCAATTTTTTGCCGCTATTCACCAGATCTGTGACGAGAAGAATATCTCGTACGAACGTGTGATTGAAACCATTAAGGCAGCCCTCGCTACGGCTTACCGCAAAGACTTTGGAAACAAAGAGCAAGAGGTTGAAATCGTCCTTCAGGATGATAGTGACATCGCCACTGTCCTTTTGGTTAAAGAGGTTGTGGAAGATATTGAAAACCCGAACATCGAAATTTCTCTGGCGGAAGCCCAGAAGATGAAGAAGGATGTTGAGATCGGTGACATCATTAAAATTGATGTAACCCCTCTTGAATACGGGCGTATTGCTGCTCAGTCTGCTAAACAGGTTATTTTGCAACGACTTCAGGAAGCTGAACGTGATGCGCTTTACGAAATGTTCAAGAACCGTGAAAACGAGATCATGACGGCTCAGGTCATGCGTGTCGAAAACGGCCAGGTACATATTCAGATCGAAAAGCACAACGTGATGCTTGGCCACCGTGACCAGATCAGTAACGAAAAGTACTACAACGGAAAACGTATTAAGGTTTACCTAGATAAAGTAATACACACCTCTAAGGGGCCGCAGCTATCTATCAGCCGCACCCACCCCAACCTGGTGGTTCGTCTCCTTGAAATGGAAATTCCTGAAATCGCTGAGGGCGAGGTTGAAGTAAAATCCATTGCCCGTGACCCGGGAACTCGTAGTAAGGTCGCTGTATGGGCCGAAGATGACAAGATTGACCCTGTTGGAGCCTGTATCGGTCAGAAGGGAGTACGTATCCAGGCTGTAATGAATGAACTGAACGGAGAACGCGTGGATATTATTGAATGGACGGATGATCCGAAGGAATTCATCGCTACTGCCCTTCAACCAGCTAAGATCGCTGAGGTGATCATTGTGAATGGCGGTGAAGATCCTAAGGTGCCTAAGCGCGCGGCAGTATTTGTGGAAGAAGAAGAGCGTCCTATGGCTATTGGTAAGCACGGTCAAAACGTGCGCCTGGCTTCAGACCTCACTGGTTATGAACTCGATCTTTACAACCTTGAGCAGCTTCCTGCGTTCAAGGAAAAGCTCAAAGAACTCATGCAATCCAATCGTCGTATTGATGATAGTGAACTTGAGTCTGCCAAGACCGAGAAGGAGCTTGAGGCCGCTGAAAAGAGCCTGAAAGGTGACGATGACGGTGGTGAGTGGGGCAAGCTAACCAAGGCTGTTACCAACAAGCTGGAAGCCGCTGGTTACGCTGGCCTGGCTGACTTGGCCGGCATGGACCAGGAAGCCCTGGAAGCTATTGAGGGCATTGGAAAAGCTAGCGCTGCTAAGATCCTCAAGGAGATTAGCTAAGAAACTTAAATACTAAAAAACCCCGCTCACGAGCGGGGTTTTTTGATGTCTTAGAAGTCGGATTAGGATCCGCTAGCAACAACGTAAACAGTACTGTCTCCGTCACTGTCTTCACCGTCTGCATCTGATGCATTGGCTGCAGTCGTGGCAGCAATGGCACCTAGAGCAGCATCGATAGCTGCAGAAGCGTCATGTGACCACTCAGTAGCAGTAACTGCTGTCAGACCGTTGTCGATGATCATGTTGGCCTTGGTTGGTGTTTCAACGTTGGCGATGACCGCGTAGGCCTGGTTGTCAGCTGCCTTGCTTTCCAGAGATACATACATGTAGCTACCGGTACAAGTTACGCCATCAAAGGTAACCACTTCACTGGCTCCTGGAGGAGTTGGTTCGTTATCCCCTTTGAAATAGGTTTCAAACAGATCAAAGTCAGGTAGATCACCAGAGGCAATACAATCCGGCTCACCATCCGTGCTGTTTGCAGGATACTGACCGAAGTCGTCGTAATAAAGCTCCAGCGCCTGAGCGATGGTATTAAGATCAGCCGTACGTCCTGTATCACGGGCTCGGCCCTGTGCTCCAGATAGACGCGGCAAAATGGTTCCCATCAAAATACCGAGGATCACAATAACGATCATCAGCTCAATGAGGGTAAAACCGCGATGAAAAGCACTCTTCGTTGTCTTTTTCATTTTGTTTTTGTTTTAATAAAATAATTACATGCCAAAGATAGCATACAAAATTTGTTCAACGCAAGACTTTTTTTCTGACCCTAAACTGCGAGATCTGAGGCGGACAGAATTGGCT
>CBDUQG010000043.1:0-9775 GCA_965369305.1 uncultured bacterium
CTGCACAAGTAAACGAACTACGTAAACGAACCGGCATCTCTATGATGGCTTGTAAGAAGGCTCTTGAAGAAGCTGGTGGAGATGTAGAAAAGGCCATTGAGATCCTTCGTAAGAAGGGTGCTGCCAAGGCTGCTGAGAAATCTGACCGTGAGACCAGTGAGGTACTTATTGTGACTAATGTTGATGGAGACAAGGCTGTGATTGTTAAGCTTTCCTGTGAAACCGATTTTGTGGCCAAGAATGAAGATTTTGTGGCAGCCGCCAATAAAGCTGCTGATACAGCTTTAGCTAGCGGCGTTGATGCGGCTAAGGCAGAGGCTGAGCCAGTTCTTAAAGAGCTTTTCACCAAGCTTGGTGAGAACATGGGTATCGAAGTGAATGTGGTAGAAGGTGAGGGAGTGGGGGAATACGTTCACGGGAATGGTAAGGTTGGTGCCATCGTAAAGCTTTCATCTGCTGATGCTGATAAGGCTCGTGATGTAGCCATGCACATTACTGCTATGAATCCTTCTGTTGTTAAGCCTGAAGACCTTCCAGAAGATCTCGTGATCAAGGAACGTGAAATTTGGTCTGAACAACTAAAGAATGAAGGAAAGCCAGAAGAGATCATTGGCAAGATCATGGAAGGTAAGGAACGAAAATTCCGTGAAGAGGCTGCCCTCATTAAGCAGAGCTTTGTGAAGGATGGTGAGAAGACTGTGGAACAGTACCTTGAAGGGAACTCTGTAGAGAGTTTTGTCCGCCAGTCTGTTTAATCTGAAATTTGAAAAGGCCCCGCCGGTTGGTGGGGCTTTTTTGCTGCGTTCATTTCGTATAAACTCGAGTTGTAACCTGATTTAATTAGTCAAATGATGAAAAATATATTCAACACACGCTTTTGTATTTTCTTGGTAATTCTTTTGGGTGTGATCCTTTGCACCTACTTACTTTTTCGCCTTAATGCTGAGTTCACCGCAAATTACTGGATAAATTTTACAACAAGCATATTAACGAACCTCATCGTAGTTGGATTCGCATTACTTGTTATTGAAAGGATTATTGAGAGCTCAAGACTTTCAAAGTTCAAAGCAATAAATGCTCAGAAATCGGATCATATTGCGTTCTTAATTGAAAGGCTTGAATTCAAGATACTTGTCTTCATGGGCTTAATAGAAGGAAAAAAGTATATGAAGGAAAAAATGAACCATGTTGATCTATTTCCAGGTATAAACGAGGATTTCAAAAAGCATTTACGTGGCAATAAGCTGACTGCTTTGCTCTGGGGCAAAATTGAAGAAGCAAAAAGGAGCAAATCCAAAGTGATTGACCGCTTTACTAAGATACTTAAGAAAGAAGGTGAGATGATCAGCGATTTACTCAAAGAAATACATCCACAACCTGATCCAGATGTGGTAAACCTTTTCAAGGTTGACATTCCCAGGTTGACCGGTTCACTTGAAGTTCCAAAATTAATGCTGAATATTGAGAGTGAGGTCAGTAAAATGAAAATCAAAAAATCCTTCAAAATTACGGCTAAGGAAAAGACTTTACTTGCAAAAGTTGCCTTTATTAACGCTCAGCCTCACATTTCTAAGGTGCTAAGAAAAATTAATGATGTAGCAAAATTGGCTAAAGAGAATAAGTTGTTTGTATCGCTGTAGGCACGTTTATAGATAACTCTTTAAAAAAAGCCCAACCATTTCGGTCAGGCTTTTTTAGTTTTTGAGTCAATTAGGCTTGTGGCTGTGGGATTCCCTTCATGCTGAGTTTGAAGCGACCTTGCCTTTCATCGATGCCGAGGAGTTTCACATTTACAATGTCTCCTTCCTTGATGATTGAGGTAACGTCTTTGACGAATTCATCTTTGATCTCAGAGACGTGGCACATGCCCTCCTTACCAGCCATAAACTCAACGATGGCCCCAAATTCAAGGACCTTGGTAACTTTACAGTTCTCATACACCTTGCCGACTTCCGGGTCAGCAGTGATGTCCTTGATCCACTGTTCAGCCTTCTTCGCTGCTTCACCACTAAGTGATGTGACGACAACAGAGCCATCGTCTTCAATATCAATGGATTCAACACCGGTTTCATCAATGATCTTGTTGATCATTTCTCCACCAGGGCCAATGATAAAGCGAATCTTCTCTGGATTAACCATCATAGAAAGAAGTCTTGGAGCGTATTCAGACATTTCACCAGCCTGTTTAATTACAGCGTCCATAGAATCAAGAATAGAAAGGCGACCCACCTTAGCAGCAGCTAGGGCTTCTGAGAAGATGTTGTCTTCCAGGCTCTTGAGCTTGATATCCATTTGGATACAAGTGATACCTTTACGAGTACCGGTTACCTTAAAGTCCATGTCTCCGCCAAAGTCTTCCTCGTCTTGTAGGTCAGTCAGAATCTTGTAGTTGCTTGGGTTGTCATGGTCAGTCATAAGACCCATGGCAATTCCACCCACAGCAGCCTTTAGAGGCACACCAGCGTCCATAAGGGCTAGAGATGAGCCACAGGTAGCAGCCATTGAACTAGACCCGTTAGAGGCCAGGATTTCGGTGACGGTACGGATGGTGTAAGGGAATTCTTCCTTAGAAGGCAGAACAGGCATCAATGCTTTTTCAGCTAGTGAGCCATGTCCGATTTCGCGGTTACCAGTAAATAGGCGACCAGAGGTTTCACCCACAGAAAAAGGAGGGAAGTTGTAGTGGTGGAAGTACTGTTTCTTCATTTCACCTTCAATTCCATCCAAAATCTGTGCGTCACCAGGGCTTCCTAGGGTACAAGTGGTCAGACCCTGAGTTTCTCCACGGGTGAAGAGGGCTGAACCATGAGTTCTAGGCAGAAGTCCTGCTTCAACGGTGACAGGACGAATTTCGTCCATCTTACGACCTCCAATACGTTTGTCGTTTTCCAGAATGTTCTTACGAACAGTTGTTTTAACCAGCTTATCAACAGCAGCTTGTACCTGATCAAGATCTTCTTCAGGAACTTTGCCCTCGAAGTGCTCTTTGACCTCTGTTCCAATCTCTTGGAAGTAACCGTAGCGGTCAAGCTTACCGGTTTTAGTGGCCAGAGCATCCATTACCTTATCAGCGTAGTTAGCGTTAACGTAATCAATGATCTCTTGATTTGCTTCTGGCGCTTCGAATACCAGCTTTTCCTTGCCAATTTCATCCTGGATCTTCTGAATAAAGGCAGCGACTTCATTGGCGGCCTTCTTACCCATCATGATGGCGTCGTACATAACGTCTTCCGGTACTTCGTTGGCACCAGCTTCAATCATGACTACGTTACCAGTGGTGGCAGAAACAATCAGATCAAGGTCTGATACTTCACGCTGCTCTCTGGTTGGATGTAGCATTAGCTTTCCGTCAATCAGACCCACACGCACGGTAGCGGTTGGTCCTTCAAACGGCGCATCAGAAAGAGAAAGGGCTACAGAACCGGCAATGGTGGCTACCATGTCATGTTCGTGTACCCCATCATAAGATAGGGTCGTGAGCATTACTTGAATGTCTCTGTGAAGTCCTTTCGGAAAAAGTGGGCGATAAGTACGGTCAGCCACGCGGGCCATGAGCACCTTGTCGTCACTTGGGCGAGTTTCACGCTTAATGAAGCGAGATCCCTTGATTTTACCCGAGGCATACATCTTCTCTTGGTAATTCACCATAAGAGGGAGGAAGGTAACACCCGGGCGGGCACGCTTAGCCATGACAGCTGTTGCTAAAATAACCGTATCGCCGTAACGAACGGTGCAGCTTCCGCTGGCAAGTTTGGCCATACGACCAGTTTCGACGATGAGCTCTTTATCACCGAGCATCATCTTGTAAGATTTAGGTTCCATAATAATATAGAATTAAAAGAAATATATTTATTCTGGAACCTATGAAAGTTTCAAGTGGTCAGTCCCGATGGGTCGGGAATACTCATTTGAAACTTTCTTTCATGATCCCAGTTTATTTGCGTAGTTTAAGCCCCTTAATAACCTCTTCGTAGACTTCTGGCTTTGAATTCTTGAGGTAGTTGAGGAGTTTGCGCCTTTTACCTACCATCAAAAGCAGGCCGCGGCGAGAGTGGTTATCCTTCTTGTGTTCCTTTAGGTGTTCAGTCAGCTCGTTGATGCGCTTGGTCAGAATAGCAATCTGTACCTGGGCTGAGCCAGTGTCCTTATCGTGTTTAGCGAAGGTGGCCATGACCTTTTTCTTCTGGTCGTTCTTTTTCGTGGTTGCTTTAGTGGTAGTGGTCTTTTTCTTGGTTGTCATAAGGGCGTTTAAGTAATTCTAAAAGGATAACAGAAAGATTCTAACAAATATCTGCTAACTATGCAAGATAATCTGCTTTATAGCCACTTTTTCATCTTGAATATGGCGAACAGTACAATGGCAACGGCTGCCATCATGGCGATGATGGACCAAAAATGTTCAACATTGGCCATTGCTTCAGGAAAAGGCAGTTTCACATTCATTCCAAATAGACCGGTGATGAAGGTGAGCGGTAGCATGATGGCTGAAAAGACCGTGAGTGTCCGCATGGTCAGGTTGATGTTGTGAGAAAGCAGTGATTCGTTTGTGTCTTCAAGCGATTCGATGATTTCCTTCTGCGTTCCCAGAATATTCCAAAGACTCTCGATCTGATCCACAATGTCATCAAAATAAATGACCAAGTCTTCAGGTAAAAAACGCTTCTGTTTGTGCTCCAGGGCAGCCACAACTGAACGTTGCGGCAGAAGGATCTTGCGGAGCGTGATCACATTCTTTTTGAGGATCATGATGTTAAAAAGCTCATCTTTAGCCCTCTTTGATTCAAAGATTTCATCTTCGATGCTTTTGATTGAGAGCTGAATTTTGTCTGTGACGGGATAAATGGCATTAAAAAGGACACTGATGATTTCATAAAGCAGGTAGCCGGTTCCACTTCCTTCACCAAAAAAAATCTTTCTTGATTTGAGAGAGCTTTCACAGGCTTCCACAACTTCGTTCAGGGCTTTAAGCTTTCCCTGATGAACCGTGATCAGGTAGTCCTGACCGATAAAAATATTCAGCTGCTCAGTGTCAAAACGATGATGTTTTTTGTTGTATACAGGAAACTGAAGAATGATGAATAGGTACTTATCGTATTCATCGATTTTAGGCCTTTCCGTCTTCTGCAGGCAGTCCTCTAGGTCTAGCTCATGAAACTTATACTTCTTTGACAAAGCGGCCAGGGTTTCGCTGGTTGGCTCAGTGATATTGATCCACTTATTTTTCTTATACTTAATTTGCTGCAAAATGAAGAGGTGTTAACGTTTCTTTTTGGGCAGGTATTTTTCCTTGCTGGCATTCTGTTTAACTCTCTTTGCCCGTTTCTGATATTCGGATTTGTAAGAAAAGGCAAATTTAGCCACCTGGTATAAAAAGAAAGCCAGGAGCACGAACCACCAGATGCGCATAGACAGGTAAGGGATTCCCATTTCACGGAAGACCAGCAGCATTAGGACTAAAAACCCGTAAGTTCTGAGTTTTCCCGGGTAAGCCTTGATCAGCTTTTTGGCAATAGGATCCTTAAGGTGTTTCTTTCGGTAAAATCCCAGGGCAAATCCGGACAGGATTAGGAGTCCACCAATCAAAAGTGTCAGTTTGGTAAACTGAAAATTTGGGTCGGGCAGCGGGATGAAGTAGTAGCGAAGTGTGAGGAAGCGTTCCATGATCGTGATATTAGGTTAAGATTTCTTCTTCTGAGCTTTTTTGCTTTTTTCTTTGCTCTTATACTCATTACCACAGAAGGGGCAAATATGCCAAACATTTGGGAAGGTTTTTTTGCACTTTGAGCAAGCTTTTTTGAGGCCTTCGCCACAGTTTGGGCAGAAGCCATAATCCTTATCCACCGGTGTCAGGCACTTATCACAGGCATGCTGCTCTACGGCATTTTCACCTTCCAGCATGTTTCTTTCCAGTTCTTCGTAATAGCGTTCCATTCTGGTTTTACCTGGTCTGATGATCAGATAGAGCAGTACCCCCAGAATAGGAACGATGATGTTGAGTAAGATAGAGAAGGCCTGAAATAGAATGCTAGAGCTCCTTTGAAGTGCATCCTTAGTGACCCATATGATAACGGCTAGCCAAAGTAAGGCGAAGTAGCCCAGAACAGCTAGTTTGACGGTGCCAAAAGCGTCTGAAGCAACAAATTCCATGGTTTGACTCAAAAATGGGGACATAGCTTTTTAGTTAGTTATATGGGTTTTGTGGGTGCAATGAACGTGACCAATGAAAGCCAAGGCTGCAAGTACTCCGTAGGCAATTTTAATATACATGGAAGGGTTCCCGTGAAGGAAGTCAATTCCAAGCATTCCTAAGCTATAAACCAGCATAGCTCTGTTTCCAACCACCCCTGACAAATGAATGCGTTTACTCTTTTTTACGCTGTATCCCAGTAGTAGGATACCAAAAAGCGCTGCATAAAGCTGTGTAGGGTGAATGGGGGACACAAAAGGTATGTGATTGGCCTGGAAGGCAATTCCCCAAGGAAGGCTTGTCGGCAGTCCATAGGCTTTGCCAGCAAAAAAGTAGCCAATGTGCACAAAGATCACCATGGCCAGCGTTGAAAGGAAAAGGGCATCAAACCAAGCCCAGAAATCTTCATTTTTCTTTCTAGCTGCCAGATAGAGGGCTAGTGTTGCTCCCGCAAGCATTCCAAAGAAGCTGAATTTAAGATCCCATGCATATAGAACGGATAGATAACTATGTTGGAACTCTGAGAGATTTCCCAGCACGTAGACAATTCTTCCAGTCAAGAGGGATGCTAGGATGACATGAATGAAATATTCCGTCAGAAAGGCTAGATTCATCTTGTGCTTATTCACGTAACGAGTCACGAAGGTGCCCGTAAACAAAAAGCCTAAAGCAAGAAGTATATTGAGGGTGCGTACGGTGATTATTGAGTTCTGAAAAAGAATTTCCAGCATGTCTAAATAGTGATAGTGCGTCTAGGCAGTTTGAGTAAAAGTCTACCTTATTTCCTGCGAGCTGGTTAGTCCGCCACTTGAGCTGAAACCAGGAGGTACGGGCCTATTGTCTCTTTCAATGAAGAAGGTGTCGAGTGATTTGGAAGCGGCAACATCAATGGCATCACCGGTTAAGGTCACGGTGGTTGGTAAGCCTCCAAGGGCACAGCCTGGGTTTGGCGCGGCTGCAACGGCACATGAGCCTCCTCCGCTAAATACGTAGCCGAGTGGAGCAAAGTCAACACCGGTATCGTTGATGGTGGCAAAGCGTCTCACGAAGTCCAGGTCGTAGATCTGAGAGCAGCTGTCGGCATCGAGACCAAAACAATCAACATTGTCTGGAATGACCCTGTTTGGTGCACCGCCAATAGTGTTAGCCGAGGCAATACTACCTTGCCAGTAGAGCTGATTAGTTAGGTCTGTTGCGTTTCCACCACCACCATAGTAAAGCGTGGTTCCTCCATCAGGACTAGAAAGTACGCTACCCTCGGCATAGAGGAGGCCGACCATATTGGTTGGAGTTGGGTCAATATATACATTACCTCCGGCACCAGCGCTGTCTTGCATTGCAATGATGCCAAGCGAGTTGTCTGTGCTTCCTCCATAAGTGACATTGCTTTCAACGGCTAGATTGGCACCATCAAGCAGGGCGATGGTGTACTCATAGCCGGCTGGTACCGTCAGGTCAGCACCACTGCCTAGAGTGATTAAGCCTGGACCTGAGTAAACCGCAACTACCGTATTATTGATGGCGTCTACCGAAATACATCCTCCATTAGTTGTGGATAGTGAATTGAGAGTCTGAGGCGCGGCACATGGAGTGATGTTCCTGGTGATTACTGCCACATTTCTTCTGATTTCACGTCTTAGATCAGCCGATGAGGTGGTGGAAATGGTTTCAAGGTCTCGTCCGCCAACCGTTTCAAAGACCTGACCACCACTGACCACACCTGTGGTTCCAAGGCCGATAGACTTCACTTCAATACCATCGATTTCTGGCTGTGCCTGATAAAGCGCATATTGAGTGAATGGACTAGCCTGAGCGTTGTAGGCTAAGTATTGGGTGATTCCAAAAGTAACTTGCGCGTTGATCTGCTCACCGATGTATTGAGACGGTGTAATGCCAAAGGTGAAGGCTCCAATGCCGCCACTGGCTGTAAGATCAGAAGCAAGGCTGTCACTACGGTCAATGCTCACTGCTGGACACGGTGGGGTGCTCAGACATTCGTCGTCAGGGCTTACGTAGTACTCACCATCGACGGTATATACACCGCTACCATCAGTGGCTGAATTAAAGGTGTAAGACGGTGCATGATAGTTCTGGGTGGAACTGTGGAACTCATTAACACCTTCGCCACCAGCTGCTCGCTGCAGTTGATAGCGAGTGTCAGTTGAATCAGGATCAGTTCTTGTAGCCGTGTCGGCCAGGCCATTTAGATTGATGTCTTTAAGCTCCAGAACTTCTTCACCGATTCCACCGGTGTCTGTGAAAGCAAGAATGTGATCGAGACTGTAGTTTTGAAGTGCGTCGCTACTGTTGTTCACCAGGTCGTAGGTTGCTTCGACCGGTTGCCCAATGATAATGAACTGTGCGTTTAGGTTGCCATCAGTGACTTCCAGAGCTGGATCAAAGGCATAGTTAAATGGTAGGGGATTGCCTGGAATGGCGCTACCGTTATCCAGTGTGATTGTGGCACTGGTGTTCCAAGGTCCCTGAGAAGGGGATACGGCTGGAAGAGCGACGTCAATCTGCTCCAGCTCAATGCTATCAAGCTCAAGTACATTACCGGCTGCAGAAGTTGGGGCGAAGCCCGCTATGTCAAGAGGATAGCTTCCTGCAGTATGGAGCGCGTTGGTATTATAAGTGAGTGGGTCCAGCGCGTTGTAGTAGCCCCCCTGGAGTTCAATTGGAGAAGGGAAGCCAGGGACGAAATTTCGAGTGATATCAAGCCGGTCAAAATAGTATTCACTGTTGGTTTCCAGGTCGTAGGTCAGCTCAACATCACGTACCCAGTTGGCCCTTGTTGGTTCAGGTAGCGTGCCCGGGGTGAGCGCAGATCTGACAGAAATAATAGGGTTACCTCCTAGGTCGGTTGGTGCCAGGCTCAGATCAATGATGGTGTTACCATCACCCACACCGGATGGCGTGGTGTTTGCCAGGCTTGAGCTGGCTGGATCCAGGTCACCGGCTCTTACATAAAGAGTCACCTCATCAGTGTCGTAAGTGTGGGGTGCAGCATTAGCTGGGCTGGACGTATCTACACCATCAAGCGTTGCCTGGGCGATTCCCTCCGGGCCAAAGTAGTACCCAAAGCCTGAACCGTTATAAACAACGCCTCCCAGAGTGTATCTACAGAACCCATTTGGTGGAGCTCCGATGATACCGATGAGTGGAATAGACAAATTAACTTCACCGCTACCACCCTGACTTAACACCAGATCGCCGTTGGCCTGAGGGGCGGCTAGTGGGCAGCCAGCAAAGTCAGCCGACATGTCAGTATTTACCGTGATAGCACTATTAATCAGGTCAATTTGAGAATCGTTTTCATCGGCAAATTCAAGCCAGCTGATGGTACCGACTACGCTTTCGTTTGGAATCCAGCCTTCTTCGACACCTTCAAAGGTAGGAGGCGTTAGATCGGGGAACCAGCTGGTAAAGGCGCCCGTGAATTCAGTGTCACCAGCTTCAGGCCCAAATTTTACCCAGCCCAGAAACTGGCTCCAGGCGTAACCACGAAGTGGCTGGCCATTGGGATTGGCTCCTGAATCAAATACACAAACACTGTCACCGGCATCCCAGTTACAGTATTGATTGGAG
>CBDUQG010000044.1:0-9603 GCA_965369305.1 uncultured bacterium
CTTTAGAAGCAGGTGTTAAGAAATTTGGAATAGTTCACCCAGGCGGCACAGGAAAGACAGTTCTCGAATCCGGACTGGTTCAAGCTTCCCAGGCTGCTAAAGATCGAATGATAGAAGAGGGCGATTGGACTAATAGTAAGGATCTTGTTGTTACAGTTGAGCGCTCTCTTGTAACGGGTGTACGTGAGCACCTTGAATCCGTTCTCGATCGTGATATTGGTCAATGGGGTATGGGGAAGAAAGATTTAGAGCCTAACATCATCGTTTCTAGCATTCAGTCTCTGCAACGAAATCATACAGCTCTTAATGAGGCAGTTGGTGCTGATAATGTATCTCTAGTTATAGGCGATGAGGCGGATACATTTCTTACAGAGAGACGGATAGCTACATTAAATCAGTTTCGCAATGCTGTTAAGATTGGTTTAACTGCTACACCCAAGTGGCCTGATGGCAGAAAGATTACTGATGCATGGGGTGATGTTGTTGATCAACTCTTTCTTATGGATAGTATTAAGAAGGGGCTGAGTGTTCCGCCCATGTTTTATATGTACGAGGCTGATATTGATGCTGACTTGATAAAAGTGGTTGGACAGGATTATGACTTGAATCACCTTGGACAAGCTTTAAAATCAGTTCAAATTGAAATGGCGATATCTGAGCTATACGGTCAGATGATTCCAGATGATTTGCGAGATCGATTTCCTACGCTGATATACACGCCTACAATTGCTACTCTTAATGCCACTCGCAAGAGGTTAAAACGGGATTATCCAGGATTGAGAGTCAGGCATTGGCAGGGTAGTACCAGTAATCGCGAACTAACAAAGGAAAGGCAGTTGTTTCAGTCTGGCGGAATTGATGTTTTGGTTCTTTGTAAGATGGGTGGGCGCGGTCTAAATCTGCCTCGCGCTCGCTGTATTATTGATGGATCTCCGACTCTTTCGCTTACTGAACTTGAGCAACGTCATTCAAGAGTTTTGAGACGCGTTAGGCCCGGTACTGATTTGGACCAGGAGGGTTTCAAAAAGCCAAATGCGCTTATTGCTCAGATTGTTCCGGCGGCTAATAGCTTTCGCCCCGCTACTCTTTTAGATGTTTTGAAGTATTGGGAAAGGTATAAGCCTGGAGAGCCAATAAATGGAAATCCTACGGGTGATGGAGGAGGTGGTAATCACACGCCTAACCCAGAGATTGAGCGAATAGCCCGCAGAATTAGAAAAAATTCATCATCTTCAAGGCTTAACCTTGTTCAAGAAAGTGATGTTTTGGACAGAATTCAGAATATTCAATTGTATGAGAATATTCCTGAGGTTGATGATGAGGGCTTTATTTATCTATAGATTCAGTGTCTAAGAAGGAACGATTTGCAACTTGTAGGCGATGGTCAGACTATTTTGAAGAAATAGAACAATGTCCCATTGCAGAAGGAACTATTCGTAGAAGGTTGAAGGAAATTGGAGTGGTTGGAAAAGCAGGGAAAAATGAACATGGTCAGTTCCTTAGGGATGGTTTTTTTTCTGAGCATGATGTGCGTGAGGCAGTTTCTGATTTACTTGAACAAGTGAATCTTGACAGAGCGTATTTTCAGCCTGAGGCAGTTAAATTTGATCTTAGTGCCTTCGCTAATAGGCTAGTGAGAAAAATTGATGAACATGGATCTGCTATAGCATTAAACACCAAGAATATCCGCAAGCTTCAAATTCATTGTTCCACTGGTCAGGCTGTTGATGGAAGTCGCTATTTATCTTTAGCATCAATTGCTTTTGGTTTAGCGAAAAATTTTAGGGAGGCGCAAAATGTAAGATTTCAAACCCTAGCTAAACTTTTTGAAATTGCAGATATTAGCTCAAGAAATTCTAAGTACTATTTAGACCCAGATTGTGTAGGGTCTGATTTGCAATCATTTGCTGCGGCGGTGACTGAGGCTAGAGGTAAGACTACATCGGCTATGAATTTGACTCCAAGTAATATTAGGAAGATTCGAATAATTTGCTCTAATGGAGTGAGGCTTTCTGGTTTACAATATTTAAATGATGCTGCAATTTGCCATTCAAGCGAAAACGATAAAATAGCGCAAGATCCCAGAAAAGTATTAGAGTCTCTTCTAAGGTTAGCTGGTGTCATATCGAGAGATGTAGAGTACTACAGAAATTCAGACTATGTTGCTGAGGATCTAAAATCCTTGGCTAAGAAGACTTCCAAGAGTGAAAAGGAGCTTATGGATCCTGTTCTATTAAGTACCTATAAAATAGTCAAGGTTGGCTCTTTTGCTTGTTCAAATGGAGAGGTAGTTAGTGGTAGATCTTATTTGAGAACTGCTGGACAGGTATTGGGTTTTGGCAAAAGCGCACACGAAGTGGATCAGAAGTATGCACATATTTTATCTGCCCTGTTTAGCATTGCAGGTTTTGAAAAGAAAAATTTTGATTCAGATCATTTTAACGATTCTACACTTGTTAAATCTGACCTTGAGAACTTTGCCCTATCTTTCAATGAAAAGGGCGGGAGGATTTTGAGCCCTTCAAATTTATCTACATATTCAATGGGGAGTTCAAAAATTAAGTTTCCCTCAGGTGAAACTATTACAGGTGAAACTTATTTGAATCGTGCAGTTGTGGCATTTGGCCTTTCAGATAAACACGGTAAAGCGAAGCCATTTCATGCTGACGTTCTCCGCAAGCTGAAAAAAATTGCTGGTTTTCTAACCGAATCCGATGAGTGAGAAAGAGCGATATGCCACCATCAATACTTGGGAAAAAGTCTTTAAAGATGAGGGTACTCCTGTTGGCAGAACTATTATTACCAAGAGGCTTAAAGCCGCAAAAATAGTTGGTGAAACTGCCCGGATCAGTGTTAATCGATTGGTTCGAAATGGTTTTTATTCAGAATCAGATGTTCGTGGAGTTTGTTCTGATCTATTGGATAGACTTCAGCCTTCTTATTTTATGAATTCGGATAATATTAGATCTGATCTTGAAACACTTGCAAAAATGGCTTCTGATAGATCGGGCAGATCAATCAAGCCTAAGGATTTGAATGTCTGGACTATTCGTTTCCCCTTTACCCTTACTTCAGGTGAGTCCATGTCCGGTCACTCTTATCTCCTTGCTGCGGCAAAAGCTTTAGGTAAAGCAGGTAACAAAAAAGAAGCTCAAAAAGTATTTAGAGAAGTGCTCGCAATGCTTAAAAAGTCTGCTGGCTTTGAGGTTAAAATGGATCAGCAGAAAAAGTACCCAACCCTTGGCACTAACTATTTCAAAGACCCTGCAAAAGTTAGGACCGATTTAGAGTCACTAGCTAGGGCTGCTTCAAGTAAAACTGATAAAGATGTTCATGCACGGAACTTGAATATGAGCCATGTAAAGAATTCTTTCACAGTTACTACTGGTGAATCCATGTCTGTTGCTACGTATACTAATCGTGCTGCTAGAGCTTTGAAAATGGCTAATGATGTAAAAGAGGCTGCAAGAGTACGAAAAGAAGTTTTTACCCTTCTTATGCAAACGGCTGGTTTTGAAGTTGCAGAATTTCCCACTCTTGATGAAGCTTATTTTGATAACACTGAAAATGTCCGGACTGATTTAGAGTCCCTTGCTGGTATTGTTTCGTTGAAAAAAGGTAAATCGATTCGACCAGAGTATCTGAATACAGGCCATGTAAGAACTTCTTTCACTCTTACCACTGGTGAATCTATGCACGGTCATACCTACCTTAGACGTGCTGCTGAAGCATTATATGAAGCTGCCGATGGTGTTGAAATTAGAAGGACAGAAGTCCTCGCGCGGCTTAAACAAATTGCCGGCTTCGATTCAGAGTCTTGAGCCAAAGTGGGCTTTGATGTACTATTAGTTGCATGGAATTCAAACTTGAATCAAATTATAAACCAAAGGGGGACCAGCCCAAGGCCATAGAAAAGCTGGTTGGAGGTATTAAAAAAGGTGAAAAGCACCAGACTTTGCTTGGTGTGACCGGTTCTGGTAAGACTTTTACAATGGCCAACATTGTGAATGAAATCAAGAAACCTACCTTGGTATTGGCTCACAATAAAACCTTGGCAGCTCAGCTTTGTAGTGAGTTCCAGGAGTTCTTTCCAAATAATGCCGTCAGCTATTTTGTGTCCTACTACGACTACTACCAACCGGAAGCCTACCTACCTGCGACTGATACCTATATAGAAAAGGACTCTTCTATCAATGAAGAGATTGATAAGCTCAGGCATGCGGCGACTCACAACCTGCTCACCCGTAAGGATGTTTTGATTGTGGCCTCTGTGTCTGCCATCTACGGACTCGGTGACGTTTCGATGTATGAAAACTTAGCCATTGATCTTAAGGTAGGGGATTTTGTGAAGCGAGATAAACTCCTTCGTAAGCTCACCGATCTTCAGTACACTCGCTCTCATCTTGAATTCAAGCAAGGAATGTTTCATGTACTTGGCGATACCGTCGAAATCTTCCCACCGAGTTCCGATAATGTGTATCGTGTCGAATTCTTTGGAGATGACATTGATGCCATTAGCGAAGCTGACTCCTTTACCGGTGAGATCATTCAAGAGATGCAGGAGGTTAAAATATTCCCGGCCAAACATAATGTAACAACCCAGGAAGCCGTTCAGGCTGCTGTCGGTCAGATACGCAAAGACCTGGAAGTCCGTCACAAGGAACTTAAAGCAATGGGTAAGGCTATCGAGGCTCAACGCCTTTTGACTCGTACCGAGTACGACATTGAAATGATGCTGGAAACCGGCTACTGCTCTGGAATTGAGAACTATGTGCGCTACCTCAATGCCCGTGAGCCTGGTGAGCAGCCAGCAACACTCATCGATTACTATCCCGATGACTTCCTAATGTTTATTGATGAGTCACATATGACCATTCCTCAGCTCAATGCTATGCATAATGGTAATCTCAAGCGAAAGACAACGCTTGTTGAGCACGGTTTCAGAATGCCGAGCTGTCAGGACAACCGCCCACTCAAGTTTTCTGAGTTTGAAGGTCATGTGAATAAAGCGGTCTACATTTCAGCGACGCCGGGTAAGTATGAATTCGAGTACAGTAAAAAGAATATTGTTGAACAAATCATCCGTCCGACCGGTCTGGTTGATCCTGTTGTGGAAGTTCGTCCTACTAAACATCAAATTGACGACTTGCTTGAGGAAGTCCGAAAGACTCTTAAGAAAGGGGAGCGTGTCCTTATTACTACTGTTACTAAGAAGTCAGCCGAAAAACTGGCGGATTATCTGGTTGAAGCAGATCTTAAGGCTAAGTATCTCCATTCTGAAGTTGATACCTTGGAACGAATCGAGATCCTTCGAGAACTCCGATTAGGTGAAATTGATATTATTGTTGGTATCAACCTCCTTCGAGAAGGGCTTGATCTACCGGAAGTTTCGCTCATTGCCATTTTGGATGCTGATAAACAGGGCTTTCTTCGTTCCCGCGATGCCCTGATTCAGACCATTGGTCGCGCAGCCCGTAATGTGAATGGTCATGTGATTATGTATGGTGATCAGATCACTCCAGCCATGAAAGCTGCGATTGATGAAACGGAGCGTCGTCGCAAGATCCAACAAGACTACAATAAGAAACACGGCATTACGCCGAAAACCATTATTAAGGCGATCAAAGACATTGCCCAACATGCTAACAAGCCAAAGAAGAAGTACAACAAGAAGGATGTGCCTAAAGAAGAACTCGATAGACTTATTAAAGAGCTTACCCTTCAGATGGATATGGCCAGTGAGAATCTTGAGTTTGAACGGGCTGCGGAACTACGAGATCAGATCGATGATCTTCAAAAATAGGATAATGAAAAAGCCCGTCAATTCATCTAAATTGGTGACAGGCTTTTTCTTTTCTTTTTGTTTTTGTTGATTAACCTAGGCTGGCAATGATGAAGTTAGCGATGGATGGCGCCAGCAGGCCAACCACGAGTCCGATAACGGCTCCGATAATAGCTTTTCGAGCTTTGCTTGTTTTACGTTCGTCTCCAGCAGCAGTACTGTACATGATTCCGCCCCAGATGAGGACGATGACAGAGATGATAACGACAGCACGACTGAGCATGTAAACAACACGATCAGCTAGGCTTCCGAGTTGTCCGTTGTCTCCACCTTCAATCAGTGTGCCATCAGCTCCGTCACAGTTTTCATCAATTCCATTGTCTGGTTTGTCGAAAGCAGTCGGGTAAACAGTGCTTCCCTGAACGGCATCTGCCTGAGAAGGGTCATATACACCAGAGCTTGGATTGATCAGAGATCTGTCACAGCGACTTGGCTCAGCACCCTTTTTAAAGTTGAGTGCATTACAAAGCGTTTCGGCAGCAGGGTCATTTTTGAAGCTTTCAAAGAAGTTATCCCATTCAGCAGCTGTATAATTTCCATCAACATCAACACCTTCACCCAAAATAACGTCCGAACCATCGGCCGGAAGACTGATATAGCCGTCGCCATCCGCATCACATTCTACAGCTTGTGCAAATGTTACAGGGGTCAAAAAAGCGGTGAGAAGGAAGGCAAGCATTCCTAGGCTGAGAAATCGCTTTAGAGTTTTAGGCATTAGTTGCGTTTTTATTGTTCAAAAAAAGTATACAAGTTTATGATTTCTGGACAAGGTCTATCAGTAAAAACTACTAGACAAATTTACATTTTATTAGCTAATAATTACGAGTATTGCGCTCACAATATACTTGGCTAGAAGCGCTACAACTAGGCCAAAAATGCTCCAGAATATAACATTCTTGGCTTTTTTTAGCTTTTCTTCACTGCCGGTACTCATGGCATAAATAATTCCACCATATATAAGGACGGCCACGGAGGCGGCTGCAGCAATGCTCACAACAGCATCTGCACTTTTTAGAATGATGCTAAGAATTTCTGAGTTGGTATTTACGATGGCAGAAGGTGTTTCCGGGCAGCCGACCGTTGGGTCAGCCATGGTTCCATCCTCACAGGGAATGAGTTCCTGTGCGTAGGCTTTTTTGATGATGAGTGAGAATAGAGCTTTCATTTAAACAAGGAATTTAATAACGGTATTCGCAATGCCATAGGCAAGTACACCAATAATGAGTCCATATATAGAGTAGGCGAAGGCATGATGTGCCTTGAGGATCTTTTCTTTTTCACCTCTACCTGTCAGGTACATGAAACCAGCATAGGCGAGCATCAAGAAGCTGAAAGCACCAATCAGACTAACCAGGATATTGGTTGCATTTCCGATTACCCTTGGGACTTCCGATAGGGTGCTGGCTACTCCTTGGCTTGGCTGATGAAGGATTCGGATTAGTACACCGGAAAGCAGAACAATCACGATGGCGATCAGGCTGCCGTAGATCATTTCTTTTCCCTGCTGAATCTTTTCATTTTTTCCGGCTGAGGCAATATAGTAGAAAGCTCCTAGCACGATAAAGAAAATTGCAAAGGCTACAATGACTCTCGATCCGAAGGACCAGAGCAGTGAAATAAATTCGCCGAAGTTGTTAACCTGTCCTAGTTCAGTTTGCATTTTCTTCGGGGTTAGCGTTTGGTTTCTCCTCCGATTTTTCTCCAGAGCCACTTTCTTTTTCTACCTTCTTGTCCTCCTTTGTTTTCTTTTCATTTTGTTTTTTACCTTTTTCTCCATTCTTCGAATCAAAACTCCTATCTCGTACCTTGCGGTCGGTTTCAGGCTTTGAGTCGTTCACATTGATATTGATATTCGCGCCGTTGCCTGATGTTCCACCTTCTGAGTTCACATGGACCTCGGCGATGGGATTTGAATCGACGTTGCGCGCATCTACCTCCTTAACCGTTTCAACTTCATGAAGGATGGCCAGAGCTTCTTTATTCTTTTCTCCAGCTCGGCTTTCAATTTCATTCATAACGGACATAACCTTTTCCTTTTCTTTACTGCTCTCAATCCGTTCTACACGGGCCAGTTTTTCAATGACCTTTCGATGACTAGACTTAGAACCCTTTTGCATGCCGAGTAATTCAAGCATCTTAGGAACAGGCGTTTTGACAAGGTTTTCCGGTAGGAAGTTCGAAGCTGTTGGCATCATTTGAGTCGGAGTCTCTGGCTTCACTTTCATCTTATGAATTGGCATGGCAGCATTGGCTATGCTTCCGATTCGATTGCTTAGCATGAAGCGGAAGTTATCCAGCAGACTACCTGGTTTTTCACGTTTTTCCTCATCTCCCCTGGTGTAGTTGTAGTTTTGCTGACTTAGCTGCTTTTGAGCCGCTTGGGTCATTTTGCTAATCCCTTCCCTTACGACCACTAGGCCTCCCTGCAGATATTTCTGTCTGGTCAATGCAAAAGCCATAATAATTGGCAAGTAGAGCATGATGAGGAAGATAATGTACTCCATCATTTCCTGAGTATTGCTAAGCGTGTTGCCCGTTTCTTTGCCAGGCAGATAGAAAACAATGTTTGATGTTTTTTCCGCTGAAAAGAGTTCCGGGCTGTAGGTATCACTGACCGAAATCGGTAATCCACTGAGTTGCCAGATATTCACAATAACGGCGATGCCTAAAGCGGCTAGCGGACCGATGAGTAGCCATCTACCGTAAAGCCCCAGCCAGTTAAAGAACCAGCCGCGAGTACTTCGGAAGATAGCCAGAAGCAGCAAGATAGGGGATAGGATGAGCAATGCCCATAAGATCACGATTCTCAGAACAAAGATCAGTGCAATGATGAAGTAGGCAATTCCTGTGAGCAGTAGCATGCTGAATCTAAAGAGAATCTGCTCCTGATGAATGCTGAACGGAGTATCTTTGATCAGTGAAATAGTCTGATTGTTTAGCGAGATCATTTCTTCATCGATGTCTTCCCCATTCTGTACCCGGATCTTTCCGATAGACGTTGTTTCTTCGTCTGCTCCATCGAGTTTCAGAGTAAAGGCTTCTGTTTGTTTGCCATTAATCAGGCTTTCATCCGCATTGCTCTGGTAGCTGAGTACTTCAGTGTAAGGCGGTGTTTGGACAATGTCGGTGATTTCAATGCTTCCATCCGATTCTGTGAGCAAAGTCTTCTGAAGAAGGTTTGTTCCATCGATGAGTACCTGATTCACTGGTAGTGCAAAATTGATAAAAACGACTGCCAGACTATAAACCAGAATGACTTTTTTTAGGTATTTGCGCGGGATGATGATTGAGAACATCCACATGATGGCGATGGCTAAAAGCCCCAGTATGAACAAGCTGTTCACAATGGTTAGCACCTTGATGTAGCTAGTCTCGATGGCTTCATTATGAAATCCACCGTCTTCAATGCTCAGTGACCAAGTGAGTGCTTCTTTTCCACGAACTAGAAATTTGAGACCATGAGTCTCGAGGCTGGAAATATTCCAGTTGTCCTGTTCACCCTCATCGGTCAGTTGGATGACCTGCTTTTCGATTGGCTCATAGAGCGGTGGCTCACCCTCTCCTTCACCTCCTTCCTGGGCGAATGCTGTAGTGCTACCGAATACAAAAAATCCGAGCATTAGGATGCTGAGAATTTTTTTGACGATTTTTTGTTTTCGCTTCTCGACCATTAATAGGTTCTAAAATCTATCTATTATACCTCAAAATAGGTAAAAAATCAATGTGTTGGTTGACCTATTCTATTGGTGACAAACTAGTCC
>CBDUQG010000045.1:0-9441 GCA_965369305.1 uncultured bacterium
GTAATATTCATTACCCGGAACTTCACGCCATCCAGAGAGCTCTCCACCACCAGTGGGGAAAGGTTCATCTGAAAGGCTAAAGAACGGGTAATGAAAGCCAAAATTTCAAGGATCAGGGCACAATATGCCCAAAGTAGGAATAATATACTATAATTTGTATAAAATGTCAAGTAACTCAGATAGGAAAAAAGGAGGCAATTTTTCGCTTCAAATAAACAAATTCGAAGCTTCTTGGCCCCTTGGTGGAATCCTTGCACAAAAAAGCCCCAAGGTCAACGGTCTAAGGTATTAAAAGAGCCCGCTCTACACATCATGTTTCAGGTGGTAGAAACGGGCTTGGGGAGTGAAGTCCCGGGTTAGATGCCCATTTTGCAAAGGGCCCAGTTCCACTTGCTACCTTGCTTGCCGGCAAGGACACAGTGGTTTTTGTCCCAACGGCCAATCTTAGACTGGCAGCCGCAGACGAACCCCTCCTGACCGAGTTCCCGCTGCCCTGACTTCCAGTTGTTGACGTCAAAGGCGTAGGGGGCGCGATGTGCGGAGGTGTTCGGACTGGCCACCTTTTTGCTAGTGGCACGCATGCAGCGCTTGATGTTCGCGTCACTCAAATCCGGGCCCGTGCAGTCCACCACGGCTAGGATTTTGCTTGCAAGCTGACGGTTCTCAGACCGCCAGCAAGCACCGACTCGGAGCTGCCTGCCAGTACGCTTATGGTACTTGGCATTGGCCCGTTCGAAGGCATCAGCCACCGGAATCATGGTCATGCAGACCTCGCCTGTGCGAGTGTCCTTGATGACCTTGCCGTGAATATCCTTCACTTCACGAACGCCGGCGCTTTCGAGGCTAGTGCCCCGGTCTCGGAAGACTTTATTTAGCCTTTTGTACTGAGACACGGGGATGTAGGCGTTGTAACGTTCCATGTAGACGAAGCGCTTGCTGTCTTTCAGCGAGTCCCTTTCGATTCGCTGAATGACCTTGCCCACAGCCACCTGTTGAGCGATGAGCTCGGCCTGTTCTTCAGGGCTGAGCTTGGCCATATTTCGAGGCTGGAAGTCCCGAAGGTACCCCTCTAGCGTCTTGCTACTGGGAGACTGCGGTCCGTTGCCAGTTTGGACGCTAATGCGCCCGAAGACCAGCAGTAGAAAAGCAGCCAACACAACGTACATAGCCTTCGGAAAAGGCTGCATCTTGGGTTTTTCTGGCGTTTCCATGCCAGTCCTTTCGGTAAGTTTTAGTTCATTACCCGGAACTTCGAGTTCTCAAATGTCATGCGTCCCGTCCCGCCAAATGGGGGAGGGTTGCATAGACGCTTTAAAAACCAAAAACGGGTAATGAAAGCCAGAATTTCAAGGATCAGGGCACGATATGCCCAAAGTATTGTTAAAATACTATAAAATAGCTTATATGTCAAGTATTTAAGCCCTCCTGAAACAGGGTAATTACCATTGATTTTTTGGCTCATTTTTGGTAAAATAAAGGGAATATAAAAAAATAAATGACCCAAGAGCTCACGCCACATTTCTCAAGGAAGGTCCTATTGCTCAGCATCATCTTTCTGCTAGCCAATCTTGGCATCTACGGACTCAGGCAGCTTGCGGCCTTGCCGCAGACGCTCAGCCCTATTACGCCGAAGCTTGTTTCAGCCACGCTTAAGGACATCGAAGTCAGACTTCCTTACGAAGACGACTACCGCAAGGCTGGTGAGGGTCAAGAGGTCTACTCAGGTACACTGATCAAAACGAGCGAGAAAGAATTTACTGAGTTGGTGGTTGGTCAGAATGTGCTACGGCTCGATGAGCAAACAGAGGTAAGGCTTATCTCCAGTAACTTTGCTGGGGCCTATGCCTACTTGCCCGAGACACCCAGGCTTGTACTAGAGCTCCTTTCAGGAAGTCTCTGGGTCAGCGCTTTTGACCCCATCGAAGTCCGCTCTGCCCGTGCTGCCAGCGAGTTTCATCACAATGTGGGTATCGTGACTTACTCCGCGCCCATCAATCGTCACATGGTCTTTACGGGTGACAGCGTGCTTAGCCTGCTTTCAGAAAGCGGTGAAAAACTAACAGAGTTCATCCTACCTCTCGGGAACCAGGTGACTTTTGTGGACGCCCAGATCACCGACACCTACAGCGCGCTCAAGCCTTCCAAGCTCAAGAAAGAGCTGAAGATGACTCCCATCTCAGGGGAAATCATGGCGGATGACTGGGTGGTGAGGAATGTTGCGCAGCTGGATGAAGGGCAGGAGGAGTTCATGCAGGAGTTGATCACTTCCGACACAGCCTACGCCATACGAAAAAATATGCAGAAGCTCATTTCTTACGTGACCTTCGCTCCGGAGGCTAAGCGTAGTCTGGCAATTCGCCAGGCCGGAACCACGCTGGCTTACCTGCTAGGAGCAGTTCATGAGGATGATGATGTTGCCAGGGCAAAGGAGCTTCTGGCTGAGCTTGATGCCATTGTAGAAGGACGTGAGGGTGACCCGCTCCTGAAGCAGCTGGTCGTTGAAACTCTTTTTGCTATCCGTAGCGTAGAGCAGGGTAGTCCGGCTTATCTGGTCAAAGAAAATCTGATGCAGAAGGTGGCCCAAAAAGAAGGTCCCTATGTTTACAGGATTTATCTGTCAGATCTTAGAAAGGCACTTTTTGAGGGGGATATTAGATCCAGCGAGCGTATTGGCGAAAGCTGGCTAGGGGTCTGGACACCTGGCAAGTTGCAGGGAAATGAAAAGGAATTTGATCGTCAGTCCCAGATCCTGAATCACACGATCCTGTCACACATCGATTCAGTGCCGCTCAGCATCCTGGATATCTTCGATGAAACAGGTGTGAGGAAAATGGCGGCAGCTGATGACCAGGAAGAAGCTCGATTTGAAGTGACCTCAGATCGTCTTCAGATCAGCGCCTCACTTGTTTCGTCTTATCGTTATGCTCTGGCCAAGCAGTATCTCAAAAACAGCTACCTAAGTCTGGACATCGAAAATCTCAGTCCAAATTTAGCCAGTACGCAGATCTTCCTCGAAAACGGAAAGCTACTGGCTCAGCGAATTGAATATGCTGATGACGTGCTCCATGGAGCTGCCCAGCCGATCGATGAAACCAGCTTCCGAGAGTACTTCCAGACCATCCAGCGAGATGAAGCCCTTTCTGAGGACCTTCGCAAGTTCTTTGAGCTGGACCAGGAAGAGGTCATTGAGGAAGCCATTGTCGAAGCTCCTACTGCTTCGCAGGTGGCCGGCAACTTCCTGGATGCTCGCATCAATGTGAACTTTGCAGACATTAGCCTGCTCCCGGATAGTGGCTTTCAATATCAAATCAGAAACGCCCGCCTCATGGACCGGGGGGCAAATAACGAAACCCTTTCCTTTGATGCCAAGTATGACTTTGTGAGCAATTCTGTTTTTGATGTCATGGTCGATGATAAGTCGTATCAGGGAGCCTTCACTTTGCCCGACATCGTCATTGTACTGCGTGAAGGGGGAGATCTTGAGTCCAAAATCCAGGCACCAAAACTGGAAGAGGGAGTCGAGCTGCTTATCACTGATCAAGACAAAATCGCTGCCCTGGAAGGTCAGGCAGTGGCTCAGGATGTCGCCAGGCAACTAGCTTACAATCAGCTGACCGCGGCAGGCATTGTGATTCCTGAGGTAAAATTCAACATCGAAATTCTCGACCCTCTCAACCTCAATCAGTTCCGAATCACATCAGCTCTAATTCCAAGAAATGACGGTGGAGATGCCATTGAGGTCGCTTTCGATTATCACTCAGGCACCGGCCTGGTGAGTGGTATTGTCAGTGGCGAAGGGGTGATCTTATTCGAAACGGCCGGTGTGGATCAAATGGCTGACCTGGTACTTGAAAGAGTGCTTGAGCTCGAAAAAGAGCTAAAGGTAGTTGGGCAATTCACCGCTTATGCCAGGCAAAATGACCTCTACATTGATCCGGCTGACATCAATTACAACGAAAACGGGCTACTTTCATTGAGTAACTTGGAACAGCTGGGGCTTGGCCTCGTTGTTTCAGCCCTTTATGATGGTGATACAAGAACGTTTGTATCCGTAAGTCATCCACTGCTGTCATCTCAGGATATCGAAGTGAAGCCGTACTTTGAAGAATTGGCCAAAGCCTACGTCGTGGATTTTATGGGAGAGAATGGCTTCTTCCTAACCACCGATCAGGTCGTCACCAGCTATCCATTCAACAAAGTCAGCATCACGCTGATGAACGTGGGGGATTATCAGTTCAGCTTTGATCTCGACATTGAAAACGAAAAAGCGCTCAAGGTTATCAGGGCAGGGGATAGTGATGTGACAGATGAGCTTAGCTTTGATGAGCTCAAGGCTTTGCCGGCACAAATCGACGGCGAACAGGCACCAAGTCAGCCTGAAGAAGGCAGCGGGCCAAGTCTTCCGTCTAACCCCCAAAGCTAGTTTTTCAGGCATAAAAGATATTGCAGACAAAGGGCAATTCCTTTAAACTCTTTAAGGTAATTTGACCCTAAATTTTATGCCCGACAGCAAATCACAATACTCTGCCTCCAGTATTCAGGTACTTAAAGGACTGGAACCTGTTCGAAAAAGACCGGGAATGTACATCGGAACCACTGATGTTCGTGGTCTTCATCATCTTGTATGGGAAATTCTTGATAATTCGATTGATGAAGCCATGGCCGGGCACTGTGACAGAATCCTGATTTCTGTTAATGAAGATAATAGTCTAACTGTGTCTGACAATGGACGTGGTATTCCGGTCGACAAGCATAAGGCTACAGGCCTTTCTGCTCTTGAAACCGTTCTGACAGTCCTTCATGCAGGTGGTAAGTTCGGTGGAGATGCTTCCGGCTACAAAGTATCCGGTGGTCTCCATGGAGTAGGTGTCTCGGTCGTGAACGCCCTTTCAACCAAAATTCTGGCTGAAGTGCGTCGTGACGGCAAAGTACACCGCCAGGAGTACAAGATGGGTGTGGCTCAGGGGGACATCGAAGTCGTTGGTGAAACCAAATCTACCGGTACCTCCATTACCTTCTGGCCGGATGAAAGCATTTTTGAAACCATTGAATTTGATATTCAGACCATTGTCACTCGCTGCCGCCAACAGGCTTACCTGACTAAAGGAGTGACCATTGCTATTGAAGACAAGCGAAAAGGGAAGTTTGAAGGTCGCGTCGCTGGAGACAACAGCTTCAAGTACGCTTTCTACTTCGAAGGGGGAGTGCAGTCTTATGTCAGTCACCTCAACCAGAATAAGGAAAAGATCGCAGACGTGATCTACATCGAAAAAGAGGTTGAAGAGTGCAAGATTGAAATCGCGCTTCAGTACACTCAGGCTTATAACGAGAACATCATTACCTTTGCCAACAACATTCACACGACCGAGGGTGGGATGCACTTGACCGGTTTCCGCTCCGCACTGACTCGCTCAATCAACAACTACGCTCGTAGTAAAGGGTTCCTTAAAGATAAGGACGACAACATGACCACGGACGATGTCCGTGAAGGGCTCACGGCAGTCATTTCTGTAAAACTCACTGATCCTCAGTTCGAAGGGCAAACCAAATCTAAACTTGGTAACCCCGAAGTTCGCGGCGCCGTTGAATCTGTCTTTAACGAAAAAATCACAGAATACCTCGAGGAGAATCCTAATGATGCTAAGTCTATTATCGGAAAAGGAATGCTGGCCGCCCGTGCGCGTCTTGCGTCCCGTGCCGCTCGTGATACTGTGCTTCGTAAGGGGGCGCTTGAAGGCATGACCCTTCCTGGTAAGCTCGCTGACTGTACTAGTCGTGACCCGGCCGAAAGCGAACTTTACATTGTGGAGGGTGACTCTGCCGGAGGTTCTGCCAAGCAGGGCCGTGACCGCTTTAAGCAGGCTATTTTGCCGCTACGCGGTAAGATTTTAAATGTGGAACAAGCCCGTCTGGATCGCATGCTGGCTAACAACGAAATCAAAGCGCTGATCATTGCGCTTGGAACTGGAATCGGAGAAACCTTTGACCTCGAAAAGATCCGCTACAAGAGAATTGTCATCATGACCGATGCGGACGTGGACGGAGCGCACATCCGAACGCTCCTGCTCACCCTTTTCTACCGCTACTTCAAACCTCTCATCGAAGCTGGCTACCTTTATATTGCTCAGCCACCGCTTTATAAAATCTCTAAGGGGAAGAAAGCAGAGTATGCTTATACCGACGATGCTAAAAAAGAAATCCTCCAAAGTTGGGGGATTGTAGCCGAGTCTGAGGAGGAAGAGCCCGCGGAAGATGCCGAAGAGGCCGAAACGGCTGAGGCAGCCGAAGGTGAGATTGCTGAAATGGAAGGAAAACCGACCAAAAAGACCCGTGTTTCTATTCAGCGCTACAAAGGTCTTGGTGAAATGAACCCGGAGCAGCTTTGGGAAACCACTATGGATCCTGAACGACGCAGCATGTTCAAAGTCCGAGTTGAAGACGCTGAAATGGCGGATGCCATCTTCGACACTCTGATGGGTTCAGAAGTACTTCCACGCCGCAAGTTCATCCAAACTCACGCTAAAAAAGTTAAGAATCTAGATATCTAATACATCATGCAGTACAAGTTCATTAAGTATACAAAAGTCTGGTTCGCCGTTTCACTGATTGCCATTTTGATTGGCATCGGTGCCATGGTGACCAATAAATCTCAAATCGGCTCTGCCCTGGTTTACGGAATCGACTTCACAGGAGGTTCTGTCATGGAGTTCCAGTTTGATGAGGGGCTGACCCCTACCACCGAGGATCTTTATAGCGCGATTGATAGCGCTTATCCAAAAAGTGTGAGTCAGATGACCATCACTGACCAAAACACTTACATTGTTCAGTCTAAGGACATGAGTGAAGAGCAGCTTCAGTCTGTTCAGCAAAGTGTGGGTGAGCAGATCGGCGGCTTTGAATTACTTCGCTTTAATACCATCGGCCCTAAGATTGGCGAAACGCTGAAACAAAAAGCGGTCATCGCGTTGCTCATTGCCCTGGTGGCCATCGTTCTTTACATTGCCTACGCTTTTCGTAAGGTGCCTAAAAAAGTCAGTCCATGGCGCTTTGGTTTTTCGGCTATCGTGGCCCTGGCACATGACATCATTATCACTCTGGGTATCTTTGCCCTTCTCGGTTACGAAGTGAATGCCTTCTTTATTACGGCGCTCCTAACCATTATGGGTTTCTCGGTGCACGACACTATCGTGGTGTTCGACCGCATCCGTGAAAACCTCAAGAAGCAAGGGCGCGACGATACCTTTGGCGACATCGCTGATATCAGTCTAAACCAGACCCTGACTCGTTCCATCAATACATCCATCTCAACTCTTTTCCCACTTGTAGCTCTATATATATGGGGTGCTGAGGCTATCCGAGTCTTTGTCTTCGCTCTGATTATCGGAATCTTTGTTGGAACTTACTCATCCATTTTCATTGCCAGCCCGGTTCTGACCATCTGGCAAGAACGAAAACGGCTTCGGTAAATCTTTTGCATGACGTGTTGGCAAATCTTTGCTAAGTTGCTTTTGCACGTGCCCGCATAGCTCAGCGGATTAGAGCACTGGTCTTCGGAACCAGGTGTCGGGGGTTCGAATCCCTCTGCGGGCACCATAATAAATAAGGCTTCAGAAACTAAGGAAATGAAAATAGCCATCGATCTCCGCCCACTGATGGCGGGAAAACTCACCGGTGTTGAAGTCTACATCAGGTCCATGCTGGAGGCCCTTTTTAAGGAGCATTCAGAGCACGAATTTGTCCTGTGGTACAACAACTTCAAAGACGTGGATCCGCGTCATTTTCCGAAGATTCCGAATAATGTGAAGCTAGTTCGCACGAAGATTCCTAATAAGCTTTTTAATTTGTCACTCAGCCTTCTCAGGTGGCCCAAGATCGATAAGTTGATTGGGGAGGGGATTGATGTGCTTTGGGTGCCAGACCCACGCCCAGCCCCTGTTTCGAAGGATTGCAAAAAGATCACCACATTCCACGACCTTTCATTTGAGGACTTCAAACATTCCTTCAATCTTAAGACCCGTCTCTGGCATAAAATCCTCAGGCCCAAAAAAGAGGCCGAGGAGGCTGATCAGCTCATCGCCGTCAGTGAGTTCACCAAAGGCCAGCTAGTGGATGAGTATGGAATTGACGGATCCAAGATCAAGGTCGTTTATGAAGCAGCCGCAGATCATCTGGTACCTATTGAGCTGCCTAAGAGCTTTGAGATTATCAAGCGCAAGTATAAGCTCCCTGACCGCTATTTTCTCTGCCTATCTACCCTGGAGCCCCGTAAAAACATTGAAGGAATCATTGAGGCCTATCTCAGTTGGCAGGAAACGACTCAGGTGGATGTGGGACTCGTGATTGCCGGGAAGAAGTACCCGCAGATTTTTAGTCAAACTAAATTAAAAGCGCACCCGAATATTCATATGACAGGCTTCATTGATGAAGAAGATAAGGCGCTTCTTTACCAGCATGCTATGGTCTTTCTCTACCCATCTCTTTATGAGGGATTTGGCCTGCCAATTTTGGAATCCATGAAATGCGGGACGCCGGTGATTACCTCCGACGCAACTAGTATGCCGGAAGTAGCGGGGGACGCTGCTATTTTGGTAAATCCTAATGAAATCAAAGAAATCAAGCGTGCCATGCATGAGATATACCGGGATGAGAATTTGCGCGGCATGCTCAAGTTAAAAGGCTTTAAGCAGGCCGAGAAGTTTTCCTGGAAAAAGGCATCAAGCAGTTTTTTGACAGAAATAAAATAGTGCCCCTCCCACTAGGTGGAAGGGGCAGCTTCGGACGTGCCAGGAGTCTGCTACATGCAGGCCCGGACCAAAAGCCCGATGAGTAACCAGCTGAGGATGCCAATGGGAAGGGCTATTTTAAGGCCTTTCCAGGCTCCAGCTGATGGTGTTGGCTTCTCGTTTTTTGTCATTGACCTCCTTTCGAGATGCCTAGGAGAATGCCCAGTAGAAGATGCCGGCGGACGCTGCCATGAGCGACACGAAGGCAATCATTGCGAGCATTCTCGCTCCGGCCGGATGCTCCTTCATCTCGCGTTGATAGGAGCGGTAGAGGCCGGAATTTTCGTCTTCCTTCTTCACTTATCTCACAGTTCCTTTCTTTGTTTGGATGGAAAACTCAAGTACCCACAAAAGTGAGTACACAAGCATATAACTTGTGTGTAAATTATACATTATTTTTAAAATATGTCAATGCTTTAGTCAAGCTAGGCAGCCCCTTGTTGACGTCTGCTTTCAGCCAAAATGGTCGAATAGACATCCGTCAAAAAAGCGTCACTTAAGCCCAGCGAGTCTCCTAGAAGCTTCGCCTTATCCAGAACTGCGATTTCACGTGTCTTTTGGTGGATTTCTACGCCTTCACTGCGCTTGGCATCACCGATTCGCTTAGAGATCTCCATGCGCTTAGCCAGGAGTTTGACCAGCTCGGAATCAGCATGGT
>CBDUQG010000046.1:0-8875 GCA_965369305.1 uncultured bacterium
ACTGCCGGTAACCATTGTGGTGATTGGCTTGCTGATTGCGCCGCCACTCATTGCGCTGGCAGCTGTGGCAGCCATGGTGGGTGTGTTTGAAGTTGAAATTGTCCGCCGAAGCCGCAAATAATGATAAAGACTCTACTTCTCCTTCAAATAAACGACTATCATGTGGCCACCTTTTTTTGGAATATCTTTCTGGCCCTCATCTCCTGCTTCATTGCCTATCGGCTGAGCACGACTTATTACCTGAAAAAATGGTCCAATATCAGCAAGTTAAATAAAGTTCTTTTTCTGCTGACTTTTCTGATCTGGTTTTTCTTCTTTCCGAATACAGCCTACCTTTTTACAGACGTGCGGCATCTGGCTGATTACTGTGATGATCTTGGGCGACTCAGGGTCTGCGCCGAGCAGGCTTGGGTGGTGCCGATCTTTTTTACCTACGGACTCGTGGGTGTCCCCACCTTTTATTATGCACTTCGGAAAATGACCCAAGTTGTCAGAAAGCTCTTCGGAAAATGGACTGGAAGACTTTTCCCCTTGCTCATGATTCCCGTGACTGCTCTGGGACTTTTACTGGGGCTAGTGGCCCGATTTAACAGCTGGGAGGTGGTTTCAAAGCCTTGGAGCATCGTGCGGACAGCCTTCGCCTACCTGCAGGATAAAACCATGCTCCTGAACTTGCTGAGTTACACAGTGATGTTATACCTGATTTATTACGTGACCGACTTTTTCTGGAAATGGCGCAAATGATGAGAGCTCACATCACCGTTCATGGAAAGGTGCAGGGCGTTTTTTACCGTGCGCATGCGGTTGAAAAAGCTGAGCGACTTGGTGACATCAGCGGATGGGTGGCAAACCAAGGAGACGGAACCGTCGCCATTGAAGCAGAAGGTCCCGATAATAAGCTGAAGGATTTTATTGATTGGTGTCACAGTGGCCCCTCAACCTGTGAAGTGAGCAAGGTAGATGTACAGTGGGTCGATTATAGCGGAGAATTTGACGGATTCGATATCCGCTACTAGAACTAATTGTTTTGTGTATTTTAAAAGAATGTGAGCAGGGCATGCCCTGCTCACATTTTCAATCTTCACTGTCGCCCGGCTTGCCACTAGTTATATCTAGGGCATGCCAGCACCAACTGAAGGAAAGGTGAGACTAGTCGTCTCCGGTCGTCGCAGCCACGAAACGTCGTTTCGCGTCTGCCTGAACACGCGTCTGCTTGCCGCGAAGATCTCCGAGCTGCTCGAAGATTTTCTCGACGCGAGCCACCGAAACCTGCCCGTCCAGGCACATCTCGGTCGCCACCTTGGCCAAGGCCTTGGTGCGACGGGTGAGGCCGTTGTAGAGAGAGCGGATACCCTTCATCTTGTCGTTCAGGGCATCCTTCTCTTTCTTACGCTTGCCGCGAATGGCGTTCTTGAGATCGGCGACATCGACGTCGAACTCCTCTGCCGCGGCGACAGCCGTAACCTCACCGCTCGAAACAGCAGTGAGCGCTTGATTGAGCGCCTTTTGTTTCATGCGTGCTTCGACATTCTCGATGAAGCGCCTGGCCATGCCCTTGGGCAAACCCAGCATATCGGGAATGCGTCGCTTGCCGACCCGACGGGCCAACAGCAAACTGATCGTGTGCTCCATGTCCCGCTGTGTGGGAGGAAGTGCTCCCCCGGCGTTCAACTGATGGGCACGTGCGATGATCTGGGCCTCGGTGGTGAGATTCTCGACCACACACTCGATGTGCGTGAGACCATTGATCTCGTAGGCTTCGATGCGGTGGCGACCATCAATGACGATGAAATCCTTCTCGGTGATGTGAATGGGTGGCAGCTCGACGCCGTTCCCCATCAGGTTGGCCAGCTTCTCCGCGTGATCGCGGTTCAGTTCCGTTCGGACAAAAATGACCTGCTGAAGGTCTGCAATCGCCACATTTCGTGTTTTTGTTCGACTCATTTGCTCAATTCTCCTGTTGCTTTTTTGCTTGTTGCTTGATTCTGGTTGCTTGTTGCTGTTCTACTGGTTGTCATCCGGCGTCATATACCTTGCCTTACGTGCACGCCAACCAGCCCTCTTGTGGATCAACCCTGAGAGCACCACGTGGGTGCCAGCCTCAGGTCGTTCCTCTTCCTCCCAGACAGGTGCATCCAGAGAAAACGTAATGGAACCGCTGATTCCATTTGCTGTCGCAATTCCGTACCATCCATGATGGCCTTTTTTCACCTGTTGAACGACAGCAACGTACGCTCTTTGTGTCATAGCACTACTCCGTTTGAAGTTTCTCCATGAAAGCCTGAATCTGCTCACAGAGATCAGTGGGCAACTCACCGAGGCGGGTGCGAAGATCGTGAGCTTCATGTGGCGGAATTTCCGCCTGCAGCATGAAAAGCAATGCCTCCATGCAACCCAAAAGTCCGCGATGTTGCAAAGGTGCCCCGATCGAGGCCCCAAAGCCGTAGGGAGGATTTTTGTAAATCTCCTCCTTCTTGCTGTTGAGTGTAGCTCGATTTTTCTTGAGTAGCTCCCAGCCTCGTTCGGCACGACCATTGACAAGCTTGCCTTGGCCCTTCAACCTCTGCAAAAGCTGAGACTGATTCGGGTAGCCAATGCAGGCATTGACCTCGTCGATACCCACAACGCTGTAGCCGATGAGCTCCAGAAGTCCGAGAGGCAAGGTATCCAAGCCGCGAAGCTCGTTAACCTTGTAGCCTTGAACCTGCAGGAAGCAAATCAACTTGTGGAACACCTCCCCTTTGGGAAGGACACCGCGAGTGAACCATGAGGTCACTGTCGGCGTCCCCACGCCGCAGAAATCTGCGAGTGGTCGTTTTGCCTTTTCGACGCCCTTGGCTCCTTTTGGGTACCGACGCTCGAACTGGCGCTTGAAGTGTTCGAAGCAAGCTTCTGCTGCGCCTCGATAAACAGTGTTTCGACTCATTTTTCCCTTTTCCTTTCCTTTCGTGTGAATGATCAATATTCCACTAGCTAGTGCCAGAGCACAGCTAGGGGATGATTATTATGACAGTTTTTCTTTTATTTGTAAAGCTAATTTGACTAATTCTAAAACCTAAACTATAGTTACACACCAAAGTAAAAACTATGAGTAAGCCAGGCCATATTTTCAAACTGGAAAAACCTTCCAAGGATCCGAATCGCAAACCGGTTGATGTTTCCATATTAAAGGAAGCTGTCAGCAGTAAAGCGCTCAGGCTACTGCAACAATCTTTGCATATTCGAAGCAATAAACGGGTTAACCCTGTTGAACTGGATATCCAGGAGGTTGAAACCTATCCTGAGCTAGAAGGACGCTACCAGAGCGCCTTCGAGCGAATTGAGCGCACACCAAATTCTCTTTTTATTGTGAAGTTTAGAGGCACTCACATGGTCAACGTGGTAGTTGACCCTGATGAGCAATCCGTCGTGTACCTGAAAAAGGTCAGCGCAATCCGTCACCCCTCAACTTCGGCTGGGTCACATATAAAACGCCTTCTTGGACCAGATGTTATGGCTTTTGACGGCTTTGACTTAGCTCATGAAGAGAGTCCAATTCGACTCGTAGATAAGCCAATGGACCAAGGTATTCTGGACATTGCTGTAACTAGCCGAAAGCAGATGCAAGCTAGTGGAAGCCGCGCCCGCATAGGAAACGTCATCATTCCAAAGGGCTAGTCGTTTAGCTCTTCGAAAAGCCGATGACTGACATCAGATTTGAACTTTTGATTGCGAACGCTGAATAACCACTTTGCATCACCCTCAATTCCTGATATTCGAATCAGCAAAATGCCCGCTTCAGCGAGCGCCGCCTTTTGCTCTTCAGTTAGGTCGTCTAAAGAATTACCATTTTGACTGTAAACATCCACCAATTGCGTTCGAGCTGAATTAACAAGCCGCTGATATTCGATTTCATCAATTTTGGCTAGACGCTCCTGAGTGCTTGCCTTGTATGTAAGAGGAGTTTGATTGATGGCAAACTCGGTGTGATGACTGGACCATGCTTCAGTACGCACTTTACTACGATTTCCCTTGTTCACATTAGCGATATGACGGCGCGTGAATCTTAGATTTGAAACCTTGATTTGCTTTTTTTTCGGCTTACCAATTTTTTTCATAGCTAGAACAAGGTTATGAAAAACTCTCCCCTCTTCATCATCTGTAGAAATTCCCTCACCGGTATATGAATCTAAAACCTCAAAACCAAAATTTTCCATCTCTGCGACAAAAGTCTCAAATTCTACTTCCGAACAAACGTTTGGCGGCAGAGTAATGAGGGCAACCCCTTGATTCACAAGGACACGATTTATTTCCTCCAACGCCGCACTTCTTTCGCTCGTTTTGGAGTTGCCTCTACCCTGGGCAAGACACTGCAAAGCAGAGGCACAGTTCACCAGACTAAAAGCAGCATCTTCAGCATCCAAACCTGTCATTCTACTCACTTTCTTTGTTGGCGTGTATGTTGAATTATTCTTGCGGCGCCTAAGCATCTCAACACCCTCATCCATTACAAATGGATTCATATCAAAATTAACGATCATGGCTGACGGATTCATGAGTGCATAGGTATTTTCAAGTACGAGTGGACCGCAAGCCACATCTGCAAATCGCCCCTTCGGAACCAGCCTTTGTCTGAACAGAGTATCTATCAATCCCGCCACAAAACGCCCATTATTGGCACTATGACTTCCTTCCCAGTTTCTAACATAACGCTCTGCATAATCCTGCCCGTATGCATCCACAAAGAGGCTCATGCGCCCCTCCCCTCTGTTCTGCAGGTGCCTGTGGTACATATTCATGGTTTGGCGATCATTCATAGCCTTTCGACTAATCGCCGTCCCAATAACTAATTTTCCGTTCTGTATGCTCACATCTTCGTTTATACTCTCACCCTCCAGTACAGCCATATCTTCATCCGTAAGCGTTCCCCCGTGAAGAAGTCTTTGACAGAGATAATACTTGTGAGTAGAGTGCTCATCAATTCCCTGAAAAATAGTGTCCTGACAGCCAAGCACCCTTATTTTTGCCTCATCATTTCCATCTCGTGCAAAGCGCTTCACAAACTGAGCCATGTCAGCCTTACGCATGGTTGGACCAAGTAAAATGGCCCTGTTGATTTCTGATAAATTTATCCCTTCTTTAATTGGGTCAAGCAGAGAAAACAAAACTACCTTCTGACCGCTTGGAGGGTAGCGGACATCATCTAAGATATCCGGACGCTTTTCGATAGGCACATCACCATGAATCATATGAAAATCAACCTTACCCTCACCAAAATGAGCCTCCAACCTTTCCTCCAGTTGCTCCATCAGACTCGGCACATGAGCCAATTCCATTTCCAGCTTTCGATCTAGGATTCCACGACGGAAATTATCTATCGCTATAACCACCGAATCGTTGTCTTCGAAGTCCTTAACAACAATGTCGAAGATGGCATCCAGAGTAGCGTTCTCCGTTGCCATGGGCGACCCGAGGGCAGGGTTTAGTAGGGCTAGAGTCAGCTGATTGATCTTTTCCATTGTTTCCAGCTCATCATTTGCCAGAATGGAGTCGTAGTGCGCCTGTTGAGCCGGTGAAAGCTTCAAAGGCACTCTCTCCACGTAAGACTCCCATTCCCCTGGCAAGTCAAGTTTCAGGACAAAATCAAGTAAGAATGTACGCAAAAGTAGTGGATCGTTCTGACGCATCCAATACCTTAAGCTTTGCATCTTCCGGGTGCTATATTCATCCTGATTAGCCCCCTCAGGCTTTGGGCCGGGAGGTGTGAATTCATCGGGTTTTTTGAGCCGCAGTTGAGGCAAAATATCGTCTGGGACATTTGGCACAGGATCCCCTGAAAGCAGCAACTTGTATTCGAGTCCTGGTATGTTTTCCGTGAACTTTCTAACCTCTTCTGTATAGAGACCTTGTTTGTTCTTTGCCCACTGGACCTCATCAACTGTCAAGAAATCGATTCCCGCTTTATATAATTGTTCGGTAATTTTTCCCTTTTCGCGCTCCTTTGAAGTCAGCATGCTGTAGGGCATAATAATAATCTCTGATTCCAGAGCTTCGGTAATTTCCTCCTGACACGCCTTTGCCGTGATAATACCTACCGTAGGAGCTTCACCATCTTTGTAGTGCTTTTCTACCTGGGTAGCTACTGTTTTAGGCATTCCCACGCCATTAGTACAAATAAATAGCATTTTCTTCGCTCCTACATGCTCCTTACACAGAAAGGCTGACGCTGTCTTTCCCATGCCCATAAAAAAGGCGAGTAACATTGTTTTCTCCTTCTCAATTTCTGACATGGCGATCCGCTGACGCAGTGACGGCACAGGACAATTCTTATCTTTTCGATGGTCATACACCTCTTTCTTTATTCGATCTGAAACGGGCAGTTTAAGGGCCGTTTCAAAATACTCAATGATTTCTTTAATTAGGCTTAAATGGGCCTCCTGAGAAGGATCAAGTGTTTCGGTTAAGTGCCTCCCTACCTCATTAAGTCTTTCCTTATGCTCTTCAGGACTTAAAGCTTCGCCTGCACTCTCAGTAAGCATTTGGTAGACATAGTTCCTCAGGCTAATAAAAACGACTTTCCGCAATGCCGGACGCTCTAGTGAAACAGCTGGCAAATCCGCTATATCGTGTGGTGTGGGAAAGCGCTTAGAAGTTCTTCCAAGGTAGCGTGATATGATTTTTAGCGAATGGTCAAAGCTCTTGGCAATAGAGGGCTCTGACGCCATGAGCAAATCGGCCAGAAATTCAGGGCCAAGGCTTTCAGAAACTTTGCGATAATGGCGGATTTGATCGATCAACCTCTCATCAGCTTCATCAGCACGTTCACGAACAAAATGGCAACGCCCTTCTAAGTCTCCCGGCATCATATCTTTAACCTTTTTCCAATCAAGAATACCTGTCCCCCTGTCCTCAATTAATCTCACAATAGATGCATATTGGGCCGGATGATGTATGCGGACCCAGTTCGGATTAATTGTAACTTCAGGATCTTCCGATCTCATGTAAGGGGTCAGTGACAGCATCTCTTTTGCAAGATCTCTTTCGTTTGTTAATTCACGATTTGCTGCAAATGATCCATAGCTGAGCCCCTTAATTTTTTGCTCATACATTGATTCAAGAACACCGTGAGACACCTTTGACCTTATACTAGCAATCAATCCCTCCAATTCTTGTAAGGCCGGGTGCTCTTTTGTCAACTTTTCGAGTGCCTCATCAACTTCACGACAAAGTCCAAAAAGATCAACAGGCTTATCTAACTCTGTATTCCCATTAGCATCCATCACACTGAGGAGATCTTCAAGGTGAATCCGAAGCAGAGTTAAGTAGGCACGCAGTGATTTCAAATCTTTGCGCTCCTCCAGAATTTGGTCACTTTCGTAGTCAAAATAATCGATGATGCTGTTATTTTTAATGGGCATTGGCTATTTACTTAGAATCGTTTTAACATGAGCAAGTTTTTCTCTATGAGCAGTAATACCTGCTTCCAATTGGCTAATTACTTCTTTTTCGCGCTCAATTTCAGCCTTTATTTCTTCGCGCTCTCCATCAAAATCGCGTAACTCCCCTGCTTGGGTGTTGATTGAGCTAACCAGTCTTCTCAGCTCCCTTATTTTCATTCCTAAAGCGCTCATATGGTCACTCCAGGTTTTAAAATCATTATCCTCAGGGTCTGGCATAGCGCTTTTTAAGCTCTCTTTCTCTGTCACTAGTACCTCCAACTCTAAAGTGGACTCCCTGACCCTCTCCTCTTGTACATCAATATCCGATAACTCCCCCATCATTTCTCGCAGGCTACGCACGCGCTTATCGTGCTTCTCTTCATTAGACAGCAAATTTGAAGCCAGCTTACCAACCATATCTTGCACTTCCGCTAATTGTGAATCGCCACTATCAGTTACACTGGTTTTTCTTATGAGCTCAGTAATTATTGCAGTATATGCTTCGAGCGTAAAAGGCTTTGAATCCAGTCCTTTGCGCTCAGGTGATGTAGCGGTAGCACGGTAGGTTCTTTCCCTGAAGTTCTCACGTATGAAGCCCACCACTTTTGTCAGGAAGGTTATTTGAGGCAATGTAAAAGAACGTATATTATCAGCCTTATAAACTGCCGAAAGGGCCCCGATAATATTTATCAATTGATTCCTATGTCCTTCAGATTTTAGATATCTCTCTCTAAAATCCTGTAGAAAGGCTATGTTCTGCAAGATTTCCTCTCGCGTGGATTCAGGCAAATCTACCATATCAATAAGCGAGCTTTCCGTACCCGGGATTATCTGCAGCTCTTTTTTTGGTGACCTTTCAGCAGCTGCTGCAGACCTGTCAAGTATGGCCATCACTTCTTCTAAGTTCTCATCTAAATATGCCTGAAGCTGTTCTAAAGTCAGACCAACTTCAGCATAGATTGCTTTAAAATCCTCCGTCGTTTCTGCTAGAAAGTAGTTTAATTCATCATCTGCAAAATTGGGATTCTTTTTCGCAAATCTTCTAAGGCTGGATAAGATAAAATTGGCCTGACTTGTAGAAAGCTCAGGTGCCATAACTTTTTGCCCCAACTTTCCTGAATCCAGAACTGTCTCAACCTCTACTTCCACCTTAGACTCTTCGCCCACCCCTTCGAATACTTGGGCCAAGGTGTTGTTAGTGGTCTGTATTTCTTCTTGCGACACTTCAAAGTCAGCAATCTCAAGTTCTATGAATTCTATGGTTTCATCGCTAAGTGGACAGTTATCACGAATTCTTGACAATAGCGCCTGAGCCAAGCTGAATACCTCAGCCTTACCAGAAGCACCTCCAACATCCTCTCTCAACTGGTTGCATAGCTCTAAAATCTCAACAACATAATATTGGGTTTCTTCAATCGGGTCATCGCTAACGCCTTCTTCTGAAAACAAGTAAATAA
>CBDUQG010000047.1:0-8774 GCA_965369305.1 uncultured bacterium
AGTTAAGCCCGTCATCGCCGATGGTACTTGGATCTAAGTCCTGGAAGAGTAGGCCGACGCCAAGATAGTGTGCTTATTTTGAGTATAAAAAAACCCGTCACGGCAGACCTGGACGGGTTTTTTGTTGTAAGTTAGTAGCTCTTAGCTATTAGAGCTCAGGCTTTGAGCCTTGGAAAGCTTGTTCTTTACTCTTTGAGCTTCTTTAGCCTGCCTCCCAGATTCGATCAACTTGATGCGCTTTCGGTTGGCTTCTCGTTGCTTAGCGTCCTCTTCACGCTGTTTTAGGATGCGTTCGAGGTTTGGGTTAGGTCTAGTAACCGCAGCTGGCTCAGCAACCTGCTCATCGTGCTCTTCTGAGTCTTCTTCAGACTCATGATGTCCATGACTTTTATCAGCCAGGATTTCGATATCGATGGTCTGTTGGTTGTTATCGATGGCTACCTGAATTTCTTCAGATGCCTGTACAACCTTTTCCTGAAGATCTAAGGCTTTGTCGTAGGTTTTTTCGACCTCCTTGCCTAAATCTTTACTTTCCACTTTCTCCATGGCACTTTCGATCATCGTTACGCTTTCATTCTGGACGACGCTGATTTGGTCGACCGCTTTTTTGAGCTTTTTAGTCTGTTTAATGTCATCAGCGTTCTTGATGGCGTGCTCTGTGGAGCTTACAATCTTCCGGGTGAGGTTTCTTAGTTTAATGTCACCCAGGTTGTCATCCACTTCGAAAGCATCAAGAAGTGAAGCGCCTAATAGGTTTTCTGACCCCTTTCCTTCCAGAATCTCTTCCAGCTCAGTGATGCTGCTTTTTGCCTCTTCAACATGATGTGCATAGGAATAGTGGTTATAGAACATCATGCCTTCTGCAAAGAATGCAATACTGAGGGCACAAGTGCCCAGTTTCCGTGCGATTGTTTTGAAACGACGGGTATTATTCAATGGCTTCGGGTTTAAGGTCTAATTGTCGTTTTATATAGAAGAAGGCTCCTATGCCGGCAAGTAGTAATCCTCCAATGAGTAACATTAAATTATGCTCGATTGAAAAGACATATAGATAGTGTGAAACACTTATGATGCCGATTCTCGAGTAGTAATTGATTACTCTGAAGAGGGTCGCTTCAATACCTTCTGCTAGAAGTCCTAGTTCTCCGACTTGGATTAAGCTCGCCGCAGAGGCGAATACCGTATGCATTAGTAGGGCATAGGTGGTTTTGAAGGGGATTGTACTTAGAAGTTCAACCGTGTCGCTGTTATCTAAGATTGTGAAACCGATTTCAGCATAAGTGAAACCGAGACCGATCAGTAGAAAACTTGCGATTCTAAGCTCTCTGACATTGTGGTGAATGAGCTCATGAAAGTAGCTTACGTGCTTCTCAAAGAAAAGAATGCCTAGTTCGATAAAAACGAAGGCAGCAATAACATATAGGTAGCTCATGTGGAGCCCTGAATGTTCGATGAGCACGAATGGTACTGAAATAAGTGCACCAAAGCCGAAAAGGCCCAGAACTGATTTAAAATCCACTTTTTTATAAAAGTATGCGGTGGCTACGAGGGCCATAAGGGCCAAAGCCGTGAAGCCTGCGAATATGAGGTTTTGAGTCATCATGGTTTATTTCTGTTTTTTACGAAGCTTGTTAGTCTTATTTGGATTAATGAATAAAATAGCTCCTTTTTCCTTTCTGCAAGGTAGGAAAAGCAGCATATTGATTGTATTTTTACGACTTTGTATATGTGTTTTTGCTCCCTTGCTTTTATTATAATAACATATTTAAGATAATATGTCAAACAATGGAAAGATTTCTGAACAACAATTTGGACCCGGGGCAATTGTAAATGCCGGGTGGCGGTGTATGATTGACTAGCATTATCCTTTAATCCCAACGATATGTACGCACTCAATCGAGCTCAGCTCATCGGTCATTTAACGGAGGATCCTCAGATTCGCCAGACACCTTCCGGTCAGACGGTGGGGGATTTAAACATAGTTACCAAGGCTTCCTTTAAAACAGGAGATGGCCAGACTCAGGTTTCTTCTTCTTACCACAATGTGGTGGTTTGGAGAGGGCTTGCTGATATTTCTCAACGATTTCTGAAGAAAGGCAGTCAGGTCTTCATCTCAGGCCGAATTCAGACAGACGAATGGGAAGACCAGCAAAGTGGTCAAAAACGCTATAAAACACGCATTACAGCGGACGAAATGATCCTTTTGGATCCTAAGAACCCTAATCCACCCCTCGCAGAAGGAAGTATGGTAGGAGGTGCTCTTAATCAGGCAGAGGTTATCGGTAATGTGACTCGCGATCCAGAACTACGTCAGACGCCTAACGGAAACAGTGTGGTGAGCTTTGGCATTGCTACTAACTACAGTTGGAAAGACCGCGCAGGAGAAACCCAGGAAAAGACTGAATTCCACAATATTGTCGCTTGGGACGCCCTAGCTCAGAGTATTGCTCAAACCTTTAAGAAAGGCCGAAAGGTCTATATTCGTGGGCGTTTGCAGACCCGTAGTTGGGAAACTCCAGATGGCGGGAAGCGCTACACCACTGAAGTCATCAGTGAACACGCCTTAGCACTTGGTGTAGCCAATACTGAAATTGGAACACCTAGCATGAGTACCAATGTGAACGTTTCTCAGCCGGCTGCTAAAACAGAAAGTCCTGCGGTCGAGAATCCTGCCGGTGCTGTGCCTGCGGTGAATTATGAATCTGAGGTGAAACCTGAGGACCTACCGTTCTAGTCTGGGTTTAAAACATTGGTTTATATCCTTATTTACTAACGAAATTTGTTTATGAGCAGCTTTAAAATGCAACGTACTTCCTACAATAGTGCTGAAGTTATTGAGCCTATTGTTCTTTATGAAACATCGAGAACTCGCAAGGTTTTTAAGGCGATGATTGTCCGAGAGCCGGGTGCTGAATGGACTCCTAGAGGTGTAATTGTATACCAAAAGAGAGGGGCCGAAGGCTGGGAAGACGTGCGGGGAATTAATCTTAATGCACTTAAGTCAGGTGAGGGGGTGTGTATCGATCTTCCTCATGATCAACTTGCACTTTTGCGTGATGGACTGTCGAGGCTTGATAGGATCGCAGAAATAGGTCCTCCACAGGGTGAGGCGGAGTTCGTGGAAACAACGCTTGATGTAAAGGGGCTTCTAGCCCAGCTTTCTAAGCTGAATGACTCAGAAGCTGTAGTTGGTCAGTTGAGTGAGATGGCTTCAGAGGATTTTGAGAATCTGAACTCAATCATCGGAATAAGTCGCTTAAAGCGAGTAGTTGATTTTTGGGAACAAAACAAAGGCATGGATGATGAGGAGCACTGGCAGAAATTCTTTGAGTCAAATTCATGGATTCTATCTCAAATATTCTGTCATCCTCTTGTTTTATTCTCGGGTAAGGCTTATGTAGGGGGTAAGGGAATTGACAATAGAGGTGGAAAAATTACTGACTTCATTTATCAGAATAACCTTACAAAGAACACTGCTGTGATTGAGATTAAAACTCCAGTTTCTGCCTTAGTTGCAGGGCAATACCGTGCTGGGGTTCATAGTATGTCTGCTGAGCTTACTGGTGCTATTGCTCAGGTTAGGGAGCAGAAGGATAAATTCCAAAAGGATTTCTATAGACTCCGTGAAGAAACGGAGGGTGAATTTCTTTCCTTTAGCCCTAAGTGCATCATTGTATGCGGTAGTCTCGAAGTCTTAGATAAAGAGAAATTTAAGTCTTTTGAGCTTTTTCGGACGGGGTTGCGAGATGTGGAGGTAGTAACTTACGATGAACTCTTCTCAAAGATTAAGCTTATGGTTAGGCTATTAGATCCCAGTTGCACTGATTCAATCGAAGAAATATCCCCTGAATTTAGGGAGGCTTTTGAATCTAAAAAGCCCCTACCTGAGGTTATTCCTCACACTTTAAAGAATTCGTCCGATTCTTCCGTGTCACCATCCGCTGTTAGTTATGAATCCGAGATAAAGCCTGAAGATCTTCCGTTCTAAGACTCTTTAGCTAATTCAAGCCATTTTTGAAGCCCCATTGTTTTAGGGCTTTCTACCTCTTTAGTCGGGAAGTTCTCCCAGTGGTGATTTACGACGTTCCAGAAGTTTTTAGGTAGCTGGGTACCATTTTGCACGATTCTGACGATACAGGACGTTACTTTGGGTTCCGGGTACACAGAGGTAGGTGGAACGTCGGCGATGATCTCAATGTCACCATAGGCCTGGGCTTGAAGTGAGACCCGGTAACAACGAGGAGGCTGGCCCATCAAAGTCGTGGCATACTGCTTGTCAGTGATGAAGACCATGGCGTATGGTTTATGCTCGATTTCGGACATGAATTTTCGGTAAAGTCGGCCTGAAAGATGGAAGGGAATGTTGCCCACAAGCATATAGGGCTTTTTGGGAATTTCGTATTCCAGGATATCGCCTTTAATAAGCCTTAAATTTGATTTATGTTCAAATTTTTTGTTCAATACTTTGAACATATCCTCATCAAACTCTACTACTTCAACATCATCGAACGAATTCGCCAAATCGTCAGTCAAATAGCCAAGTCCTCCACCAATTTCGACAACTTTTGAGTCTTTTTGGTGGGTATTTTGGACAACTTGAATAAATTTTTTGATCACAAGGGGATCTGTTGTGAAGACCTGACCGTAGTATTTCCTTGGAATTAAGCCATTTTCTTCAAGTTCCGCCTGGCATTTTTTTTGTGCTTCATCCATGCTCACGTACTATATCAGACAATTTTTCGGAAGGGTAGGGAAGTGGTGAAGTAAGGGGGAATGGAGTGGGATTTTTGATGCGCCATAATGACGCCGTCGTGGCACCAATTTGGCGCCAGATTGGTGCAACAGAAATTTAGGCTGATTTAGGTATGGGCCAGACGGTTCAAATTGATATACTGGGGTCTGATGCAAAGACTCCTGCACATCCTTTTCGGCCTCCTTCTTCTAGCACCCGTGACTGGGGAGCTCTGGCGTATTCCTATTTGGAGGTTCGATTTCCTACCATCAGACATCCTAATATTCATCATCTTTCCTTTATGGGTAGTTGATAAGCTCGCTCATGACCGCAAGGTCCGAATCGGCAAGATTGGCAAGATGATCGCCCTTTTTCTTTTTGTTATAACGACAACTTACTTCCTTAATATGCTGCGTTTCCCTTTCAAGGAAATGTTGGTAGGCTTCACCTTGCTCGGCCGCTTTGGTATGTATGTGATTCTGGCCGGCATGGCCTTTGACCTTCTGGATCGCGATAAAACCGGCTCACTCAAAAAGATTCTGATCGGTGGAATGGTGCTTAGTATGGTGCTGATTGCCGCTCTGGGCTTTTTGCAGCTCAAATATTTTCCGAGCTTCCTGGAGCTTGGCCTATATTTGGATGGTTGGGATCCTCACATTGGCCGATTGCTTTCCACCTGGTTTGATCCGAACTTCATTGGTGGCTATCTAGCCTTCATTCTGCCAACTACTTTGGCTTTATCGCTTTATTTCAAGCGTCACAAGCGAATGAAGTTGGCCGTTTTGCTCGGTACGATTGCCTTGTTTGGCCTGGTGGCTCTGTACTTAACTTTCTCCCGCAGTGGCTATCTGGCGCTCATTACAGCCCTTGGTATCTTCACCTTCTTTGCTTCCCGAAAAATGCTAGTAGCTTTGATCGCCATTCTCTTTCTGGGTTTTAGTATTTCACCCCGCGTTCAGGAAAGAACGCTTGAGGCTGTTGATAGTGCCAAGGGGCTGATCGGTCTGGATTCCCAAAAACCGTTGGATCCCACAGCTAAGCTACGTGTCTACTCCTGGCAGTTTGCACGAGGAATCATTGCCGACTATCCTGTTTTAGGGGCTGGTTATGGCCGTTATGCCTTCGAAATAAACCAGCGAGGCCACGGCCTTCTTTCGGACCACTCCTCCGGAGGTTCTGATAGTAGCCTTCTAACCATCTGGGCTCAGACGGGTATTTTTGGCCTACTAAGTTACTTAGCCATTGGCTTTGTGGCTTCGATCACAGCTATTCGTCGTATTTGGAAGAAGGACGATTTTAATAGTTATCTGCTTCTTGGCCTGCTATCCGGTTTTGCCGGCATGATGGTGCACTCGGTTTTTGTGAATTCTCTTTTGTATGCGCTCATGATGACCTACCTCTGGATTGGACTTGCCCTCATGGATGAGAAGGCGTCTTAACTGGCTTTTTGAGGCCAAATATGCTATAATATACGGATTATAAGTCTATAGCATGGCCCTTGGGCGACCTCCAAAATCAGCGGAAGAAGCGAAAAAAGCTGTGGGTGCGCTGACTCCTGAGCAAATCAAGGAGCTTTCAGGTGTTCAGCAGGTTATCCACTATCTCAAAAAAGGGGACTGGGCCGCGATGGCCGGAGCTATTATGGCAGTCTGGACGCAGTATTTTGGTAGTCCCGAAGAGAAAAAGAAGCAGGCAGAAGCTAAAAAGGAGGCTAAAAAAGATGAAGTTAAGGAGGGGACAAAGGATAATCTCTCAAAACTTCACGGCGAGGTAGAAAAGAGTGAGGATGAGGCTGAGAAAGAGGAGCCTGCCAAGGCTGAAAAGGCCGGACGGAACATTGAACTACCACCTTCATCTGACACCGTCCTGATCGGTGACTCCATCATGAAAGGGATGCAGTACCGCTTTAAGAAGGCTGAGCGGCCTAATTTTATTGGTCGTTCTGGGAACTCTTCCATGAAAACGCTGAAGACTTTGCGTGAGCAAAAAGACCGGCTTAAAGGAAAGAAACGCGCTCTGATTTATACGGGTGGGAATAATGTTTCTTACAGTAAGCCAGGGGATATCGTCCAGGATATGATTAGTATGGCCACCATTTGTGCGGAAGCTGGCATCAGCGACATTGTTGTTTGTACTCGCTTCCCCAACGACCCGCGCCGCAAAAGCAAAATGGTGCAGAAGAGTGCCAAGCTTCGTGAAGCGCTTCTCAAAGCTCACAAGGAAGGTCGCTTTCCGCCTCAGGTAAGGGTGGTGGATCTCTTTAAGAAATTTGCAGATGCCAATGGTGAGCTCAAGCGTGAATATGTACGAGAAAAGAGTACCGACTATATTCACCCACGTGGAGCTTATAAGTCGGCGCTTAGGCATATGCTTCCAGGCAATGCCAATGCTTAGCTATTTTGCGACTCCCTGATTCGCTTAACACCATCTATTTCTTCAAGGTGCTTGGCGACTGATGGACAGAGGTAATCTTCCCAGGGCATGTGCTTTATGATGGCATTCCTGATTTTGGTGGCTGAAACATTTTCTTCGTGCTCTACCTCTACCACTACAGCATCGTCGTATTTTTCGAAAAGCTCTTTGACCAGGCCGCTATTGCCAACAAAAACGACTCCAAAGTCGGGCACAATAGTTCTGACATGACCCGTCCACCTTTCGTCATCATGAATGTCTGGTACGAGAAAAACCTCGCAGCGATCCTCTAGCATGTGCTCTTTGAGGGCGAGTTTCACCATTTCCATTCGTTCTTCACCTGTGAATGGATTATAGGACTCATGTGAATACTGACTACTCCCAATAGCCACGATCAGTTTATCGACTTGCTTTAGAGCTTGTTTAACTGCGGATAGGTGTCCGAGATGGAAGGGTTGAAACCTGCCTGTGAGTAGCCCTGTTTTCATACTCCTATTCTACTGCTCCCGGATGATTAAAGGCAAAGTCATATTCTGAATTTCCACGACTTTTACTCCGGCAATGAGTGGATCACGATTAGCCTTAATGGCCCTGATAAGATTGTCGAGTCTTGGTAAAAAGAACTCGTAGTAGCTTTTAAGCCCATCGTAAGCCCCCATCTTAGCTCTGATTTCTGATTGCTCTTGCTGGAGGCCAATAAACCTACCAAGCTCCTCTTCTGCATTTTCTCCATCAAAAATCTCAAGGTTGGCAAAGAAATTCTCTTCCGTCACATTGACAACCTGCTCCTGGGATTGGAAATTGGCATTCAAAAAATTGATGACCGAAGTCAGGTCCGCTGTTCGTTCGATGGCTTTTTGATTCAGGGTTTCGAGTAGGTTTACATAGTTATCCAGCGAATCAGCCCGGTTAGCAGATTGATTGAGGTAGGCGAATACATCCACTGAAAGGGCGTTATTGATCTGACTCAGGAGTCTGGCATCGGTTTGCAGTGTGGAATCAATGTTGATGGTCTTTTCACCCAGGTAATAGGTAGCCAGCACACTTTTTTGCAGGCTTCTGGCTGTGCGGACAGGTGTTAGGTGATAGCCCTTGCTAAGCTCTGTGCTGAGCATGATACTGCCCATGAAGGCATCCTGCCTTTCCTCAGCCTCAGCTTTTTGAGCGTCGCCCACGGCACTAGCCGCTTCTAGTCCCTTTTCGTAGCCTCCACCAGGTATTTGGCGAATGAAGCGGATGTACTGATCTGCGGTTTGTCCGTTGATCTGATAAGTGGCGAGTACTCCTGTCTGGAAGCCATAAAAGCTCGTGGTTTGCTCTTCCTCAGCAATTTCCTGAGCTTCTTCACCGCTTCCTCCAAAAAAACTAACAATGTTTCCCCAGTTGAAGAAAATGGCGATGGTGAGGATGGCTACCACAAAGGTGCCGACAAAAATATCCCACACCTTTTCGGTGTGAAGGGCGCGGCTTAGCAGATCCTTGAGAGATCTGTGGGCCTCTTCGTGCTTCTTTGCATGGTGCCTGACATGTCGGATGTGTTTTTTGGCCACGAAATTCAGATATAATTATTCCTTATATTATACCAAAAAAGTGGCTTACTTTCAATGAAAATCTGTGATATAAGGAAGGG
>CBDUQG010000048.1:0-8377 GCA_965369305.1 uncultured bacterium
ACTTAAGGTTGATCCAAGTGCAGAGCACGGTGTTTACGCAAATGCAATTTCCGTTCACGTAAATCCTGCTGAACTGGTGGTTGATTTTGGTTATGTCTTACCAGGCTCAACACCTAAAACTGTGAAGGTGGTAAGTCGCGTAAACCTGAGCAAGGAAACTGCTGAGTCGTTTATGGGTGTGCTTAGTCAGGCATTGGAAAAAGCAAAGGAAAGCTAATCTATATAATTCTATGTTGGAAAAGGATTTTAAAATAGACTGCTTAATGCCTGATTTCTTTGGCGGATTTTCTGCTTTTGTTTTTGAGAAAACAGAGCAGCCACCAGTGGCCGAGGCTGCAAAAGAAGAGGGTGATGAAAAGAAGGAAAAACCCACTGAAGAAGAAATCGATAAGGATGTCGAAGATACAAAAAAGAAAGGCAAGGTAGCCATTGAGGCAGCTGCACGAGTTCCAGTTCAAGCTTCAGCCGAAAAAGAGCCAGGTAAAACAGAGGATGTAGATGCTGTTGGTGGTGAGATAGTGGGCCGTTATGTACTGTCCGATCCAACCAAGCCATATATTGCTTTAACTTTTCCACTTGCAGCAGACTATCGTAGTCTTACGATTACCACTGTTGGGGCGAAAACTACTTCTGAACTAGCTGATGAAGCCACACTTACTGGTGGCGTTGGCATTGAAGGTGGTTTGCCACTTGGAAGTACCGTTACATTATACGGTGGTGCTGGTGTAGAGGCAGGGGCTAAAATTTATGACTACTCGATTGTTGATACAGCTGGCGGATCAGATATGGGTACAGATGTTACACCTGTTGTTGCAAGTCACGCCATGATTGGCTTAAGGGTTAGTCCGGTGTCGGGTTGGCATCTTCATGCAGGCGTAAAACCCACTATTACTTTTACAGGTGGGGCTGGCTTGAAGGTTCCTGTGGTCGTGGGAACAGGAATTAGCTTTTAATCAATTCATCCGGAATGTCGAAGTTGCTTGAGATATTCGAAACATCTGGATCATCGTCCAAAGCATCCATGAAGTTCAGAACTTTCTTGGCAGTTGATTCATCTTCAACCTTTACAGTTTGATTTGGAATCAATTGTACCTCAGCTTGCTCGGCTTCAAAGCCGACGTCTTTTAGTTTGTCTGAAACCAGGCTTAAGTCACTGGGATTAGTATAGACTTGCATGGTTTCACCTTCACGTTCGATGTCATCGGCGCCGGAATCAATGGCGGCGAGCTCTGCTTCATCAGCATCAATACCTTCCAAATTCAAAGTGATGACGCCTTTTCGATCAAACATCCAGGCAACTACACCTGATTTTCCTAAATTGCCACCTTGCTTGTTGAAGATGGTTCGTACGTTTGTATAGGTACGATTGGTATTGTCAGTCAAACACTCCACAATAACAGCAGTTCCACCCGGTCCGTAGCCTTCATAGGTCACCTCTTCGATCTGCGCGGCACTTTTGTCTTCGCCAGTTCCACGTTTAATGGCTTTATCGATGTTGGCATTGGGAACATTCGCCCTTTTAGCATTATCAATAGCCAGGCGAAGGGTTGGATTCATATCGGGGTCTCCACCACTTCGAGCGGCAATGGTGATCAGGTTTGCGTGACGCGTGAAAATCTTCCCACGCTTCGCGTCAGCAATTCCCTTTTTATGCCTTATTGAATGCCATTTACTGTGACCAGACATGGTTTAGTTGGTGAATGGAAGAAGGGCAACGTGTCTTGCTCTTTTAATCGCATTCGATAACTTCTTCTGGTGAGATAGGCAGACACCTGTATAGTAACGGTTCTTGATTTTGCGGAATCCGTTAATGAAGTGCTTGAGGGTTCCCAAGTCCTTATAATCGATGTCATTCATCTGGTTGGTACAGAAGGTGCAGCGGCGTTTTCCGACACCGTGCTTTTGATTGGTTGAAAAAATTACTTTAGCCATGATTCTTGATTTACGTTAATTAAACATTAATATCGTCACCTTCGAGTAGCTTTCCAAGCTTATCATCGAGGCTTCCAGCATCAGCCTTTTTACCCTTGTCTTTAATCTCGGGCTTTTTCACTTCTTTGGCCCCTGCCTTATGAGTGGTTTTGGTAGGCTTCCTGGAATCAGATGCTGATTCTTTCTTAGGCTCCACCTTCTTTTCTTCTTCAAATTTCTGATACTCGTAGTTATCTTTGAGTGAAATATGAAGGAAACGAATGATGTCTTTATCAATTCGCACATGTTCATCAAGCTCCTTGTTGAAGGTGCTTGGAAGAACCACGTTGTAAATAACGTAAATTCCTGAATCATATTTACCAATACGGTAAGCCAGCTCACGTTTACCCCATTTATCCTTCATCTCAACGCTTCCTCCGTTTTCCTCCAGGAACTTTTCAAATTCCTTGAGCTTTTTTTCAACGGCGGACTCGAGGAGTTCCGGTTGGAGAACGAGCATGAGCTCATATTTTTTGTCGACCGCTTCGAGAACTCGAGCGACCTCTTTAGCTTTCTTTGCCATGATGTTATATCTTTATGGACTAATACGGGCCTGATTTAATCTTCAGACCAAAGATGCTTGGTTATTTTACATGCTTTTTAGCTGAGTGCAAGCTTTTTCAGCGACTATTCTGATTCTTCGTTGGTATTCGGGTGGCCCTTTCCGAATATCCTTCTCCATCCTTTTCGGTATGCATCTGAGTTAATCACGGCTGGTTTTTCTTTTCCTTCGCTGGGTTTTGCATTACTTTCGGCGGCTCTTCGGGCGCGATCACTCAATACTGCTGCAGTTAACTCCTCTCGAAATAATACAGCTGAAGTTAGCTGCTCTTGTGGGCTTGGTGATCTAGATGGTCTTTTTTTCATGCTGAATGTTAAGTTAGATTCTTTTGTTTCACTATATCAAATTGCTTAACAACAGTAGAATTTGTTAGGCTTTTTAAGCACATGAATTTTCTTGATCAACTAAATGACCGGCAAAGGGAGGCGGCTGAGACTTTGAGTGGGCCACTTCTGATTATCGCAGGAGCGGGTTCGGGTAAAACGCGCGCTTTGACTTACCGTATTGCGAATATAATTGCCCAAGAAAAGGCTATGCCTTGGCAGATTCTGGCTGTCACTTTTACCAATAAGGCCGCTGGAGAGATGCAAAAGCGGGTTGAGAGCCTACTGACCGAGAACTTCGATCTCAACGAGAACAACAGGCCTATGATCGGCACATTTCACTCGATTTGTGTGCGTATTTTGAGAAAGCACATCGACAAATTGGGCCGTGAAAAAAGTTTTGTGATTTACGATGCCACCGATCAGAAGGGTTTAATGAAGCGTCTTATCAAGGAAAACCAGGTCGATGATGAGAAAATTAAGTACCAGATGGCTTTGGGCATGATTTCCAAATTCAAAAACCAACTCAAAACAGCTGAAGATTTTCTGAATGCGGCTGGTAGTCATTTTGAAAGGCAGGTAGCCGTCCTTTTCGAAGCATATGAAAAACGGCTAACTCAAAATAACGCTCTGGATTTTGATGATCTCCTATTATATACCGCCAAGCTCTTCAAAGAGCATCCTGATGTGCTTGATGAGTACCAAGAACGATGGCGTTATATTTCTATTGATGAATACCAAGACACAAATCATGCTCAATACACACTGGCTAAGTTGCTGGCGTCCAAGTACCGCAATATTTGTGTGATCGGCGACAGCGACCAGTCCATTTACAGTTTTCGCGGAGCGGACATTACCAATATTCTTGAATTCGAAAAAGACTACGCTGATGCCAAAGTGATCAAACTTGAGCAGAACTACCGAAGTACTCAGGTCATTCTGGATGCGGCCGATAACATCATTGAAAAGAACACCAAACGAAAGGCTAAGAAGATGTGGACGGATAAAGTAGGGGGTGATCTCATCGAAGTCATTCACGCTCGCTCTGAAACAGAAGAAGCGAATTGGGTTGCGAAGGAAATTGAGAAGTTGGTACGTCTGAAGGGTGCCAGCCTGAAAGACATCGTTGTCCTTTATCGCACGAATGCTCAGTCTCGTATTGTGGAAGAAGCCCTGCTCAGGTTCGGCCTTCCTTATAAAGTTATCGGTGGGGTTAAATTCTACGCTCGCAAAGAAATCAAGGATGTGCTGGCCTATCTTCGTGTCATCCACAACCCCAGTGATACCGATAGCTTGCTTCGTATCATCAACACACCTCCTCGTCGTATTGGCCAAACCACCATCAATAAGCTTCAGGCCTTCGCGCTCGAACGTTCGCTCAGGCTATGGGAAGTTTTGAAGCACATTGAAATGGTGGATAGCATAAATGCCAAAACCAAGTCAGCTCTTTCTGATTTCTGGACCATGATTTTAGAATTCCAACGACTAGGACAGGAGGTAAAAGTTTCCGAACTTCTTCGTCGCATCGTCACACGTGCTGCCTTCAAAAAATACCTGATGGATGGAACCGAAGAAGGGGAGATGCGATATGAAAACGTGATGGAGCTTATTTCGGTGGCCACTAAATATGATGATACGGATGCTGAACTGTCGCTCGCTTACTTCCTTGAAGAAGTTTCGCTGGTGGCTGATACCGATCAGATTGCCGAAGACATTTCCAATATTACTTTAATGACACTGCATTCAGTGAAGGGTCTTGAGTATCCCTTTGTGTTTATAGTGGGTTGTGAAGAGAGTATCTTTCCACATTCTCGCGCTCTCTTTGAAGAAGGGCAGATGGAGGAAGAACGCCGCCTGATGTACGTAGGGGTGACGCGCGCTATGCATAAGCTTTACCTACTCGCCGCCAAGCAGCGTATGCTTTATGGCGACTATCAAAGCAACCGCATGTCCCGTTTTATTCAAGATATTCCAAGTGAGCTGATGGAAGCCACGGGCATGGAGCCATCTTATTCCGGAACCTCATCTTTTGCTCAGAAAATTGAAGAAAAATCCGAGCGCCCTGACCCTGAAATTGCCGAAACGAAATTCAAGGACGGTGATAAGGTGGTTCACGCCAGCTTTGGGGAGGGGATTGTGGTTGAGCGCCGTGGCGATTTGGTGACGGTGGCATTTACCGATTTGGCAGTTGGCATCAAAAAATTCGCTGCCAACATTGCACCTCTCGAAAAACTTTAGGGCTTACAAACTAGTCCATCAGGACTGTCTCCACAGGTTCCGTTAATAGTCATTGGGCCATCAGTGAAGCTGCAAGAATTGCCGCTACTTTTTCCGCTACAAGAATCAATGGCGCCTTGTGGCGGTCCTCCTGCTTGGCCAGTAGGCCCCTGGACACCTGTTGGCCCGGCACCCCCGCCACCTTTACTAAAACTTGAATCAGGTGTTCCGTGGTTACATCTGGAAATATACGGGAACTCTTCCGTTAGCAGGTAAACGTAGCTTCCACCAATTTCGACTCCATTACAGTCATCCAAATCCCCCAAGCCTTCTACGTACTCGAAGTCCTGGGTATAGGTGCCATCATAGCTTCCTCCAATATCTGACCTGGTTCCTGATTTTAGCTGGTAGCTGGATTTGTATGCATTTGAAAGACTGACATACATAGGAAACCCGTCGGCTGCCCAACCGACTTGTACTAGATCGCTGTCACCTTCCAGAATATTCACAAGCGCTGTTGGAATACCGTGGTAGTGGTAGGCTCCAGTTGGCTGAACATGAGCATTGGCTTCGTCTAATCCTAGATTTAGTTCATTCTGAAAAGCCTCATAGCTCCAGTTTCCATTTCTTTCTGCTGTAGAAGGCTCAAAGAAGACGCCGTTCAAGGCTATGCCCGGAACTTGGGTGCCAGTTGCACTACCTGTATATACCGGATTCAATGTGACTCGGTAATCGTAATCCTGCTCACTAATAGTGTTTGGATTTCCGGAATTCGGGAAACTGCCCGTCTCGTGATTTGGTATCCCGTTCGACATGATGTAGCGATAGTTTCCGTCAGTTGTAATAGACACTTCACTACATCCTTCATCAATACATTCCACGTGACAATGACCGTCATGGCAGCTTTCTTCGACCATTTCTGCACCCGCTAGGCTTTCGTAGCTGAGTGATGGCAGGCTTTCCACTTCGGCATTAAGACGGTAAATCATTTCAGCCATTTCTCCACGGGTGATTTTTTTATCAAAGGCTGAAATACTTGTTGGGATGGCTCCTTCTGAGCCTAAATACTCCACGTAGTCTTGGTACCAAATATCACTGGAGCTTTCCGGTTGATCGTAGGCTATGTTGATGATCTTGGCGGCTTCAACAAAGTTGATTTCGTTAGCAGGCTTGTAACTTCCATCGGCATAGCCACCTACAATGCCTGTTGATTTACCCATACAAACATAGGGTGAGTACCAAGCGTCGGTAGGTGTGTCGGTAAATTTGTGGTTGTATTTATTGCATAGTGCAATTGCCTCCTCATGCATTGTCGCTTCGATGATGATCTTCAAAAACTCTACTCGATTAATGGTGTTGTCGGGTTTGTAGGTCCCGTCAGAATATCCTTCAACAATGCCCTGATTTTTTACATATATTACGGCAGTGTAACTTGGATGATTTTCATTTACATCTGAAAAATTCTCCACAACCGCATGAGAGAACTGACTTGCAGCTAGGCTGATGAGAATGGCCGCTAAAATGATCTTCAGATTTTTCATAGTTTTTGTTTTTATTTGGGCTCATAGTACCATAGGTTTGTTTGTAAATTAATTCATGTCTAAACTAGATGAACTTCATCGGCTTTTGACTGCCAGTGGGCTTGAGGCAAAGAAGAAATTGGGTCAGAATTTTTTGGTCGAACAAGAAGCTCTAAATGCTATTGTTGAAGCGGCAGATTTGTATGAAGGGGACCATGTGGTTGAAGTGGGGCCGGGGACAGGTTTTTTGACTGAGCAGCTCATCACTGATGCCGGAAAGGTGACTTCGGTGGAACTTGATCCGGACATGGTCAAGATTTTAGAAGCTCAATATAGCCAAACTAAAAACCTTGAGGTTGTTCATGCTGATATTCTTAAGCTCAAGATCGAAGATCTGGTAGAAGACAAGTATAAGGTAGTGGCCAACATTCCTTATTACATCACGTCGCCGGTGATCCGGCATTTTCTAAACTCGGCTAAGCGCCCCAAGCTCATGGTGCTTTTGGTACAAAAAGAAGTGGCCGAAAAAATATGTGGCATGACGGGCAAAAGTTTTATCACTGTTGAGACTCAGGTGCAAGGAAGTCCAGAATACGTTGGTACCGTGACGGCTGAGTCTTTTTACCCTCAGCCAAAAGTTGATTCTGCGGTGCTCAAAATCACTGTTTACTCGGAGCCAAAAGTGCCAGAATCTGAACTGAAAGATTTTCTTCGAATTGTGAAATTTGGTTATAGTCAGAAGCGAAAAAAACTTTCTAACGGGCTTAGGGCTGGTCTTCGGATGGAGCCCGCCGAGGTTCGCCAGCTTCTTGAAAAGGCGAATATCGGCGAGAATGCACGTCCCGAAGAACTTGAAATTGAGGATTGGAAGCGACTTTATGAAGTAATAAAGAACAATTAATGTTTTACTTTCTCGCGGTGATTTCGATGGTTGGCTACGGTGCCCAGGTTTCGCTTCTGGGTCACTTATCCCGAAAAATGAATGCCCTGGACATCAGTTTTTATCGCAATGCGTCTTTTGTGATCACGCTTCTGCCACTTCTCTTCTTTACTTCTTTCGAGGAAATCTCAGTGATTTCGAATTACCTCGGGCAGCTAACGGTCATGGGATTTACGGCAGTCATGGCACTCTGGGCCAGCTTTGCTTCTTACAAATATCTGCCCATCGGTGTTTCTCAGGCAGTGAACAGCGTGATCAAAACCATTCTTATTTTTATACTGGGTTTGGTGTTCTTTGGTGAGCTTCTGACTATTCCGGAAGCCGTATTGATTACGATGGCCATTGCGTCCGCCATCTATCTGGGCAATCAGAAGAATCATATGCCTCATTTGGATGCCAAGACTTTTATGGGTTTTGTTTTTGTTCTTCTGAGCGCTGTTCCTGCGGCTGTTACTATTTTCTTGGCAGCAGACCTAGCCCGCGAAATTAATCCCTTTGTGGCCGGATACTTCTGGGAAGCCTCGATTGCACTCGCTTCAGCTATTGTTCTTTTTATCCGCTACCTTGTCACTTCCAAAAAACCTGAATGGGTAGGTTGGAAGCATACTAAAAAAATCGCTTTGGCTGCCTGGCCAACGTTTATCGGAACTGGCGCATTTGCTTTGGCCGTATCCTTGGGGCCGATCGTGATTGTTTCTGGTATCGGGCTTGCTTCCACGGTTGTAGCAGCCTTAATGGCTCACTATATATTCCACGAGAAGCTCAATCAGAAGCAATGGATAGGGATTATCATGACTTTGCTGGCGATTGCAGCTCTGAAGTTCGTTTAATTGTTGACAAATAT
>CBDUQG010000049.1:0-7893 GCA_965369305.1 uncultured bacterium
CAAATAGTCCTGGTGGTAATCCTCAGCATTCCAAAAGGCGATATATTCTTCTAATGTGGTCACCACAGGATCAGCCCATTTCTTTGACTTATCCACTAGCCCAATAAACTCCTCAGCTTCTCTCTTCTCTTCCTCATTCTGGTAAAAGATCGCCGATCTGTAGCTCTCGCCCCGGTCATTCCCCTGCCGATTCATGGTCGTTGGATCGTGTACGCGAAAAAAGAAATCCAGTAGCTGCTTAAAGTTCGTCTTTTCCGGGTCATAGGTAATTTCCAAAGCCTCCGCGTGTCCCGGGTGATTCTCATAAGTCGGATTATCATTCTCACCCCCGGTGTAACCCACCTCCGTATTCACAATGCCTGGCTGTGCACGAAAAAGCTCCTCCAGTCCCCAGAAGCAACCGCCTGCCAAGTAGGCTTTTTTGAGTTTTGTCATAGTTTACAGATCAACAGAGACTTCAGGCTCCATCACAATAGCCTCAGCCTTGGTATTCGCCTCAATTCGTTCAGCAAAAATGCGAGACTGGCTCTCTTCACCATGAACAAGCATGACTTTTTTGAGGTCTTTAATGCTACCTACAAATTCATCCAAATCATCCTTATCAGCGTGCGCGCTAAATGACTCTAAAATGACCACTTCCGCATTCACCTTATACATCTGGTCATAAATTTTAATGAATTCTTCCCCGTCAACAATGCGTCTTCCAAGTGTATTTTCAGCCATATAACCTACTACAGCAATGGTGTTTTTGGGATCCTCAATATTGTTCTTCAGATGATGCCGAATACGACCGGCTTCACACATACCACTACTGGAAATAATGATGCAGGGACCAATAAAGAAGTTCAGCTTCTTTGATTCTTCCACGTTATTCGTGTGCTTGAGCTGGCTTGGATCAAAGGGGTTGTGACCTAGTCTAAAATTCTCCCGCACATTCTCATCGTAAAGCTCAATATGCTGTTTAAACAGGTCGGTAATATTCGTTGCCAGTGGACTGTCTACAAAGATTGGCAGGTTCTTTGGAATCTCTCCTTGGTCAATCAAAATGTGAATCGAATAAATCAATTCCTGAGTTCTTTCAAAGGCGAAGGAAGGAATAATAACCTTTCCACCCCGTTGAATTGTGCGGTTAATCACACGCCCCAGTTCCGGGATACCTTCCTCAATGGGTGCATGATTCCTGTTTCCATAAGTACTTTCACAAAGCAGGTAGTCTGCCCGATCAAAATCGTGCGGGTCATTAATAATCGGCAACCTGTCACGCCCCATATCACCGGTATAAATCAGACGCTTTTGTTTGCCATCTTCCTTATCCAGAATATCCAGCTGAATCATGCTGGAGCCAAGCACATGCCCGGCCTCAAAAAAAGTGATCTCGACCCCATCAAATAGCTTGTATGCCTTGTCGTATGGAACGTCTGTAAAAAATTCTAACGAACGCTCTGCATCAGCGGTGTCGTAAATCGGCTCCAAGTCTAGTGTCTCTATTTCTTCGCCATCCGCCTGCTTCTGACGTTTTTCTTTCTTACGAGCAAAGTACTTTGCATCCTGCTCCTGAATATAGGCGCTATCAAGCAACATCAATCGACATAGGTTCTTGGTGGCCTCAGTCGAATAAATAACGCCTTGGAAGCCTTCTTTTACCAAATAGGGTATGCGACCTGTGTGATCAATATGAGCATGAGAAATCAGCACAGCATCAATGCTGGTTGGGTCGTATAAAAATTCTTTATTCTTCTCGAAGGAGATTTTTCGGTGTCCCTGGAAAAGCCCGCAATCCAGCAATATTCTTTTTCCGTTCACTTCCAGCAAATGCTGAGATCCGGTGACTTCGAGGGCTGCGCCGTAACTAGTTAGTTTCATATTAGTGAGAAGAAATGTAGTTAGCTAAATCAACCATGCGGCAGCTGTAGCCCCACTCATTGTCATACCAAGCGAGCACCTTCACCAAATGGCCATCCATTACCTCTGTGTTCTCAGCATCAACGCTGGCTGAATGTGGGTCCATCTGGAAGTCGATAGAAACCAGTGGGCGCTTCTCTACCTGCATTATGTGTGGATGTTCAGAAGCGTACTTTTCGAAAGCTGCATTCACCTCTTCAGCGGTGGTCTTTTTTTCAACATTCACAGTCAGATCAACCAGCGAGACTGTTGGCGTAGGAATGCGAACCGCCATACCGTTCAGTTTGCCTTTCAGCGCCGGAATAACCTCCGCAACCGCCTTGGCAGCACCAGTAGTTGTTGGAATCATGCTCTGCAGCACGCTTCGAGCGCGGCGCATATCTTTGTGCGGAAGGTCCAAAATTCTCTGATCATTGGTCGCTGCATGAATGGTGGTCATCAGACCATTCTTGATGCCAAAATTGTCATTAAGCACTTTTGCAACGGGAGCCAGACAGTTGGTCGTACAACTAGCGTTCGACATGATCTGATGTTTGTCATGATCGTAAGTCTCTTCATTCACCCCCATGCAAATACTGGCATCGCAAGGCTTATCTCCCTTGCAAGGCGCAGAGATGATTACCTTCTTAGCACCGGCCTTAATGTGCTTCATCGCATCGTCATATTTTCTAAAGCGGCCAGTACATTCTAAAACCATTTCTACTCCCATTTCTTTCCAGGGTAGCTTCTCTGGGTCAGGTTCAGCGGTGATAGTGATTTCTTTTCCGTCAACGACAATAACACCCTCTTTGGCTTCAACCGTTCCAGGGTACTTACCGTATGTTGAATCAAACTCAAAAAGGTGAGCCAGGGTTTTGCTGTCCGTAAGATCATTAATAGCAACAACGCCCAGATTGGTATCTGACTGCATAATTCGATGAAGAATTTGTCGGCCGATTCGACCGAATCCATTAATGGCAATTTTCATGGTGAGGGTAAATTATTAATTAGTAAAAGAGTTTACTCACAGATTTTTGGTGAGTCACACTTCCGATAATTTCAGCTAGTAGTGGGGCAATCGAAATCTGTTTGAGCCCTTTAAATTTCTTAGATTTCTCGATCGGCATAGTGTCGGTAAAAATGACTTCTTTAAAGCCAGCCTTATCAAAACGCTCCTTGGCTGGACCGGACAAAATACCATGAGTGGCAGCCAGATAAACATCCTTTTTAGCCCCATTTTCAACCAGAGCCTTTTTAGCAGCAACGACACTTCCTCCTGTATCCACCATGTCATCAAAAATGATACAGGTACGATCTTTTACATCACCTACCACATGAGTCGTTACAGCCTGGTTGTGTGCAGGGCGGCTCTTATGAAGGATGGCAATCGGCGCCCCAATCAGATCAGCGAGTTTTTTAGCATTCTTAGCTCCGCCTTCATCCGGAGAAACCACTGTCACATCCTTGAGCCTCTTTTTATTAAAGTAATCGGCAAACAGCTTGTGTAGCTTAATGTTGTCCACTGGAACATCAAAGAAGGCCTGAGTCTGATCCGCGTGGAGCTCAAAGGTAATCACGTGATCCGCTCCGGCAGTCACCAGCAGGTCACCCATCAGTTTAGCGCTGATTGGCTCTCGTGGAGCGTGCACCTTGTCCTGCCTGGCATAGCCAAAATGTGGAATGATTACATGAACCTTGGTTGCAAAAGAAAGCTTAGCCGCATTAACCATCAGAAAAAGCTCCATCAAATCCTCGTCAACCCACTGATCACGGCAAGTTTGAACAATAAAAACTTCCTTCCCGCGAACGGTCTCGTCGAGCTTCACATACTTTTCGCCACTGGAAAATTCCGTGAGGGTGATTTCCCCAAGCTTGAGCTTCACACCCTTGGCGACGGCTTTAGCAAGCTCTTTGTGAGAAGACCCTGAGAAGATGGCAAATTTATTGGCAGACATAGATTTTTCTTTATGTTCGACACCAATTCTAACAATTTATGGACAAGTCCGAAATGTTAAATTAGAAATCTTTCACAAAGAATTCGTGAACCCTGCTGTCATTTGTAAGCTCAGGATGAAAACTACCGACCATCACCTTGCCTTGCTTTAGTAAAACCGGTGTTCCACTTTCCTGCGCGACCACGTCCACCGATGGAGCATAATTTGAAACCTTCGGGGCGCGAATAAAAACGCCGGGAAACTTCTTTCCGGCAAACTCGATTTCTGTTTCAAAGCTTGAAAGCTGACGCCCATAAGCATTGCGCTCTACTTCAATATCAATCAATCCCAGCTCGCTCAAAATAATCATGCCTGCACAGGTGCCATAAACAGGCATCCCCTTTTTAGCAGATTCTTTCAGCCAAACATCCAAACCACTTTTTTCCAGCAACTGTAATAAGGTGGTACTTTCGCCTCCAGGTAGAATGCAGGCAGTCACTCCCAAAGTATCCCCCACCTCCCGAATAAGTCGGACTTCACAGCCAAGCTTCTTAATCATGTCAGCATGCTCGGCGAAACTACCCTGAAGGGCGAGCACGCCAACGATTACACCCTTAGACATGGTCATGTGCAAAGCTGTCACTTAGAACGGGAAGCTTTTTCTTTCCAACTTTCGATCGTCTCGAATTGGTGTAATTCCCAATTCGGCTTGCTTCGGCCAACTCTTTACGTGAAAGCGCCACACGATCTTCACAATCCTTGCGAATGCACTCATCACAATGCTTATTAAGGCCTCTAAAAAACCCCTGAAGCCTCTTTTCCGCAACATGAGGTCTATCCGCTACATAGGCCAGGTTAAAAGCACGACGCTCTTCAGTCATACGCGTAGAACTACGATCAAAGGTTCCGTTACCTAGTTCCTGCTTAATTCTCCCTTCAATCTTCTCAAAGTCGTCTTTGGCAATACAAGTCATGCCAGAGTCATTACTAGAACCTTCGATGCGTGAAACACTAAGTCTGATATTGCTTATTGCGGTTGCCTCTAATTCAGGCATTGTCTCTTCGTTAACAACAGCTTCTAGTACCTCAGGCATTTGAGCGCATTCGAACTGTGTCTTTTCATTAACATTTTTCATCTCCAAAAAGTTAGGCGGGCGCAGCTAACTTAAAGCAAAACCCACTTTCTGTCAAATGCTCATTTTGTTACTTTGGCATAACCTCTGTTCCACCAGGTCCATCTTTGGCCATCCACTTCCCGGAAGCCTCTATTTTATCCCGTATTTCATCGGCTTTCTGCCAGTCTTTCTGCTCACGGGCTTCGTTACGTTCCAAAATCCACTGAGTGATCTGGGGTGGTAACACAAATTCAATCGGCTCATCCAATTTTAAGCCGAGTACGGTATCCATTCGCCGGATTGTGGACAACTTATTAGCCTTCTCCACGCTGCCGTCATCCAGAAGCTCCCATGCTACAGAAAGGGCTTGTGGGAGGTTTAAATCGTCTTGGACAGCTTCCGAAAAACGGTCTAAATATTTGTCGCTTATAACTCCTTCACTGTCGCCAAGATCAAGCACTCTCTGTTTCATTCTCCGAAGGCCTGTCCGCGCTGCATCCAAAGCTTCCCAGTCAAAGGCCAGCTCTTTTCGATAATGCGACTGTAAGCAAAAGTATCGATAATCCATCGGGTCATAGCCCTCCTGTACCAGTTTGGTCAGATTCAGGAAGTTCTCCTCTGACTTGGCCATTTTTGCACCCTTCTTCAGTACAAGGAAGTTCCCATGCATCCAAACCTTCACCCACGGCTTCTTGCCCGTAGCACCTTCAGCTTGAGCAATCTCATTCGTATGGTGAACCGGAATATGATCAATGCCTCCACAGTGAATATCAAACTGGTCACCCAGATATCTTGAGCTCATGGCACTACATTCAATGTGCCAACCAGGGAAACCTCGCCCCCATGGACTGTCCCACTGCATATCCTGGTCACCGTGCTTAGAGCTCACGAACCAAAGTACAAAATCATGCGGATTCTTTTTACACTGATCCACTTCAATACGAGCGCCAGCCTGGAGTTCCTGCTTATCCAGCTGTGCCATTTTTCCGTAATCCTCAAATTTAGAGGTGTCAAAGTAAATGTTTCCATTTGAGCCCACGTAGGTATAGCCATTGGCTTCCAGCTGCTGAATCTGCTCAATCATTTCTACAATGTGGTCTGTTGCCTTTGGCTTTCTTCGGGGCTGAAGCATATTGAGCCTGTCCATATCTTCCAAAAAGGCCTGAGTGTAATGCTCAGCGATTTCCCAAACCGTCTTTTTTTCACGCTCGGCCCCCTTCTTCATCTTATCCTCACCCTCATCCGCGTCACTGGTCAGGTGTCCCACGTCTGTGATATTCATCACGTGGTTCACTACATAGCCGTTAAACTCCAGAGCTCGCCTCAGCAGATCCTCAAACACATAGGTCCTCAAATTCCCGATGTGAGCGTAGTTGTAAACGGTTGGGCCACAGGTATAAAGACCCACCTGATCTGGCTTCTCGGGTGTGAATTCTTCTTTCTGTCTTGTAAGGGTGTTGTAGAGTTTCATTTCGCAAGAATTCTAGCATAGATCATTTCTCTGTGACGCCTTTTTCAGTCGCATAGCGATACATCGTGCGCGGCATGGTTTTGTGGTACTTTCTCAAGAATTTTCTTTCTACTTCGGCATCAACCTTACCAATCTCTCGGAGCATCCAGCCCACGGCCTTATGGATCAAATCATGCGTATCGTGCACCAGCGTTTCGGCAATCTTGAGGGCATCTTTAAAATCTCCCTCCTTGATGTAGTTCATGGTGGCAATCATGGAGATGCGCTTTTCCCACAAATCCTTCGACTTCGACAGTTTATGCAAAATGCTCCGGTCTTTGTCTCTCAAGTATTCACCCATGATTTTGTGAGCCGAAGAATCCACCAAATCCCAATTATTCACATATTTTCTTTCCTTGAAGTAAAAATCGTAGACCACTTTTCGATCTGTTTCATCAGCCCTCTCAAATTTGTAGGTCAAAATAAACAAGGCTGTTAGGCGATCTTCATGATAAGTACTTTCTAGCAAATTCTTCACCTCGCTCAGGGCCATATCACGATTCGCCTTGGCGATCTTTCTCTGCACAGGCACAACCACTCCTCGAAACTTATCCCCCTCGCCATACTCTCCTTTGCCAGTCTTAAAAAAACGAGGAAAGAAAGCCGCCTTCTCAGGGATAGAATGAGACATTAATTCCTTTTTTATTTGAGCAGCGGTCTTTGGCATGGTCATGTATAATTTCGATATGAAGTTATCAGTTATCATTCCCACACACAACCGGGCCGATATTCTCGAGGTTTGTCTAAACAGGATCACTCGCCAACAGGGTGTCGATTTTGAAGTAATCGTGGTGGATGATGGCTCTGAAGATCACACTCAAAGAGTGGTTGAGAGCTTCAAAGACGTTTTTTACATCAAGCAAAAACCGTCTCATCAGGGCGTTGCTCGAAACAGGGGGGTGAAAAAAGCCACTGGCGACATTCTTCTCTTCATTGGCGATGACATTTTTGCAGAACCGGGCTTCCTCATGCAGCACGCTAACATTCACACCCTCCACTCCGACGAAGAGGTTGTGGTACTTGGACACACCACCTGGGACCCATCCTTAGAAATTAATGACTATATGCGTTTCCTGGAATCTTCTGGCTGGCAATTTGCCTATCATCTCCTCAGCCCTGGCTTCACTGATCATCCAGAGCCCTACAAGTTCTTCTACACCTCCAATATCTCTGTCAAAAAATCCCTTTTCGACAGAGAAAAAGGTTTTGATAAGCGTTTCACTGAGTATGGCTGGGAAGACATCGAGTTAGGTTATCGCCTCTGGGACAAGCACGGTATGAGACTTTACTATGAGCCCGATGCACAAGTTTTCCATCATCACGAACTGCCTGAGTCATCTCTTGAAGGTCGTATGCGAACGGTAGGCCGCTCTGCTGTTAAGTTCGAAAAAATCCAACCTGAAGTACAGGTCATACCTCGCGGCTTCAAGCTTACACTGCTCAAGTTTCTCAG
>CBDUQG010000050.1:0-7395 GCA_965369305.1 uncultured bacterium
ATCCATTTAGAGACCCCCACCTATCAGCTGTAATCGCTCCGTGCGTCAGAGTCGATTCAGCATCAACATCCTTTAGTCGTTCAAAGCATTCATCATCGCTAAGCCCCGGCTCTTTCATCTTTATCTGTGCCAGTTGGTGGGCCCTTGTATGCTTGATATCAGCCGATTTACTCAATGCTTTTCCACCAAGGTAGAGTCCCGACAGCGCAACGATTTCATGCTTAGAACTGTCCAGCTTTTGCCTTTGTTTCTGGATTTCCCGAAAGAGGGTGATTGCCTCACGGTCAATGGCTGGCTGAGCGCTTGCATCAAGCCCTTTAGCTGCCTGCGGTCTTTTCATAAGAAAGGACACCTTTGCCCCCAAAGTAAAGCGCTTTCCATGGTTAAAGACCACCGGGTTGCGAAGCATCATTCCCACCACCCCCTGATCGAAATTTTGAGGCTCAGCCATCATCTTGATGAGCTGTTCCTGAGCCTCAGGCCTGAATTTATCCAACATATCCCGAATCGCTTTGGGCATCTTCTCTTTAGCCTCCTCAATCGGATCCTTTGAGTCCTCAATTTCCGGCTCTTCGTCGATCACTTGTGGCTCCGGTTTATTCTTGCCTTCTTCCCCACCCTTATCTTTGTCGGGCTTACCTCCTTCACCCTTTTCGGCTTTACCAGCCTTGGCTGCCTGATCAATTGCTGCATTACCAGCCCCTTGCCCTTCAACGAGATAATCCCAGCATACCTTGGCCAGGTCGTCGTATTGTGCGGGCATTTCACTTGAGTTTGGCTCGTGTGATGCACTTTCTGGATTTGCCATGTCTTTTGTTTTTATTTATATCGTATTATTTTATCATTTTTTTGCCCTTTTTACAAGAGAAAAACCCCAGCCCTGGCAATCAAGGTGGGGTTTTCTTGCTCATTCCAGAACCTCGTAGCGGAGGTTCAGTTCTTTCAGGGAGTAGGGCCAATCCGGCCCTTCATCCCCTTCTGCCACGTGGACCATGTTTTCGCCGTCTTCGAGGTACATTACGACCAAGCCTTCACCTGAGCCGGAATCCAGTGGTTCTGGCGGGATCAGTGTGAAGATAGCATCCGTGAAGGGGCCATCGTACCAGCCGTTCTCGTAGGGTGAGAAGTGCTTGGGGATGCCAAACATCTCTAGGTCGGGATTGGTCTGATCGCGACAGTCCATCTCGAAGGCCAGGAATCGTCCTTCGTCAATCCGAACACGGCCGGTGGGCTCGCAGATTGGATGGACAGCTGGATTCAATTCGAGTTTTGCCAAGGGGCTTGGATCTTTGGCCGGCGGGGTCGGTGTCTCCGCCTGACAAGCGATGAGAGTGATGCCAAAAAGACATAAGAAAGTAGCGCGCATGACGCTTTTCTCCGTTTCTGTGGCCAAGGCCACGGTTTGGGTTAGTAAATGAGCAAGCCAGAAAGAGGTCTTGCCCAGAAGGATGGTTCAGGCAAGATAAAATCAATGCTGGCGACTATTTAAACATATTTATTGAGTTCTGTCAATCATTTTTGGGCAGATGCATGCCGAAAAGCCTGTCTCGTATGATAAATTTTTAACAAATAAGTTGCTTCTTTATGAACAAACAAGTCTATTTTTTCGGAGAAGGGTCCAAAGCTGACGTGGACCTTTTGGGTGGAAAAGGGGCCAATTTGAACGAAATGACCCACCTGAAGATCCCTGTGCCGCCTGGATTTACGATCACAACGGACGTCTGCAACGAATATCTGGAAAACCGCAACCGCTGGCCTAAAGGTCTTGAAGAAGCGGTGGATAAAAGCCTGAAAACCCTTGAAAAAGCCATGGGCAAGGAATTTGGCGATAAGAAGAGCCCACTGCTCGTTTCCGTTCGCTCAGGAGCCAAAATCTCGATGCCCGGAATGATGGACACAGTCCTGAACCTAGGCCTGAATGACGATACGGTTGAAGGGCTCATTGCCAGTACTCAGAATGAACGTTTTGGCTGGGACGCCTATCGCCGCTTCATTCAAATGTTCAGCAATGTGGTTTTGGGAATGGATATGGAACCTTTCGAGGAGATTCTAGAATCAAAAAAGCATGAGGTTCACGCCAAGTTCGACAATGACCTGTCAGCTGATGACCTGAGGGCGATTGTGAAGGCTTATAAGGAGCACATTCAGCAGCGCCGCGGTAAGCCATTCCCCGAAAATCCAGAAAAACAGCTCAAGATGGCTATCAATGCCGTCTTTGATTCCTGGAACACCCCCAGAGCGATCAGTTATAGAACGATTCATGGGATTGCTCATGATCTAGGTACGGCTGTCACGGTGCAATCCATGGTTTTTGGAAATATGGGTGATACCAGTGGTACTGGTGTGGCCTTCACACGCAATCCGAGCACGGGTGAAAAAGCCTTTTACGGGGAATTTTTGATGAATGCCCAGGGAGAAGATGTGGTGGCTGGCATTCGAACCCCTGATCCGATTGATGAGCTGGAAAAGGTGATGCCCGAGGCTTACAAGCAGCTGGTTGAGATTTACCAGACGCTTGAAAAACACTATAAGGACATGCAGGACATTGAATTCACGATTGAAAACGGCAACCTGTACATGCTCCAGACCCGCCGCGGCAAGCGAACGGCTAAAGCTGCTGTGCGTATGGCCGTTGAAATGGTCAACGAAAAACTGATCGATGTAAAAACAGCCCTCAAGCGCCTTGATCCAGACCAAATTGACCAGCTTCTTCACCCCACTTTGGCCCCTGATCACGGAAAACCCGTGATTGCCAAAGGCCTACCAGCCAGCCCGGGTGCAGCCAGTGGAAAGGTGGTCTTTGAGAGTAAGGTGGCTGCTGAAATGGCTGCCAAAGGCGAAAAAGTCATTCTGGTCCGCAAAGAGACCAGCCCCGAAGACATTGAAGGAATGCATGCAGCCCAGGGCATTTTGACCGCCACCGGTGGGATGACTTCTCACGCGGCTGTGGTCGCCCGCGGTATGAATAAATGTTGCATCTCCGGATGCATGGAAATCGTCGTGAATCCCAAGGCTCAGAAATTCACGACTGAAAGTGGTGAAGAAATTCATGCCGGAGATCACATCACGTTGGATGGAAACACCGGTGAGGTGATCAAGGGTGAAGTGCCCACCATTAAGGCAGAACTGGATGACAACTTTGAAACCGTTCTCAGCTGGGCTGATGAGCATTCCAGACTAGTGGTTCGGGCCAATGCCGACACACCCAAAGATGCTGAGGTGGCCTTTAAGTTTGGAGCTCAGGGAATCGGACTATGCCGCACCGAGCATATGTTCTTTGAATCAGACCGTATTCCAGTGATGCAGGAAATGATTCTGGCTAGCAGCAAGGAAGAACGAATCAAAGCCCTCGATAAACTAGAGGTGATGCAGGCTGATGATTTTAGGGGCATTTTCAAAGCCATGAACGGAAATCCTTGCACGGTGCGCCTCCTGGATCCCCCACTCCATGAATTCCTGCCTCATAAGCAAGCGGACGTTGAAGCTCTCGCCAAAAAGGCCAATATGACTTATGAGCAACTAAAAGATGTGATTGTGAGCCTCACCGAGGTGAATCCAATGCTTGGACACCGCGGTTGCCGCCTGATGATCACCTACCCGGAAATTACAGAGATGCAGACCAGAGCTATCATGACTGCCGTTTGTGATCTGGCGGAAAAGAAGATAGAGGTGAACCCCGAAATCATGATCCCCCTTGTGGGAACCCTGGAAGAATTTAGAATCATCAGTAAAGATGTTCACCGCGTGGCCAAGCAAGTACTGGCTGACCGTAAGATGAACCTCAAGTACAAGGTGGGTACCATGATTGAGATCCCGCGCGCCTGCCTTCGCGCCAAGGACATTGCCAAGGAAGCTGACTTCTTTAGCTTTGGCACCAACGATCTGACCCAGATGACCTATGGCTATAGCCGTGACGATGCCGGCAAATTTATTGGCGACTATCTGGAAGCTGGCATTTTACGTAAGGACCCTTTTGTGTCGATTGATGTGAAGGGGGTGGGAGAACTGGTCAAGATGTGCGTACACGGTGGACGAAAATCAGCTCCTAAACTGAAGGTGGGGGTTTGTGGTGAGCACGGCGGAGACCCTGCCTCGATCAACTTCTTTAATGGCGTAGGCCTCAATTATGTTTCCTGTTCGCCTTACCGCGTTCCCATTGCCCGAATCGCCGCTGCTCAAGCTAACCTGAGCTAAGATGAAGAAGTTCTGCAAACGACAGGAGACCATGCGCAACATTATGATCTTCATTCTGGTATTCTTGTTGGTGCTCGCTTACCCCCATTTGCATGATTGGCTTTTTTGATTCCGGTTTTGGTGGACTCACGGTAATGAAGGAATACTTAAAAAAGTATCCCGATTTTGATTACCTGTACCTGGGTGATCAGGCGAATAACCCCTATGGCCCCCATAGCAAGGAACGGGTTGAGCAGCTCACCATGAATGGTGTCGAGTTTTTGGCTCAAAATGGTTGTGAACTCATTATTGTGGCCTGCAATACAGCCTCAGCTGATGCCCTAAGGGCGGTTCAAGAGAAGTTCAAAGGCAAGCCCGTGGTTTTGGGGGTTATCGTTCCCGCTGCCGAGGAAGCGCTGGGCAGGTCTCGCTTCGGAAACATTGGCGTAATTGGCACTCGCGGCGTCATTAAATCAGGTGCTTACGAGCGTGAGCTTGAAAAGCACGCTATTTTATATAAACCGTCTGACAAGCGAGCTCGTGATAATGTCAAAATCTACGCACAAGCATGCCCACTTCTGGTTCCATTGATTGAAGAAGGTATGACTGACCACCCGGCCACCCGAATGATCCTGAAGAATTACCTCAGGCCCCTGAAACATGCCAATGTAGACACGTTGATTCTGGCCTGCACTCACTATCCCCTCCTCCAAAAGGAAATCAAACGGATCATGGGTAAGAATTGTATGGTACTCAGCTCCGCTAAGGCGGCAACCGATGCCATTGAGCCCTATTTTGAGGCTCACCCTGAGCTTCTTCCGAAACTGAGCAAGGGTGGGACACAGCGGTTTTTGACGACGGATTGTCCTCAGCGCTTTGCCGAAATAGGCAGTAAATTCCTGGGTCAGCGAATCGATGTTGAAAAAGTAGACATTTAAACCTATAATTGGCCACCATTAAGCCTACCTCATGAGTCCGCAAAAACCTGACTTCGAAGCCACTTTTGAAAGAGCTCTAATTAGCTTCAAGCATTACGAAAGTTTTGAAAAAATCCCCAAACTCCTATTTCGCAGAGTTCGCGAAATTGCGAATCAGGAACGAATCGGAATAGAGGAGGTTCGTGACAGAATTGCTCAGGCTATCTGGGAAGATCGAAAAGAGCGGGGTATCTTACTGATGGAGGAAACAATCGGAGCAGTGAGAAGTAAGGTCGATGAAAGACTGCAGAATTGCCGACCAAGCAACCCCGGGCATGGCAAGGTGATTAGACTAGTTCAGCCAGCTGAGTAGCTTTATCGGTTTTTTCCCACGGGAATTCTTCACGGCCAAAGTGCCCATAAGTAGCCGTCTTTTTATAGATGGGCCGCTTCAGGTCAAAGGTCTTGATGATGCCAGCGGGAGTCATGTCGAAGGTTTGCCTGATGGCGGCTTCGATTTTTTCGTCTTCGACCTTACCCGTGCCAAAGGTGGTGACATGAACCGAAACCGGTTCAGGATAACCAATGGCATAGGCTAACTGCACTTCGCATTTGTCGGCGAGCTTAGCGGCCACTACGTTTTTAGCAATGTATCTAGCCATGTAAGCCCCGGAACGATCTTGCTTGTTAGGTACCTTACCGCTAAAGGCTCCCCCACCATGTCGCCCCATACCACCATAGGTGTCAACAATGATCTTCCGACCGGTCATGCCGGTGTCCCCTTGCGGGCCACCCACCACAAACTTGCCGGTTTCGTTGATGAAGAACTTGGTCCTTCCACTTAAGTAGTCGCCACACACAGGCTTGATGACCTCTTCGATGATGTCGTGACGGATACGTTCAATCGGAATGCCATCATCGTGCTGAGCCGCAATGACCACGGCTTCTACGCCGATGGGCTTTCCGTGTTCGTATTCCACGGTGACCTGTGATTTACCGTCGGGGCGGAGATAGTCGAGTGTGCCGTCTTTGCGGACTTCTGCGAGCCTTTTGGCCAGCTTGTGAGCTAGTGTAATGGGCAGTGGCATGAGCTCCGGGGTTTCGGTACAAGCGTAACCCATCATGATCCCCTGATCCCCTGCCCCTTGGGCCTTATGAGGACTGGTATCAGCTTTCTCACCCTGGGCGATGTCTGCGCTTTGTTCGTGGATGGCATTGAGCACGCTACAGCTTTTGTAATCGATTCCGTAATCCGCATTGTCGTAGCCAATTTCTTTTAGAGTATCTCGAACGATTTTCTGGATGTCTACGTACGTGCTGGTGGTGATTTCACCCCCCACAACCACTAAACCTGTGGTGGTGTAGACTTCGCAGCAACAAGCCCCATCGGGGTCGTCTTTTAGTACGGCATCGAGCACGGCATCAGAGATCTGGTCGCAAATTTTGTCTGGATGACCTTCGGTGACAGATTCGGACGTGAAGAAATATTTGGACATGGGGTTTAGGTAAAAAAATAATTCCTGGATAAGAGGAATTTTAGACCTCTCATCTATATTGGACGGCGCACCTTTGCCCAGGTATTCGGGCCGGTTGCGGAGCAGGTCATGGGGCCAAATCCCTCGCTGCTACTCTTGATGAGCTGTGATTTCGCAAGAATAGTACTAGCTTAATAGCTTCTGGTCAAATAAAAGTGTTCACGAGGTTTGAAATGTAACAAAAAGGGCACACTCCGCATGAGGAACGTGCCCCTCTGTTTTTTTAGCTTGGCTTATTGAGCTTCTACATAACTAAGCAATTTAACAATCACTTTCGCTAGCTCAGCCTTGGTCATATTGTTATTTGGACCAAAGGTTCCGTCACCATAGCCGTCCACAATATCCATGTCGGCACTGTAGGCGACAAATTTAGCCGCATCGTTCTCGAGCAGAACGTCCACGAAAGCTGCATAGTAGTAGCCTTCCTTGCTGGTATAATTCTCAGCTAAATGAGAGTCTAGATCAGCAGTAACCACTGCTCCGATCAGAGCTTCAAGCGCTTCGAGCCTAGTAACATTGCCCGTTGGACTGATGTCTAGATCAACGTCGAAGGCTTTTTTAGCAGCATCAATCAAATCCTGGCCGGTGATGGCCTTATCTGGTGAGTATGCTGTATCGCTTTCACCGTCAACATAGCCAGCGGCCTGGTCAATGTAGGTCTTAGCCCAGTGCCCTGTAGTATCAGAGAATTCCGGGGCAGACTGCTTCACTTCGCCCTCAGTCTGAGTTTCCTGAGACTGACTATCTGACTGCCCAGCATCCCCTTCACC
>CBDUQG010000051.1:0-7306 GCA_965369305.1 uncultured bacterium
TACTTATTCTATCATTTTTTCATGCATTTTTCAAGCCTTTTATGCTAAGATAGGCGGGATAAATACTAACCAGGAGCAAGCCTTATGAATCTGGATCAACTCAGTGAAAAAATCAGACAGGATCTCCAGTATCTTTGAAGCCTCGGGCTTAAAGGAAAAAAAGGCGGACGCTGAAAAAAAATCAAAGGAAGAAGGGCTCTGGGACAACCCCAAGCGGGCCGAAAAAATCCTCAAGTCACTCAAGTACTGGACGGATCTTGAAGAAACCTGGAAGGATCTCGATAAAAAAGCTTCAGACCTTCAGGAACTTGGTGAAATGGTGGAAGAAGGCAGCCCGGAAGCAAAGGAGCTAGAGGCTGACCTGGAAAAACTGGAAAAAACCTACCAAAAGGCCCATGTGGAACTGGTTTTGAGCGGTCCTTATGACCAGAGTGATGCCATTTTGGTGCTTTCAGCCGGAACCGGTGGTGTGGACGCTCAGGACTGGACGGACATGCTGTTTCGGATGTATTTGAGGTATGCCGAAAAGAAGGGGTGGAAGACCACAGTGACCGACAAGACCGCCGCCGCGGAAGCGGGCATCAAGAGTGCCACGATTGAAGTCAGAGGCCTTATGGCCTACGGCTTTTTAAAGGCGGAACATGGTGTCCATCGCCTGGTCAGACTCTCGCCGTTTAATGCCAAAAACTTACGCCAGACATCATTTGCACTCGTTGAAATTTTGCCGGTGATTGAAGATGATGAAACCGTGGAAATCGATGAAAAGGACCTGAAAGTTGATACCTACCGGGCCAGTGGTGCAGGTGGCCAGCACGTGAACACCACTGATTCAGCCGTGCGCATCACTCATTTGCCGACAGGTCTTGTGGTCACCTGCCAATCAGAACGAAGTCAGATTCAGAATAAGAATCAGGCCATGAACGTGCTGAAAGGCCGCCTGGCTCAGAAGCTGATGGAAGAAAAGAAGGAGCGGATTGACGAGCTCAAAGGAGGGTATAAGGAAGCTGCCTGGGGAAACCAAATTCGTTCCTACGTTTTTCAGCCTTACACCATGGTCAAAGACCATCGCACGAATGAAGAAACCAGTCAGGTGGATAATGTGATGGATGGAGAGCTGGATGCCTTCACTGAAGCCTATTTGCTCAAGCAGGCCTAATCCTGTATTTTCTTTTTGCTGACAAGATTTTTATGGTTATCGACATTGTTAAAGGGCAGGATAATACGATCCTGAGAACCCCTTCTGAAAAGCAGGGAAAAATCACCAAAAAAACGCTCAAGTTGCTGAAAGACATGGAGGAGAGCATGATTGCCACCAACGGTGTTGGCATTGCTGCGCCTCAGGTGGGAATTAATTTGAGAATTGCCCATATTACCCTGGGCAAGCGCCGAAAGACCTTCCCTATCATCAATCCTGAGATTCTGGAAATGAGTGATGAGCTAGTCGAAGACACTGAAGGCTGCCTGAGTCTGCCGGGTCATTGGGGCCCTGTGAATCGGGCAAAGTGGGTGAAACTGAAGTTTACCGATGCTACCGGAACAGAAAGGGTCATGATTTTTGAAGACTTTGAGGCCCGTATTGTGCAGCATGAAGTAGACCACCTGAACGGAAAACTCTTTGTGGACCACGTTCCCGAAGGAAGCCTTCAGATTGAAGGCTAGATGGTGCCCAAGAAGAGACTCGAACTCTTACGCCTTGCGGCACTGGTTCCTAAGACCAGCGTGTCTACCAATTCCACCACCTGGGCATGCTTAGCTTTTATACCGACTTCCCCGTTAAAAAGCAATCTTTTTTGTGATGCCTGCTATGCTATAATCTGAGTTAAGATACTATTAAAGAACTCTCATGAAAAAAATACTACTACCCTTTTTAGCTGCCTTAGTCCTTTTGCCCAACATGGCACTAGCCTCGACTTTTGTTGCCGGCGAAGAGGTTTTTATCAGTGAAGCCGTGAGTGAAGACTTGTATAGCGCTGGAGGTCTTCTGAACGTTAAAAATGATGTAAATGGTGATCTTGTTGCTGGAGGTGGATCGGTTTATGTGGATGGAAATATCAGCCAGGATGTGATGATGGGGGGTGGTGATGTGACTTTAAACGGTGAAATTGGTGATGATGTGCGCGTGATCGGTGGTAGCCTGAAGGTTGATGCCACGATTAAGGGGGATCTGATCGCTGCCGGTGGAGATGTGAATATCACTGACGATACCTTTGTGGGAGGTGACATGAACCTGGCTGCCGGAAATATCGTGGCCGGTGGTGAGGTCAACGGTGATCTACGAGTGGCTGTTGGAGCCATTTACCTGAATACGGACGTAAAAGGTGATGCCATACTGGCCAACTTTGACAGCATTAAGTTCGGTCCAGGCGCCCGCATCCAGGGAAATCTGAGCTATCGGGCTCATGAACCTCTTGAGATCCCGGAAGGTGTGGTTCAAGGTGAAGTGATCTTTAAAGAAATTCAGACTCCTCATGTAGAAGAAAGTGTGCCTGCCATCATCGCCGGGTTCTCTCTTTATTCATTCCTGGCCACCCTATTTTTTGGCCTCTTTATGATCTGGCTATTCCGCCATTACGTTACTCATACTGCTAATACCGCCTATGAGAGCACTCTAAAAAGTCTGGGGATTGGCTTTCTTATTCTACTACTGACCCCCATTGTGGCGCTTGTCTTCTTGATCACCACCATCGGTGTTCCAGTGGCACTCGTACTCATAGCGATGTGGGCAGTCTTCCTTTACGTGGGTAAGATTATGGCTGCCATGCTCATTGGCTTCAAGGTGGTCCGGGTTAATTCAAAGAGTAGTTTTGGTCGCGTTTTTGGTAGCTTTGCTCTGGGCGCCTTGATTTACACTCTGGTTGGAATGGTTCCTGTGGTCGGCTGGGTGATCAACTTCCTGATTGTGCTTATTGCGCTTGGCAGTATGGCAAGTTATGAAAGTGAGGTCTTTGTGGAACTGCGTAAGAAGAAACTTGTCTAGCCATGCACCTCGTTGATACCCACGCCCATATCAGTCACTTTAAGCACGGCCAGGAGGCTGTGATGGAGCGGGCTATGAAGGTGGGTGTGAAAAAGTTTTTGAATGTGGCCTGCAACATTCCTGAATGCACGCCCCATTTGAAGCTGGCCAATAAATATGAGAATGTTTGGTCCACCGCCGGGATTCATCCAACGGTGCTGACAGATGATATGGATCGAGATTTGAAGTGGGTGCGTGATTTTGCCGCCGATAATGAAAAAGTAGTGGCCATTGGAGAGATTGGCCTGGATTACTATCACGATAAATCCCCCCATGACATTCAGGAGGCTTTTTTTGTGGGTCAGTTGGACATTGCCAAAGAGCTTGGCCTACCAGCAGTGATTCACCTAAGAAGCAGCAAGCACCCTGGGGAAAATGAGGAAGTATTTGAAGATGCCATTCGGATTCTGGAACGAGAGGATTTTAGCAATGGGGTGATTCACTGTTACAGCGGCAATATGATTGAAGCTGAAAAGCTACTGGATTTAGGCCTCATGATTAGCTTTACGGGGATCATTACTTATGAACGGAATGAAGAGCTTCGGGAAGTAGTGAAGATGGTCCCGCTGGATCGCATGATGCTGGAAACCGACTGCCCTTACCTGACCATTGAAAGTAAAAAAGGTCGCGGTGAGCCAGCCTACTTAGTGGATATTGCCAAAACGGTGGCCAGGGTAAAAGGAGTGCCGTTTGAAGAAGTAGCACGAATGACGACGGCCAATGCGGAACGGTTTTTTGGTATTTAGGCGAAGTTTTTCAGAATATCTGCAATCGTTCGTCCATCGGCGGACGATAGTGTTTTTTCGAAGCCCATTTTACTGGCTTCCTTGAGCCGTTTTTCCATCTGAGGGACTTTGCGGAGTTCACCCGAGAGACCAAGTTCTCCGAGGGCTGCCATGGTTTGCGGTAGTGGCTTTTTAAGCTTGGAACTGGCAATCGCCATGGCCACTGCCAGATCAGCGGCTGGCTCCTTGAGCTTGAGGCCACCTACCACATTCACATAAACATCCGACGAATCTAATTTCATGCCGGCATAGCGATTGAGGATGGCGATAATAATATTCAGGCGATTGAGGTCAAAACCACTGGAGGTGCGCTTGGGGTAACCAAACTGCGTATAGCTGGTCAGCGCCTGCACTTCGACGAGAAAGACGCGCGTTCCTTCAACGATGGGTACGATGCAAGAGCCGATAGGGTCTTTAGCCCGACCTTCGAGGAATAGAGCCGAAGGATTTTTGACTTCGATCAATCCTTTTTCTTCCATGGCAAATACACCTACTTCATCGACCGCTCCGAAGCGGTTTTTGGTGCTACGAAGCAGGCGGAACTGGTGGAACTTGTCCCCTTCTAAAAAGAGTACAGTGTCGACCAAGTGCGTTAGCACCTGTGGCCCAGCCAAGTTGCCCTCTTTATTTACATGACCGATGAGTAGAATCGGAATTTTGCGGCTTTTGGCCACCTGCATGAGCTGCTCTGCTACATAGCGGATCTGTGAAATGCTACCGGCCTGCGACGCGACCTCATCTGAGGCCATGACCTGCACGCTGTCGACCACCACAAAACCTGGCCTCTCGGCGTCAATGGTGGCCAGAATGGTTTCAAGGTCATTCACATTAATCAGGCCAATGTCCTTTTTTAAGCCAAGTCGCCTCGCTCGACTCGCGATCTGGCCAACGGATTCTTCACCTGAAAAATAAAGCACTTTTCTCCCCTGCCCGGCCATCTTGTCACAAAGCTGAATCGTGAGAGTAGACTTCCCAATACCCGGATTGCCGGCGAGAAGGACCAGAGAGTCTTCCATCATTCCTCCACCCAGCACTCGGTCCAGCTCGCCTATGCCCGCCTTGAGCCTTTTCTCTTTGAGTTTTAAATCACCAACGGTGACGGCCGGTGCGGGCACAGCGGCTGAAACTTTTTTATCTTTTTTTCCCACATTCACAACATCCTCCACCAGGGTATTCCAGGCCTGACACTTCATACACTGACCAGACCACTTGGGCGCTTGAGCGGCGCACTTACTGCACACATAGATCGATTTTAGTTTCATCTTTGTTTCTTAGGGATGTTCCCATCTTAGTAAACAAATGTTCACCTGTCAAACTTTTTATATTTTTGTATACTAAGGCTTACTACATAACCTACTTTTTATGCCGGATTTTAGAAACCTTAACCCCCTACCCCGCATGCCACAGATTAGAATTAGCCATAAGCTGAAGACCTTCATCGTTGCTGCCATCGTGATCACACTGATCATTCTTGATGGACTTGTTTCTGTGCCACCGGGACATGTGGGTATTCTTTATGACCGTGGACGCGGCGTTTTAGCTGAAGAACTTCCAGCCGGGCTTCACCTGAAAATTCCTTTCTGGCAGGTTTCTTACCTGACCGACGTTCGCACCCAGGAGTACACCATGAGTATCGCCGCCGGTGAAGGAGCCATTTACCAAGATGATTCAATGACTGCTCCTACCAGCGATGGACAGACGGTGACCGTGGATGCGACCGTGCTATTTCATGTAAACCGCAATAAGGCTGCTGAACTTTTTGCCGAAGTTGGCCCTGACTATGTACAGAAGATCGTGAGGCCTATTGCCCGCTCTCAGGTCCGCGCGCAGGTCGCTGAATACACAGCTATCGATGTATATGCCAAGAAGCGTGATGAAGCTGAAAACAAGATCAATGACCGCATCAAGGAGCTTTACGCTGAAAAGGACATTGTTCTTGAAAAGGTACTTCTGAGACATATTTCTTTCAGCCCAGAATACGCGCAAGCCATTGAAGACAAGCAGGTGGCTGAACAACGCATTCAGAAGGCCGAGTATCAGAAGTTGGAGGCTGAAGAGCTCAAGCAGAAGAAGATCATCGAGGCTGAAGCGGATGCCGAAGCCATTCGACTAAAGGGTCAGTCCCTACGAGCTAACCCTCAAGTGATTCAGTTTGAATTCGTTCAGAAGATGGCACCGGATATCAGCTGGGGAATTATGCCTGATAGCATCACTCCTCTTCTTAATCTTCAGTAAATGGACCCCCGGATTGATCAGATTACCAATGGCCTCAAAGACTTCTTTGAAAAGGCCGGCTTTCAAAAAGCCGTGGTTGGCCTGAGTGGTGGCGTGGATAGCGCTCTGACTGCTAAGTTTGGCGTGCTGGCTTTGGGCAAGGAAAACGTGACCGGTATTTTGATGCCCAATAACGGCATGAGCTCAGAACACAGTATTGCCGATGCCAAAGCCTGGGCTGAGGAACTTGGAATCGACTACAAAGTGGTTTCGATTGGTGACTTTGTGAACCGTTATGACAAGCTCCCCTGGGATGAAACCGAGGAGGCTTACATGAACATCCAGGCCCGCGTGCGGGCAACCATTTTGTATCACTATGCCAACAGCTATCAGGCCTTGGTACTAGGTACTGGGAATAAGACAGAAGAAACCCTGGGCTACTTCACCAAATACGGTGACGGGGCAGTGGATGTGCTTCCGATTGGTAGCCTTTATAAAACCGAGGTCTGGGAGGTTGCCAAGGAACTAGACCTTCCGGAAGCCATCATTAACAAAACGCCATCGGCTGAACTACGTGCCGATCATACGGATGAAGACGAGATTGGCATGAGCTACCGTGAGATGGACGATATTCTTCGGAAATTTGAGGCTGGCGAAGCAGCTGAAACGGAAAAAGAAAGGCGGCTGGAAGCCATGATTGCACGGAATCGTCATAAGAGTCAGCTACCTCCAGTCATCTAATCTCCAATAGGATCCCAACTGGATGGTAAGGTGCTTGGTACTTCCGTTCCATCGTCCAGAGTGACCACAAGCCAACAATTCCTTTCAATCGAAGTTACTGTCCCTTGATCTATCTCCTTATTGTCGAAATCTCTGCGGGTAACGATAACTCCGGGATAAAGTAGTCTTTTTTCTATAGTTCTAAAACGATTCCACGGACTTTGGGACCTACCTCTTTCTGATTGGCTGAATTTTGCCAATGGGGCTGGCTTTTTTCCTAATTGCCCCATTACTGTTTTATAGCGATCATAGGCAAAGCTGAGCAATTTTCTCTTTCTCCATAGCTTTACCTGTTCCTCAATTTGCCAATCAAGGTTGAGTTTTTCCTGCCCCGTCGCTCGGGCGATCATTTCAAGCTTATGGCGAATGTCTGCACTTAGAGTTTCACGCTCCTGCAAATAAAGACCCCACATTTTTTTAGGGATGACTTCTTCAGCCTTTGACTGAATGATTGCCTCAATTTCTTTAGCTTTGGACTCCATTGTGTAGAGTTTTATTTATTATATAATGA
>CBDUQG010000052.1:0-7266 GCA_965369305.1 uncultured bacterium
ATCTTGAATCTGGAATTGAGATTTATACCACTCCACCATGCTGGCAAAACCCTCTTCAAAAGACGTTTCAGCCTGCCAGCCCAGCTCATTTTCAATCTTGGAGGCATCAACACTATACCTTAAATCATGCCCAGGGCGATCGGTCACATATTCAATACGATCTTCGCCAAGGCCCAAAATCTCAAGCAGCATGCGAGTTACTTCCAAGTTGCTGTGCTCTTCGTTGGTACTAATGTTGTAGATTTCACCGATCTTGCCCTTGTGCAAAATAAGATCAACCGCCTTGCAGTGGTCAGTTACATGCAGCCAATCCCTCACATTCAGGCCGTCGCCATAAAGCGGCACTTTTTCGCCGGCCAGTAATTTCTTAATAAAAAGGGGAATGACCTTCTCAGGATACTGATTGGGGCCATAGTTATTACTACAACGGCTGATGACCACAGGTATTCCATAGGTTCTATGGTAAGCCAAACACAGATGTTCCGCGGCAGCTTTGCTGGCCGAATAAGGATTACTCGGCTTAATCATATCGGCTTCCTTAAAGGAACCTTCCAAAATATCCCCGTAAACCTCATCAGTCGACATCTGAACAAAACGAGGATGCTTATGCTTTTTAGCTGCTTCCAAAAGTACCTGGGTACCAATCACATTAGTCTGAAGAAAAACAGCTGGTCCATCAATGCTGTTGTCGACATGTGTTTCAGCGGCAATGTTCACAATGGTATCAACTTCTCCCGCCAGCTCATCCACCAGTTTGGCATCGGCGATATCACCTTCCACAAAGCGATAATTCGGATTATCAGCATAGTCTTTGCAGTTCTCCAAATTGCCCGCATAAGTCAGCTTATCCAGGTTAATCACTTGGTAATCAGGGTATTTGCCCAAGATGTGGCGGATAAAGTGTGAACCGATAAATCCGGCTCCACCAGTAACGAGTAGTTTCATACGGGAGGATTTTATCATACTTTGGCCCCTATTTCTTGATATTTAGTAAAAGAAAAAGTAAACTCTTTGAGCAGTTATGTGGCGGGTGTAGCTCAGTTGGTTAGAGCGCCAGATTGTGGCTCTGGAGGCCGTGGGTTCGACCCCCATCACTCGCCCCATTTCTTAAGTCCTAAGCCTTGCGTTTTGGGCTTATTTTTGCTATAATAATATGATTTATTGAGCTTAATTTTTCCTTTGGAAAATCTAATCACTTCCATCGCCGGTCGAGTCACCTCTGTGATTCAGTCTAAATACGACAGCTTCATCGAATTGGCCCCCTTCATTCTTGGGGCTTTAGCCGTCTTCATTTTAGGGCTTATTCTAGCGGAAATTGCCTCTCGTTCCATTGTTGCTATGTCTGAACGAATGAAGCTTGAAACCGTTTCTGACAAGCTGGGGCTCAAGCACTTTCTGGAACGAACCAAGATCAAACACAGCTCATCTCATGTGATTGCAAAATCCGTAAAGGCCTACTTAATCTTCCTCTTTTTCATCGAAGCAACGCGTATTGCCAAAATGACCGAAGTGGCTGATTTTCTGGGAACTGTGCTCGGCTATGTGCCGGATATGATCATTGCCCTATTTATCATTTTAGTGGGTGTTCGTATTGGAAACACTATGAACCTGGTCATCAGCACCTCACTCAGCTTCGCCCGTTCAACCACTGCCGGGGCGCTGGGAATGGCAGCCAAGTACACCATCGTTGCCTTTGCCGGTCTGGCAGCGCTATCTCAGCTTCAGATTGCAGAAATCCTGATTCAAATCCTCTTCATAGGTTTTGTCTCTATGCTCGCTTTGGCGGGTGGCCTGGCCTTTGGACTAGGTGGAAAAGACGTGGTCAAAGAGCTTCTGGAAGCCATTAAGAATATGGAGCTCATTGAATACATGGAATCCAGACATCAGAAAAAGGGGGCACAACCAGTAGAATCCAAATAGCATTGGGCTTGTACAAGTAGAAAAAACCTTGTAGAGTTTTTTTGAAAAAACAAAATATGGAAGACGATCGGAAGACGCCCACCGTAATGATAGATTTAATAGACGAAGTCCCTGCCAGCACTAAACGAAGCCCCTCGTTCCGAGAGGGTGCTCCTTTTGAATTTGAGACAGAAATGAACCATTTCCTCATGCGTTTTCGCGATGCTATGGATCAGGGCGTATTCGGATCTCAGACAGATAGCCTGAAGCAGTCTTTCAACGAGCGTGGCCCTTCCCTGATTGAGGCTGGAAAGTGCTTCGACAACCTAACAGTAAATGGAATTGGAAACGATCAACTGGTTTTAGGGAGTGAAATGGATCCTGTCATTGAAGCCTTGAACAAAAACACTAAGGTCGTCCCCTGGGGGCGGAATTTCAGCGATGTAGTAGTGGGCTATTACGCGGAGCTTGAAATGGACGTTGATCGTCTGGTCGCCCGCATGCGCACCCAAGGCATGGATTACATGATGAAGGGTGTATATGGACCAAACGAGGAGGCTTCCGAAGACATTGAAGCGGTGCTCAGAAAGCTTCAGGAGGCTAAAACAAGAATCAGCGATGAGGAACTTGTTCCTCGCTCCAATTCTTATGCCGATATTGAAGAAATGAGCCTTGAGCGAATGAAAAGAATATCTCAATCAAGCACTATGCCGGAAGAAATGGAGCTAGCCAGAGTTGACAGGCATCTCATTGCTCAGCGCCTTGAGCAGGTGGTCTCTATGATTCAGGAGGGGCTGCCAGCCGAGCAGACAGCTGACCGCCTGATGCGGGTGACACATGACATCACAAACTATCTCGGGACCGACCTGGGAGGCAGGGGCTTAAAACTTATGGGAAGCAAGGGAAAAAGGCCCTTGCGACATCTTGATGAGGGACCGCTTTACCAGTTGGAGGCTATGATGAGCCTGGTCAATGTGGTTATTCGAGACCACGAAGGCTGCGTCACGCTTCATCGTGATCTAATCAGAGGAAATACCATTGCTCCCGCCGTAAGTAGTACGCCTATTGGAAGAATCGGCTGATTCCTTTACGCGTTTTTTCCACACGGTGGCTGGCTAAATCAGCGACACTAGGGTCATTGTCCATACGGTGTTCACGGATAAAGGCGTCTGCAGCGCGCTTGCCTTCTTCAAGGTGTTCTTCATTGCCTTTCCAGTGCTTTGATTGGTAGGAATTTAAGCCCATTTTAGCTGTGACATATGAGGATTAATAATATTATTATAACATATTTTATAAGTTAGTGCAATAATACCGAGAATAGCTTGACTTATAAACAAAAATTATGCATAATAAAGTCTTAATCAAATAAGTTTGCCCATGCCCGACAAGAAGGATAAGACACCCGAGGTGGATCGTAATACCATTCCAGACACGCCTAAGGCCAAAATCGAAAGTCAGCCAGCCATGCCGGCTGTGAAAGCGGAAGAGGCTGAAAAAGCGCGTGAAAAAGCTGCTGAGCTGCTCCAGGCTCAGCAGGAGAATAAGGCTCATACCATCAAAAGTCATGTGATGGGCTTAGTCCTTCTCCGTCGTTGGATGGATAGCGAAGGTAATGATGTGGGGCTAGTGGGTCCAGAGGGTAAACCGCTAAGAGCGGAGCTTGAAAAAAGCCTTCTTAGAACCGGTATTCTTGTTCAGCCGGAGCAAAAAGAGGTGCTTCCAGAAAAGCTGCAGAAAAACCTCGAAAAAGCCGCTGGCATGCTGCCACCAGATATGTCTTTGGCAACTGGCGCGATACTAAGACCTATCGAGAAGCAGTTAGACGAAATGACCGCAAAAATTGCTGATCTCGAAACCAATCCAAACTACCTTCTTGATTTCAAGCGGGGAGGGGAGCTTAGGGGTGATATCACCCAGGTGCTGCACTTGATGAATGACACTAGAGGTATTTACAAGTCAGAATTAGCCACAAGCGATTGGGTACATCAGAATAACGCGGCTCAGTATTTTTCCAATTTAGGTACTACTTCTGATAAAAGATATGAGATGGATACAGCGCTCAGAGAGAAATATGGAGAGGATATTGAATCGGTTTCTGAGTTTGCCGCACGTGCTGAGCTCAACGAAGAAGCGCGAAGTAGAATAAGGCAGTTGGCTGAACAAGATGGCGATCCACTTGAAATAGCAAGACGCATGTCAGCACTCATGGGGGATCAGCTCCAGATCATGTTCAATAGCATTTCCGGGCAGCTCACACTTCTCTTTGACCAGGAGAGTTTCGAACTCGGGGATACTGATGCTGAATCCATGCTAACCGCCATTCACAGTTTGAATAACTGTATTGAGGCCCTCAGGGATATGCGCAAGACAAAAGAGGTGATTCCCACCCTTAAGTAAACAATCGCCCTAGGCGATTCTTTGTTCAAACCAGGTGTTATCAGCCTTGGATTCATGCCTCAAGCGGTCAAGAATCTCACGGCGCCTTGAAACAACCTCAGGTTCAATCCTGACTGTGTCGGCTCTTTCGAGCTCTTCGGGGGTGGCAACCTCTCTAGTTAGACATTCTTTCTTGTTGTCCATAGTAGTAGAGGTTATGAAATAAATCCCTTGCTTTTGGGAGTTAATGATAAAACTTTTAGGGTCAAAAAACAAGTTTTTCATTTGTCCATAAAGTGGGTACAATAGCAAGGATGTACGATCCAAGTAAAATAGAGCCCAAGTGGCAGCAGTATTGGGAAAAGAACAAGACCTTCAAGTGTGAGGTTGATTCAAAGAAAGAGAAGTTTTATGTCCTCGACATGTTTCCCTACCCCAGCGGGGCAGGGCTTCATGTAGGCCATCCAGAGGGCTACACCGGAACTGATATCATCAGCCGCTTTAAGCGCATGCGTGGTCTTAATGTGCTTCATCCCATGGGCTGGGATGCCTTTGGATTACCGGCCGAAAACTACGCCATTAAAACTGGCCGTCATCCTCGCGAAGTGACAGATGAGAATATTACTACTTTCAAAAAGCAGATTCAGTCCCTCGGTTTCTCTTACGACTGGGATCGCGAAGTAGACACGACCGATCCGAATTATTACAAGTGGACCCAGTGGATCTTTTTGCAGATTTACAAAAAAGGTCTGGCATACGAAGCAGAAATGCCGATTAACTGGTGCCCAAGCGACAAAACAGGTTTAGCGAACGAAGAAGTGGTGAATGGTAAATGTGATCGATGTGGGGCAGATGTCGAAAAAAAGATGCTCCGCCAATGGGTACTCAAAATCACGGAATATGCCGAAAGACTTCTTGAGGACCTCAAAGATGTAGATTGGCCCGAATCAATCAAGGTCATGCAGGAGCATTGGATTGGAAAGTCTCACGGCTTGGTCTTTACTGCACCAGTCAAAGACACTGATCTGACCCTGCAAACCTACTCCACGCACTACGAAGCGATGCATGCCGATACCTTTGTGGTGATTGCACCAGATCATCCATTCTTGAAGGAGCTTTTAGAAGGGGTGGAGAATAAGGATGAAATTTTAGAATTCTGTGAAGAAATCCTCAAAAAGAGAAATGAGCGTGGTTTTGAAGAAGAGAAAGAACCGGAAGGAATATTCACAGGGCGCTATATCGTTGATCCACTCGGTAACGGAGATCTGCCCATTTGGGTGGCCAGCTTCGCCTTAGCTGATTATGGAACCGGAATCGTCAAATGTTCGGCTCATGATGAACGAGACTTTGCTTTTGCAAAAAAATATGACATCAAATTAAAGCCTATTCTTTTTCCAGAAGACGAAGCAGAAGCAGAGAAGGTGAGAAACCTCGAGTACTGCTATTTTGACATGAAGGACGGGATTTTAACTGAACCTGAAAAATACAAAGGGCAGCGGTCAGGAGATTTGAGGGCGGAAATGGCTGACTATGCTGAGGAGATGGGTTTTGCTGAGCGCAAGGTGCAGTACAAGCTACGAGACTGGATTTTTTCCCGCCAGCGCTATTGGGGTGAGCCAATCCCTATCATCCACTGCGACAAATGTGGTGTCGTGCCGCTCCCGGAAGAAGAGTTGCCTTTAGAGCTTCCCAAGGTAAAGGATTATCATCCGACTGGAACCGGCGAAAGTCCACTGGCAGCTATTGATGAGTGGGTGAATACAAAGTGTCCAGAGTGTGATGGACCCGCTAAGCGAGAAACCAATACCATGCCTCAATGGGCAGGGAGCTGCTGGTACTACCTCAGATACATGAGTCCAAATTCAGACACTCGTTTTGCCGAAGCTGAAGATGAGCGCTACTGGATGAATGTCGATCTTTATGTGGGCGGTGCTGAGCATGCCGTACTCCATCTTCTTTATGCTCGTTTTTGGCACAAGGTTCTTTTTGATCTGGAATACGTGAAAGATCACGAACCTTTCAAGAAGCTTGTTAATCAGGGGATTATTCTGGGTGAGGATGGGGAAAAGATGAGTAAGTCTCGTGGGAATGTCATCAATCCCGATGATGTGATCAAAAAGTACGGGGCTGACACCCTTCGCCTTTACGAGATGTTCATGGGGCCCTTCGAAGCCGTTAAGCCATGGAGCACAAAAAGTATTGAAGGAGCCTTCCGCTTCGCCCAAAAGGTTTACCGGATTGTAGAGGAGGGGAAACTGGTCGATGAAAAACCGTCCGAAGAGCTTGAAAAGCTGCTTCACAAAACCATTAAAAAGGTTACCGAGGATACTGAGAACTTTGGCTTCAATACAGCGATCTCTCAGATGATGATTCTGGCAAACGAAGTGCAGAAAGAAAAAACTGTTTCAAAACCTCTGATGGAAAAGTTCGCCCTGATCTTATCGCCCTATGCGCCACATTTGGCCGAAGAAGTTTGGGAAATGCTCGGCCACAAAGAAACGCTGGCTTACGAGGCCTGGCCCGAATATGACGAAAGTCTAACCATCGACAATACCTTTGAACTGGTCTTCTCAGTCAACGGCAAGGTGCGTGGTAAAAAGGAAGTTGCCAAGGACATCAGCAAAGACGATGCCATCAAGTTGGCTCATGAAGATGTAAATATTCAGCGCAACCTGGTCGGCAAAAAGGTCATCAAAGAAATCTACGTTCCCGGAAAGCTCGTGAACATTGTGGTTAAGTAAAATAGTAGTCAGAGGTTCTACTGCTGGATAATGGTGAGATCGAGTAGTCTTGTGGTAGCTCTCGGGGTCACGTTTGTCGTGATGCTCTGCTTGAAGTCACGGAAGTAACCGTCTGATCGAATCGAGAAGAAGGTAGACGGAATCGTGTCACCGCCGGCGTTATACTCAATTCCATATTCCAAATAGGGGATGGGGATTTTCTCAGAGTTGACCACGTTAATGGCTTCCATAGGTGATACCACCAGAATTT
>CBDUQG010000053.1:0-7001 GCA_965369305.1 uncultured bacterium
ATCAGGAGCACCCTATGTCGCCAGATGGCTCAAAAGCCACCCCGAGGCCAAGCTTTGGAGCGCCTTCAACTATGGAAGTGAACTCTACCAAAATGGCAACAACGTCTTAATCGATGCACTTGAGAAACAAGGTGTGGACAGCCGCTACCATTGGGAAAAGATGAAATGGAATGAAGGACACGGTATTTATGAGGACTATTTCAAACGATTCACCGCTCCCCAGTAGAATTGATTTAGCGAATCTGAGCTGATAAAATGACCTCACTTTATATAATAAGGTGCATTTAGCATGGCCGACGATCTAGACAAAAAAATTGAAGAAGCAAAGGCAGCTGACGATGAGGCAAACCAAAATCAGCAAAATCAAGACGATAAGGATGCCAAGATTGAAGAATTAACCGGGCAGCTCGCCCGAGCGATGGCTGATCTTCAGAACTTTAAACGAAGAAATGAAGAGGAAAAGGCTTCTTTTGTGAAGTTTGCCAATGCTGAAATGCTCAAATCCATACTGCCTGTTCTGGACAATCTGGATCGAAGCGTCAGCCATCTGCCCGAAGACCTCAAAGGCAACGAGTGGGCCAAAGGTGTCACTCAGATTCATGCTGAATTACTTAAAACCTTCGAAAAACTGAACATCACCAAGATCAAAACCGTCGGTGAAAAGCTTGATCCGAATAAACACGAAGCCCTGATGGCCGGCCCCGGCGAAAAGGATACGGTTGTTGAGGAATTTGAACCTGGCTACATGATCGCTGATGAAGTAGTAAAAGTAGCTAAAGTAAAGGTGGGAGACGGTTCAAAATAATTATTGACAGATGATCTTAGCACTCTATAATGATGAGTGCTAAATTTAAATCCTAATAAACGATCAAAAATGGGAAAAATTATCGGAATTGACCTAGGAACTACAAACTCATGTATGGCAGTGATGGAAGGAGGTGAGCCAACTGTAATTCCAAGTGCGGAAGGAAACCGCACCACGCCTTCTATTATCGCTGAAAAGGACGGAGAACGTCTGGCTGGTGTCGTTGCTAAAAGACAAGCAGTAACCAATCCCAAAGACACCATTTTTTCTGCTAAGCGATTCATCGGTCACAAGCTGAACGAAGTCGAAAAGGAAGCCAAAATGATGCCTTATGAAACCAAGGCAGGCAAGAATGATGAGGTTGAAATCAAGATGAGTGACAAATGGATGAAACCGGCAGAAGTATCTGCTCGCGTCCTTCAGAAGCTCAAGGCCGATGCCGAAGCTTATCTGGGTCAACCTGTTACAGAAGCTGTGATCACCGTTCCTGCTTACTTCAACGATTCTCAGCGCCAAGCCACCAAAGATGCCGGTAAAATTGCTGGACTGGAAGTAAAACGCATCATCAATGAACCGACCGCAGCTGCCCTGGCTTACGGGCTGGATAAGCAGAAGAAGGATTCAAAGATTGCTGTTTTTGATCTGGGTGGCGGTACTTTCGATATTTCGATTCTGGAACTCGGTGACGGAGTCTTCGAAGTTATTTCTACCAACGGTGACACTCACCTTGGCGGTGACGACTTTGATCAGATGATCATTGATCACCTGGTAGAGGAGTTCAAGAAATCTGATGGCATTGACCTTTCCAAGGATCAGATGGCCCTTCAGAGGCTCAAAGAAGCAGCTGAAAAAGCTAAGATTGAACTATCTTCTGCTCAGGAAACGGATATCAACCTACCGTTTGTAACGGCTGATGCCAGCGGACCGAAACACATGAATCTGAAAATGAGCCGTGCCAAACTTGAAGAACTAACTCACAAGTTGATCGAACGCACCAAAGGACCGTGTGAAAAGGCTCTAAAAGATGCCAAGCTCAGCGCCAGTGATATTGATGAAGTGGTCATGGTGGGTGGAATGACCCGCATGCCTGCTGTCGTTAAGATAGCTAAGGATATCTTCGGAAAAGACCCGCATCAGGGAGTAAATCCCGATGAAGTAGTGGCCATAGGTGCTGCTATTCAGGGGGGAATTTTGATGGGTGATGTGAAAGACCTACTGCTTTTGGATGTCAGCCCCCTCTCACTCAGTATCGAGACCCTTGGAGGTGTTGCTACTCGCGTCATTGAACGCAACACGACTATTCCAACTTCCAAATCTCAGACCTTCTCAACTGCTGCTGACAACCAGCCAAGTGTAGATGTGCATGTCGTGCAAGGAGAACGTGAAATGGCCGGGGACAACAAGTCTCTTGGGCGTTTCATTTTGGATGGAATCCCACCAGCCCCACGTGGCATACCTCAGATTGAAGTAACTTTCGACATTGATGCCAACGGTATTTTGAATGTTACTGCCAAAGACAAAGGAACCGGCAAAGAACAGAAAATTACGATTCAAGGTGCCAGCGGACTTTCCGAAGAAGAGATCGAAAAGATGAAGAAGGATGCCGAAGCTCACGCCGAAGAAGACAAGAAGAAGAAAGAAGGTGTTGAAGTTCGCAACAAGGCTGACGCCACTGTCTTCCAACTTGAAAAGATGATGCGTGAAAACGACGACAAGATCAAAGATGATCTCAAGAAGCCTGTGAACGAGAAGATCAATACACTAAAAGAACTTCTGAAGGATGAAAATGCCGATGCGGATGCTCTTAAGAAAGCCACTGAAGAACTCGAACAGGAAGCACAGAAAATCGGCGCTGAAATCTACAAGGAAGTTGAGAACCAGGAAGCCAACGATGATACCAAAAAGGATGCGGATGACGTAAAGGTCACCGACAAGAATGAAAAGGAGGGTAAAAAGAAGGATGAAGATGGCGAAGTTGAAGGAGAAGTGGTAGATTAGGAACTACCTAATGTGCCCGGATGGCGGAACTGGTAGACGCGCACGACTCAAAATCGTGTTCCTTCGGGAGTGAGAGTTCGATTCTCTCTCCGGGCACCACTTGTCATGAATAAAAAAGGTCTCATCACCATTGGCACCTTACTCGCCTTACTTCTAGCCACGCCATTCGCGGGAAGCGCCATTATTGGCATGCAAACAGCCGATCAGATTTTTGATTCGGTGGAGCAGGTACCTCAGAAAGAAGTGGGACTGGTTTTAGGTGCTGCTGTCTACGGCGACCGCCTTTCAGACATCCTGCGCGACCGTGTAGATACAGGCATTGAAGCCTACAAGTCCGAGAAGGTCAGCGTTTTGATCATGAGTGGCTCAGGCAAGGAAGCTCAGGCCATGAAGAAATATGCCATTGAAAATAATGTACCTGAAGAATCTGTCATTGAGGATATTACAGGCTTAAACACCATAGCCTCTGTCCGAAACGCAGCCGAACTGGATCGTTCACTGACCATTTTTACGCAAAGATACCACCTTCCTAGAGCCCTATTCATCGCCAATTCACTGGGTATTGATGCAGTGGGCGTGGAATCTGACAAGAGTGAGTACGTAAAGATACTGGAATTCAAGCAGCGTGAACTGTTGGCCACCGGAAAGGCCATTTTAGACATTTTCATACTGGAATAAGCCACCTTCTTTTATTTGACATAATTATATAATGATGATATAATAATATATCCATCATTAATCAAACACATTATGTCTAAACAAGGTGCAGAAGCAGAAGCTTTGAAAATGGCCGAAGCTGCCGCTGTCCAGGAATCTGAGGTTAGAAACCTGAGACCTGTTGAAGGTAGTCCAGAAGCTGAAGCAGTTTCCGGGGAACGCGAAGCCGTTTCTGACGTTATGAAGCTCCCTCTTTTTGAAGAAGCAGTCGCTGCTATTGAGTCAGTCGAATCAGGAGATAACAAAGCCCTCGACCAACTGAGCCATGCTTACGGAAATAAGAAGGTAAAGTTCGTTAAAAGGATGCCTCTTGGGCCAAAAGGTGGTGCCGGTTGGCACTGCAGCGCCCAGGAAAAAGGCCCTTTGACTGTTGAGCAATCTCAGCAGCTGGCAGACATGATTAATGAAAAAATCGATGTTGATAAAATGAATGCCGATGCTGAAAAATCTGGTGCAGCCCGCAAGCGCAAAAAGGCAAAGAAAGAGTCTGCTGAAAGCAAGAAGAAATCCCTTGAATCATTTGAGCTAGACAAGCTAAAAGAAGTGATTGATGGAATTGAAGATATCAAAAAACTCACTGACTTTGTGTACGACTCAAAGCGTGCCGGACTTATTCGAGTAAAAGGCGGTCGCAAGTGGGAAGTGTTAGCAGTCGAAGACCTTGAGGGAAGTGCCAAACTCGTTCAGGCAATCAACTCAAAGAAGAAGAAAATCCTAAAGGAAATCGGCGTTCAGCGTAACAAGGAAAAACGTGAAAAAGAGAAATTTGAAAGACAACTCAAGGGAATTGAAAGAGCCATAAATGAAAAGGAAGATGTTCTAGAACTTGAGAAGCTCAGCTTCCAGTTTCTTCAGAACAAGCTAGGTCTGGTCAAAAAAAGGAATGGGCGCAAGAGAGGTGAATGGACTGTTGAAGCTGTTGAAGGAAAGGCTGGTAGCAAAGAAGTGGTTAAAATGATCCTCGAAAGAAAAGCCGTTCTTGAAGTGCGAGGGAAAACAGCGGATTTGATTAACAAGTACAACCAGTAATTCGAAACTAAGGAAGACGTCTCTCCTTAATCTCTTTCACTAGAGACTCCAGGAAGGCGTCTTTTTTGTACTCATTTTGTTCCTTGCTGGCATAGTCGCGAACGGTTACTGATTTACCCTTCACCTCATTATCACCAAGTACCAACATGTATGGAATCTTCTTCTTTTCAGCTAAGCGAATTCTTTTGCCAAGTGAATCAGTGGGCTCCATGAATTCGACCCGAATCCCCTTTTCAAACATTTCCTTTTCAAGTTCACGAGCATAATCCGAATGCACTTCGGCCACTGGAAGTAGAGCCACCTGAACAGGAGACAGCCATGCCGGAAAAGCCCCACCAAAGTGTTCAATCAGGAATCCGATGAAACGTTCATGCGTGCTGAGCGGCGCCCTATGAATACAAAGTGGCACAGCATCATTTCCATTTTCATCAGTGTATGTCAGACCCATTCGAGCTGGAATACCGAAGTCCACTTGATTGGTAGCTAGGGTGAACTCACGGCCAATTGCACTCCAAACCTGAATGTCGATCTTCGGACCATAGAAGGCTGCTTCATCCTCAACTTCTGAAAATTCCACACCAGATTTCTTCATAGCTTTGCGGACCATATCTTCAGTCTTCTTCCAAAGTTCAGGATTGTCGAGATATTTTTCACCAAGCTTGTCAGGTGAATGAAGCGAAAGACGCATCTCATATTTTTCGATTCCGAAAAGCTTGAAGTATTTGATATACATGTCCGTCACCGCCATAAACTCATCCTCAAATTGAGATTCAGTACAGTATAAATGTGCATCATTCATCTGCAAGCTACGCACACGCATCAAACCAAACAATGCTCCTGAATCTTCATAACGGTAGCAGGTGCCATACTCAGCCAACCTTAGTGGGAGGTCTCGGTAGCTTTTTGGAGTGGCAGCAAAGACCATGTGATGGTGCGGGCAATTCATAGGCTTCATGTAGTACTCCTCCTCATCCCCTTCTAGCTGCATTGGCGGATACATGCTGTCCTTATAATAAGGTAGATGCCCGGACATATGATAAAGCTTACCCTTGGTCAAATGGGGAGTTCGCACCCGTTTATAACCAGCCTTGAATTCCATTTCTTTCGCGAGAGCCTCCAATTCTTCTACAATAACGGTTCCATTCGGGAGCCAAAGCGGAAGACCAGGTCCAACGTTTTCATTGAAGGCAAAAAGCTCAAGTTCCTTACCGAGTTTTCGGTGATCACGCTTTTCAGCTTCGCGCCTCATAGCCATAAACTCTTCAAGCTCGCCACCATTCTCAAAAGCCAGTCCATAAATACGCTGAAGCATTGGATTCTTTTCGTCACCCTTCCAATAAGCACCCGCAATGCGGTCTAGCTTAAAGGCCTTAGGATCAACTTGATTGGTGGAATCAATGTGTCCCCCACGACAGAGGTCTACAAATGGGCCATTTCGGTGAAAACCAACTTCTTCAATGCCATCTTCTTTAAAACCTTCAGCCAGTTCAACCTTATAAGGTTGCTTGATCTTCTTCAAAAACTTAATCGCCTCGTCTACTGGTTCCATCTCGGAGGTAAATTCCTGATTCTGCTTGATGATGTGCTTCATTTTCTTTTCAAGAATTGGAAGATCTTCTGGAATTAACGTGCGTGGAAGCTCAAAATCGTAGTAAAAACCGTTTTCGATGGCCGGCCCCACGCCTAACCTTGCTTCAGGAAACATATCAAGAACCGCCTGAGCCAGAATGTGGGCCAGACTATGACGTTTTTCTTCTATGGAAGGGCTGTTTTTGGACACTTTTTAAAAAGATTATTTTTAACAGCAAGATTATAGCTAAAAATGGAGCCTTATGCTAGAATAGCCTGGCATAAAAATGTTCCTATGGCGACCGCGATCGTTCTCTACATTTTATTACTCATTGTTTTTCTGATCATCAGCAGCCTTATTTTAAGGCATACCGTAAAGTTCAGTTACCTGAGTCCTCGCTTTAAATATATTGTTGGCGTCTTTGGAATCATTTCTTTCGTTGTGATTATCTTTTCCATCTTCCTGCTCTTCAAGATGGGCCCCAGTACTTCCACCGGTTTTGATTCTGGACCTTCCATACCGAGCAGCAACGGTGATTTAAATTTTTAAGACATGAAGAAAAGTACTGATGTCCTGAACCGCGGACTCGCTCAGATGCTAAAGGGAGGAGTCATTATGGATGTGGTAAATGCTGAACAAGCAAAAATTGCTGAAGCGGCAGGAGCAGTTTCAGTAATGGCCCTAGAACGAGTTCCGGCTGATATTCGTAAAGATGGAGGGGTGGCCCGCATGAGCGACCCTGCCTTAATTGAGGAAATTCAAAATGCCGTCAGCATCCCTGTTATGGCTAAAGTACGCATCGGCCATTTTGTCGAAGCACAGATTTTAGAAGCGCTCGAAGTCGATTACATTGATGAAAGTGAAGTTTTGACACCTGCCGAC
>CBDUQG010000054.1:0-6952 GCA_965369305.1 uncultured bacterium
AACCTTATCAAGCAGCTAAGTATTCACCATTTCCAGCATTACGTAACGTTGAATATGATCCAAACAATCCTAACCGAACTCTAACAGAAAGTGATTCACGTGAATCGGGCATTTATGTCGTTAGACTTTACGACTGGGATGAAACCTTATGGAAGTCCAAATCGAAGTTCAGAATAATGCTGATTGACTTTGCCATGTACCTGAAAGATGAACCTCAAATTCAAGAAAAGTTCATCGAAAAGGGTGGTAACATGCGCTTTCTGCAAGACTTAATTGATCTTGGGCATAAATGGGAAACGCAACGAACCCTCTCCAATCAGGGAGTTAAGATAGAGCGCATCCGTGAAGAGCTCAACATGGCGGGTGATGAAAAACTTCTAGAATACGAAGATGCCTTGGTGCAATGTGAGAATCTATCCGCCCTGGCCTTCAAGGGGATGAAGGTGAAAGAGCTCGAAGAATTTGGAGAAGGCTTCATGGAAAGCGGTAGAGCTGGAGAACTCTTTCCATATGCAAAAAAGATCACTCAATATGACCGCGACCATGGCATAGAACCTGTGGTATGTACTGGTGCACCAGATTTCCTGATGCCCGGCATCCTTAAGGTAAGTGGATTAAAATATGGCAAGGGTATGACTTATCTTCTAGACGAGGAGGGTCGTATAGTAGGCGTAGTCCCAAGAAAAAAGGGTAACATGGGCTTGGCCGATCAAAAGGACGATTACGCAAAGGAGCTTACCCGCAGAAAATATGCCATCGGAGGAGGGATGGGAAATAGTGTCGGTGACATGGGTCTAATCAGTGCAGGGGCTAGCAAGGACCGCGCCAAAGAAGATCTGCACGGCGGCGGGCTGTTTACGAATGTCAGCAACAGTGCAAAACCAGAGCTCAAACGAGCCTATGCAAGACACCTCAAAGATGGACGTGTCATTATGGTAGACCCTGAGGATTTCGACACAGTCGAAAAACAATATGAAGCCGTGGTTGCAGCTCATCGGCGCAACGTACACAAACTCTTTGAGCCAGCACTTACCCACTTAACAGATGAAGAAAAAGAGAAAGTGCTGCAAGGAGTAAAAGACCGCCATGAAAGAGGAAGAAAGCATCCCAACCTTGAGAATTTAAAAAGAATGCGTGACGCACTCAAGGATATGGAGTTGCCTCAGGATGAAATCAAAGAGGCCCTACTCGTTCATTACCCGCCCATTGTTGTTGACGACGTGATGAAATTAAACATGCTGAATACCAATGATCCTAAAGCCACATCCGACTTCATTGAAGGGCGTCCTGATCTTGTGGATTTGAAAGAGAGAGAGCAACTTGAAGCAGTATTGGCTCTTACAAGCATGACGCCTGAACAAATAAAAAAACATGTCGATGAAGTAATGGCCAGCAAACTAGTAAGGAGGTTTATTGGGCTTCAACCAAAACGTCGTACCACCCCACCCCCCATGCCTGCAATAGTCCCAGAAGAAACTCAGTCAACTGGAGACAGAAAGCTTGAAACAGGTGAGCTGAACGATAGCTGCGAGCAGGAATAATGCTGGTTGAATCTTGAGCCAGGCTATGCTAGAATCCCTCTGGTTTTTAAACATACTCAAGTGAAAGAAATTATACTTACCATACAGGTTGTCGTTTCCATTCTTCTGATGATTCTCATTCTGGCTCAGAATAAGGATGGAGGCCTATCCGCAGTGATGGGTGGGGGCGGACAATCCTTCAAAGCAGTAAAAAGAGGTGCGGAGAAAGTCATCTACCGCATGACCATTGTATTAGCGGTTATTTTTATGGCAAACGCCGTTGCCATCGCTTTCTTTTAGAGGGAATCCTTTTCTCACCTAATCCCGAATGAAACTAAAAAAGCTTCTTCGAAAACTCACGAAGACCGAAAAGATACTCATCGCGTTTCTAGGTCTTATTCTAGTCGTTTCCACCTATCAGATCGGGAGGGCTTTTTATGACCAGAACTCCGAAATGGATTTTATTCCTGGAGGTGTCTACATCGAAGGTGCTGTCGGCCAAGTCGGAACACTCAACCCTCTTTTCGTGCAGCAAGGCAGCATTGCTCACGACATCACTCAATTAATCTTTTCCGGCCTCACTAAATATGACACACAAACCGGTGAAATTGTGGGTGATCTGGCCAACGTTAAAGCCAGTGAGAATGGCAAAAAATACACCTTTGTCATTAAAGAAGGTGCTAAATGGCATGACGGAGAAACAGTGACCTCAGCCGATGTGCTCTTTACCTATAATGACATTATCAAAAATCCTGAATTCAACGGAAACATACTCACTTATAATGACTATTCAGGAATTCTGGTCAGTAAAATCGACGAACGAACTGTTGAATTCCTTCTGGAAAAGCCTGATTCATTTTTCCTGGTTAAAACCATGACAGGCATTTTGCCAAAGCACCTGCTGGAAAATGAGCCGATTGCTTTCCTGGAAAGTGCTCCATTCAACTTCGCCCCGGTGGGTTCCGGACGATACAAGTTTGGCTCGCAGGTTCAGCTTGCCGACCATTCAGAATACGGACTGGAAGCCTATGAAGACTTCTATGACGGGAAGCCGAACATTGAAAGCATTGTTTTCAGAGCGTACAGCAGTTATGAGGAACTCCAGAAGAATATGAGCGGCCTGACGGGGATCCGGGGCATCCCATCTGACCAAGCGGAAGAAATTCTGAAAGGCAGCCGATTCACTTTGGATCGCTACCAACTTCCTCAATATGTCGCCGTCTTCATCAACAATGAATCCCCCATCCTAAAGGAGGCTCAGGTAAGACTGGCTCTTCAGCTGGGAACTGATAAAGAATCCCTGATTAAGTCCATTGGTCAGCACCAGGTGATTGATACACCACTCCTTGAAATCAATCAGGAAAACTGGATCAATCAATACAGCGTAACCAAAGCCAACGGCTCCCTCTTTGAAACGGAGTGGCAGATTCCGAATAAAGAGGAAGAAACTGAGGAAGAGCCTGAAGAAGAAGTAGAGGAAGTAGTCGATCCAACTGAGGAAGTGACTTACATCAACAGTCCAAACGAAGGAAAGAACTGGCAAACCACCCGCGAACCCATCACCATCACCGGAACCGTTCCGAAAAATACCAAAAGTGTCATCATAAACGATTATGAACTGACAAAGTATGTACCTGGTGATCCGGGTTGGAGCTATGTGGCTGCCAGTAAATTCGATAGCCTCGAACCGGGAGAGAATATTTATGAAGTGTACGCGGTGGGACTAAACGACGAAAAAAAATTGATCGACTCCATTAAAATTACCTTTGGCTCAGCCAAGTCAGCCAATGAAGAGGAAAAGGAAAAGCTCAGGGAAGAAAATGAAGAAGCTGAGGCATTGCCCATTCGTGAAAACGCCGAAGGCGAGAAGCTCATCTTAAATCTGATCACCAGCAGCAAGCCTGAAATCTACCGTGAAGTTGCCTGGCAGATCAAGAAGCAATGGCAGAAGATCGGGGTTGAAGTGAGCATTGAAGTCCTTGAAAATGGAGAGTTCCAGAAAAGGATCAACACTCGCGACTATGATTTATTGATTTTTGGCCAGAATCTGGGTTATAATCTCGACGCTTATCCCTATTGGCATAGTTCACAAGCTAAAGAGGGGGGGCTGAACCTTTCTCAATTCAAAAACTTCGTTGTTGACAGCCTGCTTGAAAAGGCCAGGCTTGAAGATAACGAGGAAAGGCGTGAAACCCTGAATGACATTCAGGAAATCATTAGCCAGGAAGTTCCGGCCATATTCCTTTATAGCCCAACCTACTACACAGCCCTGGCTAAGCAGGTCAACCACCCACCTTTCAGTCATTTAGCAACCATCAGTGACCGACTCGGTGACATTGAAGACTGGTTCGCCAAAGTAGACCGAAGGCTCAAGGATGGGACCAATCCCCTCACCTTCCTGGCCTGGATCGCTAAACAATTCTAAATCACTAATCGCTGATTATCATGAAAGTTGTACTCAAAACTCGTGTGCCTAACCTAGGTTATGAATGGGACGTTGTCACCGTTAAAGACGGCTACGCACGCAATTACTTACTGCCTCAGAAAATGGCTGACGTCGCAACACCAAAGCTCATTGCTATGGCCGAGAAGCGCATGGAAGAACGGACCAAAAGGATGGAGGAACTGGCAGCTAATGCCAAAGAAACCGCTGAAAAGCTGGCTAAAGTCGAGCTTATCTTCAAAAAGAAGGCTCGCGGTAGCAAGCTGTACGGCTCTGTCGCTGAAAAGGATGTTGCTGAAGCACTCGCCAAAGATCACAAGCTTGAGATTGATAAGGATGCCGTTCGCATGAACGAGCACCTGAAAGAACTTGGTGACCATAAGGTAATGATCCACTTAACTGAAGGTGTTGACGCGGAAATTACCGTTAAGATCGAAGAAGAAAAGTAAAAATCCATTTAATGACCTCATGACAAAAGCCCCTGAAAAAGCAGAGGTCAAACCTAAAAACACTGAAGAGGTTAAAAAAGAGACTCGTGAAAAGCTGGATAAAGCCAAGGCTGACAGCGTGACGGGTCTTTTTCAGAAACTCCTAGCCGATTTTAAAGACTTGGACAGCAAGGAGCGGATGAAGCGCATCGGACAGATTGTTTTTGTAGCAACGCTTGGCAAATTCATGCCTAAAAAGATGACTGAAATGGTTGGCAAAAAGGAGGCTGAGAAAAAAGAGTCTGGAAAAAAGGCTAAAGAAGCTGATGAAGAAAAAGAGAAGGAGCCAAAAAGCATCGGTGATAAGATTGCCAAAATTGCCAGCGGATTCATTGATAAGATTCGCGAAGAATTCAGGACACCGGATGTAGCTGGCGGAAATTTGGCCTGCGCCAAAGTTGCCACAACCATCCTCCAGGAGGCTGGGGCAAATGATAAAGTCATCCTCAGTGTTGGTGCCACCAAGCGTTATCTGATGAAAAATGGCTGGAAGAAGGCCAAAAAGCCGCCCAAACCTGGTGATGTGATCATCTGGGCTCCCACCAAAGGCTACACTAAGGACGAAAACGGCGTTTCGGTCGCCAATGGACACCGCCATATTGGTGTGGCGCTCGACGCCGAGCGCTGTGTAAGCAATAGTTCCAGCAAAAAGATGCCGAAAGAACACAATATCTTTACACGAAGACCAGTTGAGGACATTTTGCGCCCACCCGATAGCATGGCTGCCTAACTCGGAATGTGATAAATTGTTGAGCGTGAGATAATTGCCGGCCTGTAGCTCAGTGCGTTGTCGAAGACGACAAAAGTTATATAGGCTGCTCGTTGTAGTGCAATATGCAGAGATAAACCAAACTTAGGGCCTGTAGCTCAGTGGTTAGAGCAGTCGGCTCATAACCGATTGGTCGTTGGTTCAATTCCAACCAGGCCCACCATTTTATTGTCAGGATGAAAAGTTAAGCCTATGCAATACATAGTTATCGCTAGAGATGGCAAGGATCAAGGTGCTCTGGAAAGGCGCCTAAAGGTTCGCAATGATCATGTCAAACTGGGTGACAAATTAAGAACTGAGGGGAAAGCTCTATACGGTGTTGCGCTATTAAGCGAAACAGCAAAGATGAATGGTTCAGTATATATTGTTGACTTCCCCTCGAGAAAAGAATTGGATGAGTGGCTTAAAATTGAACCTTATATGATAGGGGGAGTTTGGAAAAATATTGAAATTGTGCCTTGCAGTGTTGGTCCGTCATTTGCTGACAGATAATTTTTCAACTGTTTTGAGTTCACCACCCAAACTCTTCAAATAAGGGCTTTTTTGTGCTATAATATAGGGAATGACCCAAACCCTGACGCAATCAAAGGAAGTCCGCGAAACAAAGGCCAAAGCACCCGAGACAAAAGGAACGCTGATCCAGCAGATCTGGCTTCACGCTAAAAACAGTCTGGAAAAAATCAAAACCCTACTAAGCACAAAGGAGGGAAAAGAAAAGGTGTCTAGCGGCGGGCTCATCGGGGCAGCGCTATTTTTCATCAAAACGCTCACTCGCAAGCACCCATTGCAACCCAAAGATAATGTAAGCGTGGATGACAAAAATGCTAAGGAAAACCCCGAAGAAGTGCGCGAAGTAGAAGATCTTTCAGACAAGCCCAAAGAAACCGAAAAGTGTGATGAAATGAAAGTGCCCACCATCGAAGATTTAGCCAAAATACCAGACAAAGGCGAAAGAATACTTAGAATCGTGGATAAAATGGTCACCGACAAAGTTAAAGCCAAGCACTGCTGGGACTGGGTGCAAAAGGTCTATACGGCTGCTGGTGTGAAACGAAAGGGAGTGTTTTCGAGTTTTAATAAATATGAAGGGAAAGATTGCGGAGAGCATCACGCCGATGAGGCCATGCTTAATAGAATCAGCCCTGGTGACCATATCTTCATCAACAACAAAAACAAATGGGACAAATACGGTAACCACAGTGTCATTTTCATTAAATGGGTCAGCCGCAAAAAGAAAATTGCTAAGCTGGCCGGATTTCCGGGAGGAAGCAGGCCTCCAGTGATTTATAACAGGAGTCTTAACAGCGCCCCTGTCACCTTCATCGCAAAGCCCAAGTAAGATTGACAAAATCAGGAGCTGGTACTATATTATGCGCACGGCTCTCCAAGCTTTGGAGATGCCCTGATATCTTACCTTAAAGACCCGAACCCCAACCAAGCAGAAGAAGAAGCAGACAGGAGCAAGACAATGAGCGTAAAAGTGAAAGACGAAGTAATGGCCGCGGCAGCAGCCGAGGCAGCAGCCGAGGAGAAGGCAGAAGGAGGCCAAGAGGCCAGCGACGAGAGCGCTGGTTCTTCGGACGAGGAGGACGCGGAGGACGATTCCAAGTCGGAGGACGACGAGGAAGAAGCCCAAGCGGACACCGAACCAGCCAAGGACGCAGGAGGCGATTCCGAGGGAAAAGCCGAAAGCGAAGCCGAGGCAGAAGCCCCCGACGACGAGCCCGACGAG
>CBDUQG010000055.1:0-6790 GCA_965369305.1 uncultured bacterium
GGGTATTATTGGTGAATTTGTTTTTATTGAGGATTTTCTGTACCTGACGAGCTACCAGACAAATGATGGCATTGCTTTTGGGATTGATATGCCCAGATGGCTGCAGATTCTGGCTAGCATTGTAATTTTGATGCTACTGACTCACCTGCGTTTTGACTACGTAATTAAATCCAAACATGGCACTCTTTTTAGCAGCTGGATGTTTGGGGCTGTGCTGGGAGGAGGGCTCGGAAACTTCATAGACCGGGTCATACATGGTTACGTGGTGGACTTTATTGTGCTCAAACCTTTCCCAGTCTTCAATGTGGCCGATATTGGAATTACTGTTGGACTTGTGGCGGTTTTTGCTACAATGGTGCTGTCGTCCCGAAACGATGAACTAGAGACTAAAAACTAAAAACAATATGAACGAAAAGAGGCCCCTGTCCGCAACGCTGTTCTTCCTGAGACTACTGAGTGGTATCACTGGTGGTGTCGCCGGAATGCTGATCGCTTTTGTGGTGTACTTCATTATGTCTACTTTTATTCCTGCTGGGGATGAAGTGACTTCGCTGTCCTTCTTCGCCATTATCGTGATGGCTTTTGCCGCAACACTGAGTGCCAACACCCTGACTGCCGTGATGGTGACTTTTATGGATCATGAAAAATACAGTCGCCGAAAAACGATCATCACTCAGGTTTTCGTGTTTAACCTGATTCTTTTCTTTCTGACCATTCCGCTTTATCTGATTGCCATTCCACTAGACATTGCAATTGGCGTGGCTGCCCTTCATTTTCTTTTGAGTGCCTATGTTTCTTCTTTGATTATGGAAGTGCTGGCTGGATACGAGTATTCCCTCGTGGGAATTTACTCAAGCAGCCTCGGCATTTTTGTGAGTATTGGTGTGGCGCTTCTTTTGCTTAATTCAAATGTGTCCCAGCTTGTACTTACACTGGGAGCTATGCCGGCTGTCTGGCTTATTCTACAACTTGTGGGAGGCCTAGTAGAACTTATTTATGACAATTTCCTTAAGCTCTATGGCGTTGATGCCCTCAATGTTCAGACGGATCTGGGTGGAGACACGCTCGAAGAAAAAGAAGACGATGAAGAGGATGATGAAGACGAGGAAATGGATGATGATCAGGCCTAATCTTTTTTCTGATCTTCTATTTCGGTCAATAGCTCGATGCACTTTTCCCTTGCGACATAAAGCACATCGGCCGCTTTGGGGAATCGATCTTTTATTTTGTCGGCCTTCTGGCCCATGTCATCGGCCCAGTCTTTCAGCTGTCCTTTAACCAAAAAAATGGGCTTTGTCTTGATCCACTCTCTTCTTTTCTGAATCTCTTCTTCAATGAACTTTTCAAACTCCTTTCGCTTGTCTGGATTTCTCAAGCCCAGAACAAATCTCCATTTTGAGATTTCTTGCGCACTGGGCTGATTATTTGGCAGTTTTTGGTTTAAATTGGCGCTCATGCAGGGTAAATGAGGGTTTAGTGGCATATTTTAAAACACCTATGAACCAAGGTCAATCTGAGTTAAGACCTATTTGATGTCAGCAGGCCCTAAGTTTAGCGGTTCAAAGAGCTGTTGTTCGAGCTCAAAGGTGATCCTTTTAACTTCATTCCATTTTTCCTTTGTTTCCTCATCATCATGCTGCCCGTAGCGATGTAGGAAGTCATTGAAGCGTTCTTGCAGGCTGACGATCTGATCGTGTTTGGCGCGTTTGTCGGCGTAGAATAGAAGGGCTATTTCCAGATAGGAGAATTTTTCGGGTTCTTCAAGAATGGAAAAGAAATTGTGCAATCTGATAACTTCAGCTGTCTTCAAAAAACCCTCATCAGCCAAGGCGCCGCAGGCAATATCAGCGTGGTGCATGCCCTTGAACTGCTCACGTAAGTCGACCCATTTTGTCCATTTATCATCGGTGACTTCTTCGTGAAACTTATCTCTTTCGAGAGTTCTGAAGTCACAAACACGAGCAACATCGTGGAGGAGCGCAGCTGTTTTGACCAGATGAGCGTTAATGAGGATGTTGCTGCTGGCAAAGGCCTCGGCTATTTGTGTTGCTACGTTGGCTACTTGCTTGCAGTGTGCTCGTACATGCATGGGAGTGACCCATTCGTCCCATAGTTTTTCGACCAGTTCTTCCGGCGCCACTTCAGGGTCTTCAAAGGTAAAGGTGAGTTCGTGGTGATCGCCAAGGGAACGGAAATCAATACGGACGTATTCTTTGGGCATGTAGCCTTCCATGCGGTCCGCCCATTCGATGATGTTAATGGCGTGTGGGTCATGCATGGTGTCAGCTAGGCCAATAGATTCAAAATTTTGGCCCTTTTCCAGGCGGTATAAATCGTAGTGATAAACGTGGGGGCCCGACTCTAAATCATACTTATTAACATAAGCAAAGGTTGGGCTCTTGATCATTTCAGTGATGCCTAGCCCCTTGGCAATCCCTTTGGTGAAGTGAGTTTTGCCGCTTCCCAGATCGCCAAAAAGGAGTACGTTGCTGCCTGGCATGAGTCGACTGGCCAGCTGCATGCCGAGCTCGATGGTCTGCTCCGGTGTTTTGGTTTTGTAGATGCTTTTCACCCAGCAAGCGTAACACCGATTTTAGTACCCTTACAATATTGACTCATTTGTCAAAATATAGTATTTTATTGCCCCTGATCTTTCAAAAACACCGATTTTTGATTGTGACTCACTGTGTCATAAATTCCCACCTACTTAACACGGGCGATTTGTGACCACACGGTGTGGTCGCAATCAAATGATTTCAACGCTAGAGAAACGGAGAACGCAAAATGGCAAAGAGCCGAGATTCTACTCCCCCCGGGGACCCACTTCCGGATCCTTATCCGGATGAATTTGAAGACGAGGAGAAGGACGCCTTCGTGAAATCCATCAACAAGCGCATTGCGTGGATGAAATCACATTGGATTCTTTCCATCGTGGGCGGACTGCTCTTCCTTGGAGTACTGGTGATGATCGTTTTCGGCCTGATTCACTGGGCTACTGGCATCACTACGCTGATGTTCGTACGGCTGGGAATGCACTTCTTCAAGCCGTCTGTTCGCAGCAGGACATTCAACTACTTGGCCAAACACAGGGTCAAAGCGGGATTCATTGTCCTGTTCGCTCTAACCCTGCCAATTCTGGCTCCCATGCTCCTGACAACCTACGGAGGTCTCTACTTCAGGGACTGGGATCGTCAGATGGACCCGCCCAAGATCTACTACGTGTGGATCGTGGACGATACCGCCTTCAATAAGGAGGACCAGAAAAGGCTGAGCAGGCTCAACCCAGGCGGTGAAAAGAGTGAGAGCATTGAAGGTCTCATTCTGCTTGCCGCAGCTTCCGTGAATTTGGAGGGTGACAAACTCGTCCCCTTCGAACGCACGAATCTCAACAACGGTGAGCCATTCAGCGTCATCGTCTTCGAGAGTGAGCAAGAAGAAGTGATGGTACCGGTTACACCTAAAGAAGGTGAGCCTATACCGGAAACGCCTGCGATGCAGAAGCAGATGGTCTCTTACGTGACCCTCTACTTCATCACTCCGGTGACTGACGAGAACGGCGAGGTAAAAACCAAGGAGAAGGACGGCAAGAAGAAAGCTATCTTCAAGATGGTGCCTTACCGACTCCCGCCGACGCTGAATGTGAGCTTCGGGATGCTCGCCCAGGGCTTCTCGGATGCAACCGGGAGGGAGATTGACCTAGCAGATCTCAAGGTCTTTCTCCAGAAGAAGAAAGAAGAGCAGAGGCAGCGCAAAACCCCCATCGTCGAAGATGGCGCAATCATCGACGGTACCCGGGGATGAACGTGACCACACCGAGAACCACTCGTACCTGTCTAGGCAGGTCGGGTGGTTTCGGCTACCACAATTCCGATTAAGATGGGTCCGATCCAGCTCGTCCAAAGAAGATGATCAAAGGAGGCAATGATCATGAGTGCGAAGAGGGGAAGGATGCGCGCTTTGTCTTTGAGAAAGTAGCTTAAGCCGTCTTTCCAGTAGCCATGAAGCAGGTAGGCCATCATGAGAATTAGGATGATAAGCCCTTGGATGCCGGTTTCGTTGAGAATGAGGAGGTAGGCATTGTGAACTGGTTGGAACTCCCAAGGCAGGAGCTTGGCTTCGGAAAAGGCTTCCATTTCCAAAGTGAAATTGCCAACTCCCACCCCCCAAAACTTAGAGAGGAACATGTTCAGGCTAACTACATTCTGACTGAGGCGTTCCTGGACGGAAGGATAGTTCCAGGCCAGCTGGGCACTGTTGCCATAGATCCAGGCGTTGGCAAAAACCAGGGCTAGGAGTAGGCCAAGACTGAGGACTTTTTTTTGCTTAGCCACTTTGATGACGCCCAGCATGAGCAGAATGACAGCTGTGAGAATGAGGGTAAGTTCTGCAGCGAGGGAGCCTGTTAAATAAACACCGATTGAAAGGAGAATAATCCAGAAAGGTAGGGCTGATTTTTTGAGGTAGGCTAGGCTCAGGAATAGAACTGTCATGAGGTAGGCCCCCAGAATGTTGGGGTGCAAGAAGGTGCCGTAGGCTCTGATGAGCTTAGTACCATCAGTCAGGTCCTCTTTGGCAACATTGGGGATATCGGGGCCGATGACTGGTTCGCCGAGGAAATGAAGACCCACTGAGTGATTGAGACGAGTTTGAGCATACGCCAAAATAATCTGGAATACTGCGCCATATAACAGCCACTTAATGAGTTCTTGGTGTGGAATGATTTTGCCTCTAACCAAATGATAAACCATCACTGCCTCAACGATTCTGATGGCCCAAAAAAGGAAAAGGACAGGATCCCCTGCAACAAGAGTAACTAAGCCGACGTTGATAGCAAAGAGCTTTAGGAGCCACTCACCATTGCTTGGCCATTTGAATTTTGTGAGTTCTTTGTCGCGGATTTTTTTGAGCGACCACAGTACAAAAATTGCAAAGAGAAGGATTTCAGGTAAAAACAAGAAGCCTGTCACCCAGGGGCTGAAGTTGCCAAAGCGGTAGCTGGCTTTTTCATACAGCACAAAATGAATCGAGAAAGGGAAGCTGAACAGGAAGAGTTTCCAGAGTGTCTGGATGACTTTATTCATGCTTCAATTATATGCCGCAATCAGTACCTACATCAATTAATTCCTTCTCTTTTTGGACAATACAGGTGATTTTCTGCTGAGCCGTGTTCAGGGCCTGTTGCGGTGTTGAAACATTTCTGATGACATCCTGGATAGCTTCGGAAAAGACTTTGCGGTAGGCTGCATCGTCGTAGATCGTGAAGCTTTTGGCAAATGGTGCCTGGAAGGCGAAGGTTCCGAAGAGTGGTTCAGTTTGCTGCTCAGAAACCATATCTTTGCGGGAGGTTGGGCGGTTGGTGATTTTATGGTAGGTCTGAAGGGCGTCAGCACTGGTGAGGTACTGAACAAGTGTCCAGGCTTCAGATGGCATATCGGTGGTGCGGGCTACGACCAGTGGGAAGTAGCTGGCATAGGTGTCTCGGCGAGTCGCCTCTTGGCCACTAATGAGCTGCGGGAATGGGGCAATGCCCACATCTTCGATGTCGATATGATCACCCCCTGATTTTTGCTGGTCCTGGATGGCCAGCTCGATTTCGTTGTAGAGATATGGATAGCCAATGATCATGCTGACCTTGTCGCGCACGAACGGATTGACCTCTTTTTCTTCTGGAGCAAAGCCGGTGATGTACTCGTTCCAGCTGTAGTTGCGGTAACTAGGCAGCCCGAAGCTAGTGAAGAGCTCGAGGGCATCAACACCTGGGTTTTCACCCCCTTGATCGACAGCGAAGGTGGCTCGTTCTTCTTTTTCATCGTAGAACTCAACGCCGAATTGAACCATGAGCGCGTAAAGGATGTCGACGGCGCTGGAGATGTTGTCGGAGCGACCCATGGCGATTCCGGTGAGGGCGAAGCGTTCTGGGCTGTTATTGCGTTTGGTGAGGGAGGTGACTTGCTCCTGAATGTCTTCCCAAAGATCCCCTGGTGCATCGCTGGTAGCGATGAGGTCGCGGAAATGTTGTTTGTTGTAGAAGACAGCCAGGTTGTCGATGGAAAGTGGCATTCCGTAAACTTGCTCATCAACGATGAGGTCATCCGCTGCGGCCTGGAAGTAGGTTTGTCGGAAAAGCTCTGCGTTCATCACAACAGGCTGGTCGAGAGGGATGGGCAGGAGTTTTTTGTAGTGCTTCGGCATCCAGGAATTGTGCACCATGAAGACGTCCGGCCCTTCACCTTCAGCAATTTCGTTGATGACTAGATCTTCGTATTCTTCAAGGTTGGTGAACTTTTTTACGCGAACCACAACACCGGGAATATTGCTTTGAAAAGCCTGAATCTGTTCACGGAAGGCATCGGTGTTATCAAAGGCCACCCAAAGATCGAGCTCTTTGAGGTCAGTGGTCGGGGTGGTTTCTTCCTCGAATGGACAGTCATCCCGGTAACCGCTAGTACCTGGAATGTTTTCGGTTGGCCTTGGGCATTTTTTCTGACATCCAGACAGAAAAAGCGGAGCCATGAGCACCATGAGTACAGCAATGATTCTGAGAGTATTTTTTTTCATATTTTTTGTTTCGCGCTTGCCATTTATTTTACGGAAAAGACGGCCTTAAAGCAAATTTAGGATGCCTCCTCAACGCCGAGCAAGAACTGCTGCCAGCATTTCGCTTTGTAGTGCATGTTTTTTCCGAGCAAAGCTGTGAGCGGCAGAATGAATGGGAGACTGAGAAACTTGAGCAGTTTAAGCTTGAAGCCGCGAGGTATGACCTGTACTTCAGGTTGGATTTTTTCGAACT
>CBDUQG010000056.1:0-6777 GCA_965369305.1 uncultured bacterium
GTCGAACCGATGACCTCCTGCGTGCAAGGCAGGCGCTCTAGCCAGCTGAGCTAATGCCCCACTTGGTTTCAGCAAAAGGGATTCTATCTAAGGGCCGAGCCCAAGTCAAATGCTTTATCTCAGATCTACCCAAGAACGGTTCGAAACTCTTTCTTTGGAAAAGGTGATGTCACAAGCAACTTTCAAAAAGCCCTCGGCATAGTGCCAATGCGTAAAAGTGCCTAAGTGCTGATTTTGTGTTTCGCGCTGAGTCTTCGGCTCGCCTAAAACTCCCCTCACCTGTTCTTGATTCATACCAATAGTGACTGACTCGCAGCGCTCTTTAGTCAAAGAGAGTTCATCAGAGCCCGCCTTCTTCTTTTCGGCATTACTACCAAGGACTGCAAGAACAACAAGCACCAAAATGACGGTCAGAATCTTGTGACGAACAAACCAGTTACGAAGGTCCGCTTTGCAGTGCTTACACTTCTTGGCGTCCGGTTTAATCACTTCTTTACACTTGGGACATTTCCTAGAATCCATATTATTTGAGTTTAGCACCTATATTCTTAACATTTTCCAGGTATTTTTTCAGCATCTTTTCTTTCGCATGCTGAACTGAGTAGCAAGGGTGATGAATGAATTTACGAATCCCGCAGAACTTGAGGACGGCCCTAAAACGCTGCCATGGAATACGCATGAAGAAGAGCTTATAAAACCAACCCGGGCCGCCATAAGTCTCAACCACAACCGCCTTTTTAACAGGCAAAAGACCAATCGGCTTGGCAACAAGGCCACCAAGAATTTTTTTGTATTTAAAAGCAAAACCTGAATCAAAGACCTGATCGAAAAAGCCTTCCATGATTGCCGGACTTCGATACCAAAAAATCGGGAAGAAAAAGGCAAGCCAATCAGCTTCCTTGATGATGTCTTGGTACTTCTGAACCTGAGGCTTGTGCTCACCGCCGTGCCGGGTCTTTCGAAGAACTGGATCAAAGTCATCTTTATATAGGTCAATGACCTCAATGTCATGACCTGCGCCCTTGGCACCATCAGCAAAAGACTTCATCAAGGCATGATTGAAGCTTTCATGAGACGGGTGGGCAAAGATGACTACAACCTTCATCGTTTATTTTTATTACTGACAAAATCGAGTATAACAAAAAAACCTGCAGCCAACCATCAGCCAGACTACCAGCGACGCCTGCCGCTTGATTTTTTAGAACGATACGTTGTCCTGCTTCCGCGCCTTACTTTTTTGGCCTTGGGAGCAATAAATTCCGGATCCGGAAGGCCTTCAGGAAGTGTAGATTCAGGAATCTTATTCTCGATCAGCCGCTCAATCTTGCGAAGCTTGTCGCTCTGACTGGGCATGATGAAGGTAATTGCTCTCCCCTCCTGCCCGGCGCGACCTGTCCGGCCAATTCGATGCACATAATCTTCAGCATCCTCAGGCACGTCATAGTTGATCACCAATTCAATGTTTTTCACATCAATCCCACGAGCAGCAATGTCGGTGGCCACAAGGACACGGTACTTACCGCTCTTAAAGCCTGCGAGAGCTTGTTTTCTTTGGGGCAGTGTTCTATTTGAATGAATTTCGGCGGATGTATGCCCGATCTGGTTCAGGTTTCGGCAAATCTTTTTAGCTCCATATTTGGTTCGGCTAAAAACAATGACAGTCCCTTTATATTGCTTTAGAAGCATCTCGAGAAGTTGGCGCTTCTGATTCTTAGCCACAATGTATATCTCCTGATCCACTTTTTCAGCCGTCGTTCCCTGCCTTGCCACCTCCACATGAGTGGGGCGTTTCATGTACTCAGTCGCAATCTTAACAATAGAGGCAGGCATGGTAGCCGAAAAGAGCATGGTTTGGCGGTCTTTGGGAACTACTCTCAGAATCTTTCTGATCTGAGGAGCAAAACCCATATCGAGCATACGATCAGCCTCATCAAGTACCAACATGGTGACCTTATGCAGTGGAATAGTCTTCTTTTCGATATGATCAATCATGCGCCCCGGCGTTCCGATGATAATATGAGGTTTCTTGCGAAGATCCTGTATTTGCCTATTAATAGGAGCACCACCAATGATCATAGCTGTACGCAGGCCGAAAGAACGGGCCACCTTATATAGGGCCTCCTCTACTTGAAGGGCTAGCTCGCGGGTCGGCAGAATAATGAGGCCTCGACCACCATTTCGAATGAGCCCCTGGAGCATAGGCAAGCTAAAGGCCATGGTTTTTCCGGTACCCGTCTGGGCAACGCCGATGATATCCTCCCCTCTTAGTCCATCAGGAATAGCCTGGGCTTGTATGGGTGTAGGTGTATGGAAATTCAGTTTATCCAGTACTTTCAGAATGGGGGCATCTAGACCTAAATCACGAAAGCTCAATTTTTTTGAATGTCCTGAGTTGTCTTTGGAGTGCAATGTATTTTTGAGTTAGTAAAATGATTATACATTATTTTTAAAAAATTTCAATAGTACTGGATACGAGAGCTGCTTCCTGCTACAATACATGCAACAAAAAAGAAAATATGAAAAGAATACTATCGATCATTATTTTAGCCCTTGCCCTTGGAGCAGGCTTTTATTATTACCAAAATGGTGAGCTTCCAACCGTTGAAGATGCCAAGCAGATGGTGATGGAGTCCCCCGCCCTCAAATCCGTTGGAGTGGTCAGACCCTCAAGCATTGAGGAGTGGACTGCCTACTGTGAAGAACGTGGTGGCCAAATCATGGAAGAAGAACGTGATGATGGAACCATGACAATTTGTTTTGTGAACGACGGACTGGATGGCATTCGTTGCCAAGCAGAACTCTTTTACAATCAAGAATGTGGATATAGCGAAAACGCCCAACAAGCTTTCTTGGATGTTCGAGGTAACCCGGATGTTTACATGATCCTTTTTTCTGACGCTAGATTCGATGAAACGGGCCGAGTGGTCGTCAGGGCTCAGCCAACAAGAATCGAAACATGGACCTTTGACGCACCAGACAACGTGGTGGCCAGCTTCGAAAACGGCTACTACCTCAGCGAAGAGCCCACTGGTCTGACCATCGATGTACAGGATCACGATATCAGCCCGCTTGAATTCGACTTCAACACCAGTAAGTCAGACATCAGACGTCTGATGGGAGGCAACCCGGATTGCAGCACCGAAGCAGATGGTGGTCCACACCAAATAGAAGTTATGAAATATGAAAGTACATATGATCGGCCAGGAGGAACCTTTTCATTCTCAGATAATCAAATCATGGCCGTGACCATGGGCGTTGGCTACTCCGAGTTTCCTGACAAATTATGTGAATAAAAAATATGAAAAAAAGTACAAACCCCAAAGGCTTTATCATGGTTCTAGCCATGGTCACCACCGTTGTTGTGACGGGCGGTGCTATTTTGCTGGGATCAGCCGTCATCGACAATGTTCATAAGCAAGGATGCGGCAGCTCATTAAGCGCCTGGCAGTCAGGCGACATATATGGCGATCTGGCCGATGCTGATAATAGTGATGCACTGGACGCGGCCCTCAAGTGTCAGAAGTCTGTTCATGATGCCGTTCAGACCGCCAAGCCAGTAGCCACACTGATTTCAAGTGCGGGCAATATTGGTGGTGGCGCCGATAACCTGGCTACCGTGGGCGTAGATCGTATGATGGACCTCACCGACAACCTTTCAAACCCTGAACACAGGCATCCGGTGCGCGATGCCCTACTCCCACCAGCCATCACTGCCAAAATTGACGAGTACATGGAAGAAGATAAGCCGGAGGGACTGGAAGAAGAGCTACCTGTAAATGATGAAGTTACCGAGGAGCCAGAAGAACCAAGCGAAGTGGAACTGGAAAGTGATGAAGATGACGATGCTACTCCAACACCTCAAGAACTACCAAAACCAGTTGTTGAAGAGGTTATTGAAGAAGTTGTTGAAAAGAAAGAGGAAGAAGGAAATCCATTCGCAGGCACCTATGTGGCGAGCTTTAGCAGACCAAATACACAGGTGATTACTGAAGAAGGTATTCAGGCCATTACGACAGAAACGACTCACGGCTCCATCAGCATTACCTTCGACAAGAATGGTAACGCTTATTGTGATACGCAGCTAAAAACTGACTTCTCGACAGAACTTTCGATCGAAGGGATACCCCCTGCCACTGGCAGCGGCTCAGCTCGCTCCACGAACTGTAACGGCGACATTGGCAATAGCGGCACCTTCCTCCTCTTCGGCCAAATCAGTGGCTCTATCACGGTTTCAGGAGAGACCGTTGAAGATGAGGGTGATATCACCATCACAGGTTATATCGACTCAAACGGAAAAATGCTAGGCAGCATTTCAATTGATGGCGTGCCTGACGTGCCATTCCAGCAATAAAGTGCTATGCTTAACGCGTTAACCATAATTTATTAAATAAATACAAAACTATGGCTAAGAAAAAGATGAATCTGGATGTTAACGTCATCCTATCTAAGAATGTCATTCTGCGCTTGGCGCTCGGTGGCATGATCCTTATTACCGGTTACCTGAAGCTTAAGACAGGGACCACAGCTTTTGTTGAAGCAGCGATGCCTGGCTTCGCCAATACCTTCATCCCTCAGGGTCTGATCAAAGGTTTCCTAACCATCGTTCCAACCTTGGAACTAGTCGTTGGAGCCATGCTTGTTCTTGGACTATTTGCTAATGTAGCTGCTCGTGTGGCTGGACTTATGTTCGCCCTTTACATCGTTGCTCTGACTGCTCAGAACACAGCAGAAGGTGGTGTGTATGTAATTGGACTCTTCATTTACCTATTCGCAGCCTTCAAGCTCATCTGCCACAACGAATCTCCTATCAGCCTGGACTACCTAATTGCTCGCAAGAGGAAATAAGAGCTATCTTCATCTCGAAAAAACTAAAAAACCTCTTCGGAGGTTTTTTTGGTGGTGGGCGATGCAAGACTTGAACTTGCGACCTCTACATTATCAGTGTAGCGCTCTAACCAGCTGAGCTAATCGCCCACGACAGCGACTACGATACCTAATAAGTTGCCCCCGAGTCAATGATTTTTCAGGAGTAGGTCCAGGCTATTGACAAATTTGCATAAAGTAGGTAAAATATCATACCAATTTTGTAAATTGCCCTCCAAAATGCGAAAAGCCTTTGTTTTGCTTGCCCTGCTGATTGTGCTCCTCAGCCCCCTTCGAGCAGCGGCAGAAGAAAGCTCAAATAAGACTAAAACCGTGCGCCCAACCATCAGCCGTTGGAGCATTGATCAAAGCTACGAAGTGAGTGCTAAAACCGTCACAGTCTATAGCGGACCCAGCATTGATTCAAATCCCCTATTTGAGCTTCATCGTGGCATGGATGTAGAACCCACAGAAAGTCGAATTGAAAGTGGCTACCGTTGGTTCCGAATCACCGAGCGTAACTTCTGGGTACCCGCCTTGGAACCCGGTGGCGTGACCAATCTCGTAGTCAAAGATAAGACAGATCTAAACTACATTGAGGATTACTACGGAATTCTAGAAATGCCACATAGCTACGCCATGAAGATGGTTAAGGAGCCTGGTGCCGTAGGTCGCATTGAAACCTACCGAAAAGTCGGCCTGGACTATGTCCTTCAAAACACCTACGAAATCAGCTATCGCAGAGAAGGTGAAAAAGCCAACTACGGCGATCTGAAGACCATTGGAGGCAATGTAGTTCGGTACATGTACAGAACCACTCGTAGCAGTATGAACGGCTGGGACAAAGATGGTGAGAAATTCGGCGTTTATAAAACCTCCTTCCCAATGCCTCACGATGGACTACCCCACCTACTAGAAGGTAACATCGGCACCCATCAATACAACAAGCTGCCTACCATCAATCAGATGAGTAATGGTGAATTCACGCCTCATCCCGGGAGCTATATGGGAGCTGACATTGTCCTTCACACTAAACGGAAAGGCTCGCGTGGCTGCATCAATATTGAAAATGAAGCCATGGGCTACCTTTATCACGAAGATGTGGTTAGCGAGCTCAATACTGAAATCATCCCCCTGGTCATTTACGACGAAGATGTAGTCGCTCCACCGATCGGACAGCTACTTTCTTAGAGTTCAAAAACCAGGTCGAGCTCAAACTCAATCAAGTCCTTGATCGCGCGGTCTCCCAGATTCTGGAAGAAAGAACTAGAATCAAAAGTAATGTCCCAACGAGTGCGGTCGATCGTAAAATCAGCTTCAACATTTAGAATATCTGCATCCCCTGCCACTGTGGCAAAGAAGATAATCTTTTTGCTGATACCGCGAATGGTCAGGTCACCGGTAATTTCATAGCGACCATCTTCCAGAAGTAGAACGTTGCTGATTTCAAAAGAAGCCTCAGGGAACTCTTCGACTCCGAAGAAATCATCGCTCATCACATGCTGAAGGTAACGCTCATTATTATTCTCTTCACCGATGGTTGTCATATCAATGACAAAACTACCACCTGTGATGCCGTTTTCATCAGCACTTAGAGATCCTTCCTTAATATCAACCGTTCCAGTATGAGCGGAACCGACCAGGCGACTGGCATGATAAGTAAGCATGGATTGATCTGTATCAAGTTTCCAGCTTCCTTCTCCAATCATCGCAGCTGATTCATCCATTGAGTCAGAATCATTGGATTCAGACTGAGAGTCCGAAATTTCCGGCGCAACATCGGCTTCAGGCGCGGGTGCAACGGCCCTACTGCACCCCTGAAGGAGTAGAGGGGCAGCAGCGAGTAAAATCAATGCTAAATAGCTAAAGTTTTTTCTGGACATATGACTAAAAATTAATATGATAATGACACAC
>CBDUQG010000057.1:0-6750 GCA_965369305.1 uncultured bacterium
CCGCGGTTATTGGCCTCTCCCTACTTTTCCCCAACTCACTGCGCTCCGGTTCGCCGGACACAGTCAGTGAGAAAAGTAGTCTCTCCCCCCTTCGATCCCCACTCGGGACCGGAGCTGGGTAGCAGGGACCAAAAACAAAAACAAAATCCAAAATATCCGCAACTCAGTAGCGGTATAAAAATGGACTGATTTGAAAAGCTAGGGAGCTTGACCACTCCCATTCTTGGGTCGTGTGTCGTTAGGGCGTCTAAACACCTCTGAAGATCTATCATTTAAAGACTTTACGTGGCAAACTGGGCGCCCTTTATCTTACCCGAAAACCTTTAAAAAAGGTTTTCGGCCTTTCCCAAATATTTGATCTCACTCTTCGCCTCCTCGCTCAGCGTCAAGGCTTCCTTCAGGGCACATGTCCCTTCAGGGTCCTTTTCAGCTTCGCTCGGAAGCTCATCATTCGGTTACTATACTTTTTTCAGCCTTTCCAAATTTCGGCTTCTTGGCTATAATGAGGGCCGTTAAAACAAAAAGACATGAACGTACGGGACATTGTCAGAAAGGCATGGCAGATCACCCAGGTGCATCTGAAAAAGCTCATTTGGTATGGTTTCACGCCCTCCTTTTTTGGTGTGATTGTTTCCAGCGTGTATCTCATGTATCAGTACAATGCCTTCAGGCACTCAGTGCTTTTTGAGCCAGAGGCTACCAGTAATGTTATCGGAACAGCGAAAACTGTTTGGAGCCTGGCTTCAGTTCACTGGGGCATTGCAACCACACTTGTTATTCTGGGGATCGTTATTTTACTTGGCTACGTTTTAACACCGCCAATTTTTCGCGGTACCTTGATTCATGCTCTCTGGAAAATACGGAATTATGAGTCCATCGACGGTTCGGTAGAAGTGGGTGTCAGGCATTTCTTCCCTATGTTTGAATTTGCCATTGTTACAGGTGCTTTTAGTATCACAACTCTTTTTACCGAGTCTTCCTTTATCTTGCGTTGGTGGGGGGAGGGGGTCTTTTTCATCGCTCTACCGATTTTGCTTTTCATTGCCATGGCGGGGCTCATTATCAACTTCCTTTTTACCTATAGTGAGTACTTCATTGTTCTGAAGGGAAAAAGCATGGTGAAGTCTTTGATGGAAAGCGCTGTTTTGGTTATTGCCAACCTTAAAAAGACCTTCCTTGTCTTCGTGCTCATGCTCCTCATCGGGGCCAGAATTATTTTGAACGTTCTTCTCGTCCTCCTTATTCCTATGATGGTGGTTGGTTTGACCAGCTATTTGGCAACCATCTTTCTCTCAACTTTAGGACTCGTTTTCATTGGAATAGCAGGACTCGTCGTCCTGATCGTCTCGTCTTACCTGCTTGGACTCTTCAATATTTTCGCTATTGCTGTTTGGGTGCTTACCTTTGCTCAGCTAACTGAGGGACACGTGAATCCTGTTAAAGCGAAGGAAGCAGTGCCAGCGAGCCACCCCCCGAAGTCAGAGTCACCAGCGCCATCAAAAGAAGCATAAGGTCGTACTCCCAACCTTTATTTTGGGCCCAAAATTTGCTTTTCCATTTAGCGGTGTGAAAATAAATGGCTCCAAGCATAACCAGTATGATCATCAGAGCAGCGACCTGAGTGTATACACCTAATGCTAGGCCGATACCACCTATAAGTTCAAAAAGAACCACTACAAGAGCCACTGGCACTGGTAATCCGTTGTGTCTGGCGAAGCCTTGGAGTCCTCTGAGCTTCTTTTGTCCGCTGTAGGCGAAAAGCAGTCCAAGGTATAAGCGCATAGCAAAAAGTCCGAAGTCATTGTATTGCAAGAGCATGTCGAAAAAGTCCACAATTGATTCCATTGTTGTGTGTTAGTTTTTATTACTACAGGTATTTTACCATATAGGTGCCTTCCAGCTTGTAGCCAAGCTTTTTGTAATACTCTCGTGTGCCGATGGCAGAAATGACTGCCACTTTTTTGAAGCCAGCTTCCTTCGAAAGCTCTTCAGCTTTTTTCATTAGTTGTTTACCAAAGCCCAAGTGCTGAGTTTTGGATGGAACATTCTTCTTTGAAAGACTTTGTTTTTGACCGTATACATGAAGTTCGCGTACAAGTGAGGCATCCTTGAGTTCAGGCAATATCGGATTCTTGGGATCAGAAGGAAAGCGAAGCCGACAAAGTCCAATGAGCTTATCTAGCTTAGTCTCATCAATTGAAATGAAAAGTTCTTTTCCCTCATTGGCTTCATACTCCATCACTCGTAGTTCAAACTCCTCCACTGGGTGATCCTGAATTTCCCGGCATCTTACGCATCTGCAGACCACACCGGCCCGTTGCATTTCCTGACGAAGGTTGGATTTTTTGGAGCCGAAGATAATGCTCTCAGCGGGGATATCCCGAATAATTCTGATGATGCGACAATACTCAGGTGTATCTTTTTTGATAACCTTGATGATTTCGATCAACTCGTCATCAGTGTATGGCGTGTGGATACTTGGGTCTTTCTCCATCATTTTTTCCAGGTCTGAGTACGGTGTGACCATGGTCGGATAGACCTTTAAATAATCAGGCCTCAAGCCTTCTAATCCAAATAAATCCCTGCCGCTCTTCAAATCGGATTCGAGGCTGGCGGTGGGCAAGTTCGGCATCAGGTGATGACAAACTTTGAGTCCCACATCACGACAAATTTTGGTGGCATGAATGGATTCCTTTAGTCCATGCCCACGTTTGTTAAAATCATTCACTTTGTCGTCAGTGGTCTGAATGCCGAGTTCGATTCCGGTTACCCCATAGCTTCGAAGCCTCTTTAATTCTTCTTCATCCACCCAATCCGGTCTGGTTTCGACCCAAAGTCCGACACAGCGATTCTGAGCGGTTTCATTTTCTTTGATCAGATCTTCTAATTTCAAGTCTTTGAAGCTTTCATCTTCATGTTCTACGAATTCTCCAGGACCCTCATTTAGGGCGAGATAAATTCCTTTCAAAAATCTTTGTTGGTACCAAAGTGGCACAGCTCCCCATGTTCCTCCAGCGGTTCGAATGTCGATCTTGGTGATATCGTGGCCCTGAGCCCTTAGTCCATTCAGCCTGGTCTTTACCTGTTTGTAGGCACTGAATTCATTCCGGACAGCGCGCATCATGGCAGGCTCGTTGCTCAGATAGCTTTTAGGCATGCCCTTTTCGGTAGGGCAAAAAATACAGAGCCCTGGGCAACCAAGATCTTTGGTGAGTACGGTAATATTGGCGATACCCGACATCGTTCGGACCTTCCTTTTTTGGATCACTTTTAAAACCGCTGGGTTGGGTTTGATTTTTTTAGCTTCGATCAATTCCCGATAAGCCTGAATCAGCTCAAGGTTCTTTGGAAGAACCCCACCATTCACTTTGGTGAGCTCATTTCGAATCGCCTTTAACTTTTTTTCGTCCAAATCTTCAACCTTGTTGGCTTTTAAGACAATTTTCTTGGCGAGAGGAATCAATGATTTTCGAACTGAGTAGATAGACACAAAAAATAGTTAGGACGAACCGCATTATACCAGATTTCTTGCGTATTGTGCGGGATATTATATAATTAACTCTAGGCCTCAAAAAGAATTATCAAAATTAAAATGCGTAGGAAGGTTGAGAAAACTTACCGTGGGGCGAGACAGTTTATTGGGGCTGCTAAAAGGGCCGTGACTGGTGTCGAGCTTCCCAGGCATATTGCGAAAGTGGCAATGCAGGGGCTTATTCCTCGTACTCCTGATCCTAGAGCACATCAGCCCAACAAAAAAATGGTGGTCATGGCACCTGGGTGGGGTTGCGGAGTAGATACCATGAAGCCTCTTGGAAGAGCGCTCAACGGAAATGCGAACGTCCGCTATCCCGATAACCTGCCTGATGGGCTTTTTGCGGCTTTTAGTCAAATGACCTTGGAAGAGGAAGCTTCAAGCATTGCTGATTTTGTGGATCGTGCGGATCGGGTTGATGGTGGTCAGGAGGATATTTACCTGGTTGGACATAGCAATGGAGGTGTTGCCTCACTTCTGGCACTTCGAAAAATGCAGGAAGCTTCTAGTCAGGCATTTCGAGAAAGGCTTAAAGGGGTAGTAACCATGGCGAGTCCCATCAATGAAGCGCCTGATTATCATTATGGACATGCCCCTTTGCTTCGCTACTTACCAGCTACCAAACACCTTCGCCCAAACTCAAGAATGCATCGCGAGCTCAAGGCCCACCATGAATCTATTACTCTTTGCATTGCTTCTAGTAGGGATGAGCTTCTGGAGCTACATATGCAAACGGTTGATGGTCGTCCGAACATCGATGTGGGATTTAGCCATTGGGATTATACTTTTGGCCCAACTGAGAAACTGAAGCAGGTTGCCGATCACATTAGTATGGCTATTGAATCAGATTATTCATAACAACACTTATTTCCTCTGAGGATGTTGGGAGCTTTTTAGTATTTAGAAATGCCCATGCCGGTTTTTATACCGACACGGGCTTTCCTGTTTCAGCTTCAACTACATCGCTTCCAGGCAAATCGTGCGAGGCCAGCGATAAGTCCACCGATGGCCCCAATGATCAAGGCACTGCACGTCAGAGCTGCTCCTCCGAGCACGCCATAGCCGATCGTTTCCGGAATTGAGGCGTTTGATGCAAAGATAGCTCCGATTCCAAGGGTTACAGCCGGCAATGTCAGACTCAAGATGACGAGTGAGTGCAGTAGGTCGCGGCCGTAGTTGCTTGAGTCAAACGACTGCATTCGCTTCATGGTTACTGCACAGCCTCCCATTAGGGCAGCGGAGATGACAGTTCGAAGTAGAAGTTGACCCACTCCCTCGAAGCCAAAGTTCATGATTAAGTGCCCGCCGATGACGGCAATGCACCAGCCTGGTACGATAATCAGATCAGATTTCTTGATTTCCATGTCCTACCTCTCCTTCGGGTGGATTTTATTGAAGTTTAAAACAGGGATCTTGTGAACAGATGAGTAATAGCACTCACTAAAGAGACTGTGTACATTCATCTGCTCATTATTATCCCTGCGCGAATTTTTAAATGAACAGACTTTATTTATACCATATTTTTAGCAATATGTCAATAAATATCTCAAGCCGGGGCCAACATTATGTTAGCCAATGTGGCCTAGTTCAAGTTTTATTAAAGTCCTTAGTTATTTCTGCTTCGCCCGAAGAACCAAGCCCAGAATAAATGACAAGAAGAAGATGGTGATGATGGCCCAGAACTTTCCTTTGGTGCCCAAGAAAAGGGCCGATACTCCGAAGATGGCGGCTAGGGTGTAGATCGAGAAAAGCACCTGCCTTTCGCTAAATCCAAACTGGAGCATGCGATGATGTAAGTGAACGGCTTTGCGATGTTTGTCCCATTCACCTCCTTTCCAAGGGGCTTGTTTGTTGTAAATGCGATGTACAATCACATAAATGGCATCCATAATGGGGAAGCCTAGAATCAGGAAGGCAGTGGCGATCTTTCCTCCGGAAAAAATAGCGAGCACAGCCAATAGTAATCCGAAAAACATCGAGCCCGAATCACCAATGAGTATTTTGGGTGGGTAAAAATCAAAGAGCCAGAAGCCCAGAGCGATCATGGCCACGATTAAAGCGAGCGTTGCTGTTTCGGGCTGGTTAACCAGGTCAGTAATACTCAGAAAGAAGAGAGTTAGACAGCCGATGAAGGTGATTCCACTGGTCATTCCCGGAATGCCGTCCAGCCAGTTCATGACGTTCATGATCAGGACGATCCAGATAAGGGTAAAGATGCCTGAGAAGGCCATGATGGTGACATCACCACTGGCAAACTCCAGAACGAATTTGATTTTATCGAGCGCAATGTAGCCGCCAAAGGGGTTGGTGATGGTTTCTACGCCGATGCCAGCCACCACCATGATGAGGGCAACAATGATTTGCATGCCTAGTCTCAAAATGGGATTGAGCCCCTTGCGATCGTCGATGAAATTAATCATGACTAGTAGGCCGCTTCCAAAAAGCAGTCCGATGAGTTTTGTGGTTGGCTCAAAGAAAATCAATGTCAGAAGAACAAAGATAAACCACAAGAGAATTCCACCGGGATAGGGGATTGGCTTGCGCTTCAGTCCGTATTTCTTCGGATTGTCTAGGAGCCCCAGCTTCGGAAAAACCCTTAGCGCAATCAGCACCGATAGAACGGTGAGCGAAAAGGCTGAAATGGCCGGAAGAAAATATTGCATGAATGCTTAACTAATAACCACGGGCGGCAAGCTTTGTTTCAAGAATCTCAATTTCGATACCCACCATAGCTTCCCCCAAGTTTCGGGAAAGCTCAGCGAGTTTTTTAGGATTGTTGTAGTGGGTCACTGCCTGAACAATGGCAGCGGCGCGCTTAGCCGGATCGCCGGATTTGAAAATGCCTGAACCGACAAACACACCATCGCAGCCAAGCTGCATCATTAGGGCGGCATCTGCCGGGGTGGCGATTCCGCCTGCGGCGAAGTTTACTATAGGTAGCCTACCCAGGTTCAGAGCTTCGTTTAGGAAACTTTCATCAATTCTTTCTGATTCACAGAATTCTTTTCGAACAATTTTATCAGTTTTCTTTAATTGTTCGATTTGGCCATGAATTGTTTTGATGTGACGCACAGCTTCAATGACATTGCCAGTTCCCGCTTCACCTTTAGTGCGAATCATGCTGGCACCTTCCTGTATACGGCGAAGTGCTTCACCTAAATTGCGGGCTCCACAGACAAAGGGAATTTTGAATCTGCTTTTATCAATGTGGGCAGCCG
>CBDUQG010000058.1:0-6502 GCA_965369305.1 uncultured bacterium
AAGAAGGCCGATAAGCCCCCTTTGTTTAGAACTAAAAAACCCCAAGCTCCGGCCTGGGGTTTTTTGATGATTAGGATTCTCCTCGATACGACCCAGTGCTGAACTTATGATGCCCAGCCGAGAGTTCATCCCATTTAGTTGGCTTACTTGAAACGCTAGGTTCCCTGTTGACGAAGGCGGGGGGCACAGGTGCCTTTTGCTCTAAAGCTTCCTTTGTGGCAAGTCTTGTGTGACTGACAGGCGCTTCAGGGGCGATATTCGTTTGCTCTGAAAGAACCTCTGTTTCTTCAGTGGTGGCAACTTCTTTGGGACTGTCGAGGGGCATAATTTGAGGGTTAATTATTGTTCTCTTTATAACAAAGATTTATCTTTTTGAAAAATAAGTAACCTTAAAAGCATAGGTGGTGGGCGCTATAAGAGTCGAACTTATGACCTTCTGGGTGTAAACCAGACGCTCTAACCAACTGAGCTAAGCGCCCTCACCAATTTGCCAAAAGATACTAACAAAAAGGGATGCCGGGCGCAAGATTAATCATCCCATCGCTCAATTAACTTCAGAGCACTATCGCTGACCAGCCGAAAAAGACCTGAGTAGCCAAGGCGGGGGAATTCATGAGCTTCCCTGTAGGAGTCCATGTAGCTAGGACTCACACATTCTTTATCGATGTAAACAAAATGAAACGGTGGATCTGCATAAACGTATTCAGCGAGAACCAGACGGTTCCCGTTGTCTATTTTTCGCAAGTTCATAATATAGTCGGGATTGAGCGGTCCCATGTCAGAAAGGGTGGCAATAGCTTGCTTAATCTCCCGTTCGCGCTGCATTTTATTGGGATGAGAAAGAACGCCCTCAGCGCTTTTGCGCTGCAGCTCGACAGACATTTCGAGTAGCTCATCGACTTCATTTCTTTCAGCTTCTTCAGACGGCCCCTTAGGCCCAACATCTTTAGCTTTCATAGACTTAGTGATTTAGCCATCGATGGATTAGCTTCGTATCGCCATTCCGATAGACTTCGAGTAATACAGTTTCACCCTCATATTCAACGGGGATTCGCACTCGGTCTTCCAAGCGAACAACTTCAGGTGACTTACATTCCCTGTGCAGATAAAGATAGGAAATGGACGTATTTTCAACCAAGTACTCAGCCAATGTCAGCTGACCATCATGTTCATCCATTCGCATGTTCTTCAAGCTAGTCTCATCAACCCTGGCAAGACCACTAATGATCTTAGTAACATTCTCACGTATTGGCGGACGGGAAATATCAATCGTCTCAACCACTTGGTCACGCATGGCTGCAGCTGCAGCAGCTTCAAAGCTCAAGTCAGGTCGGGTATCACGAGCGGGTTCAGGTCTTACGGTATCGCTCACATCCACCTCATCCTGTGTATCTTCATCTTCAATGTGTCCGTTGGTACTATCGACAGACATGCTTAATATTTTAGAGTGGCTTATCGTCGCACAATTTCACAGGTACGTCAAACGACGGAAGCTTTTTTGAAGTTTCAGGTTATTGGTAGCCTCAAGGGGAATCGAACCCCTGTTGCCGGAATGAGAATCCGGAGTCCTAACCACTAGACGATGAGGCCTCGTAGTGCAGTTGGGTGCAGGAGAATTTTAATAGAGGATTAGCAGTTCACGCAAGAATAAAAGTTTGCTAAGATAGTGCTTGATCCCTAGCAATCAAACAAAATGGAACACCAAATCAAGCAGTTAGCTGAAGCTATCACAAATGGCCACACCAAAGAAATCGTCCAGGCTCACGTCAAAGAGCTGGATTTTAACGAAGAAGCTAAACATCTCATTATCTACGTAGACAATGCAGCGCCAAAGCACGAGCTAGAATCCAAAGAAGGGGATCATCATCTAAATAGCGGACTGGTCAAAGTCTATGGAGACGACATCACTTACGAGGTAAAGATGCACGGTGAAGGCAGTCACGAGCGCGAGAAGGCTGTTCCTCACAACATCAACCAGTAAAAGGCGAAAAGCTTAAACGGTGAATCTGGCAGGCACCATGCTTTTTAATGGCACTTAGATGAACTTCGGTCGCATAACCCATGTGCTGGTCAAAGCCATATTCAGGGTATTTTTTGTGGTAATTCATCATCAGTTTGTCACGATGAACCTTGGCTAAAATCGACGCAGCAGCCACTGAAAAAACGGATTCATCCGCCTTCACCATGGCTTTTTGAGGGATTTCCATCACATTGAGGGCAACCGCGTCCGAAATAATGAAGTCTGGCGTGGGATCTAGTTTTAAAATAGCCCGGCGCATGGCTAGTTTGCTGGCATTTAAAATACCCATCTCATCAATTTGCTTCCAGCCCACCACGCCCACTGCCCAGCTCAGGGCGGCGTTCTTGATTTCGACAAAGAGCCTTTCCCGGTCCATGGGGGTGTGCTGCTTAGAATCCTTGATGATTGCATTCTTATAGCCTTCGGGGAAAATCACCGCGCCAGCTACCACAGGCCCAGCCAAGGGGCCACGTCCGGCTTCATCAGTCCCGGCAATCAGCTGGAATCCTCGTTTTCGGAGCTCATTTTCCTCCTGATGCATGGCTATTTGCGCTTAAGTAATGCTTGCATTTCAGGGGTGATAGCCCTGGTCCAAAGTAGCATGATGCCGTACACCACACCGCCCAATGGAATAAGCAGAGCCAGTTTGTAGATGTACCAAAGGCCATTCAGCCAGATCTCGCTTCCATAAACCACGGCTCCCATAACCGCTGACGAAATGAAAATCTTCCACATAGTCCCGAACTCCAGCCGGAAGTGTAGAGCCTTTTTAACGGCTGCAAAGGTAAAGGCAAGAATGAATAGTTCACAGATAATGGAAGTAGCTGCCGCTCCTCTGAAGCCCCAGTGAGGGATGACCATGAGGTTACTGACCAAATTAAAGATCACGCAGGCCAGATTGATATACATGAGCTGTTTTTGGCGGTTTAGAACCACCAGCGTGAAGCCAAAAAGAGCGTTGATGAATGAGAAGAACATGGCAAACATCAGAAACTGCACGGCCACGTCAGATCCAAAGGTGTGTACGGTGCCACTCAAGAACTCCTCGTCCGAAATAAGCCGGATGATGGGAACCGCCAGAATAAAGCCACCCACCATAATTGGTGCGGCAGTGGCCACCAAAAAATCAAAGGAATACTGGATGATTTTCTTGAGCTTTTCACTCTGCTCTTCCAAAAAGCGGGTCATGACCGGAAGCACTGAATTCATGTAGTAAACAGGGATGATGATGAGCATTTCCAGGAAACGCATCCCTACGCCATAAAGCCCCGCCTCAGTGTCACCACAGATTTCAGTGGCACAGCTGGCCGTTCCATCAGCCAGATCCACACTGTGAGGCAAAATGAGGGTCATTAGAAGCACGTCCAGGCGGAAGTAGATATTGTTGAGTACCAGAGCCACTCCGTAAGGCAGGGAAGTGATGAATATTTTCTTCCAATAGCTGTAATCAAAGCGGTAAGTGATCTTGGTGTAGCGGCGCGTAAAGTAAGTCGTGATGATGAGCATGACCAGATTTCCCAGGACTCCTGCCCAGATCAAGTGCTCAAAGCCAGTGACCGTGTCGGTGTTAAACAGGTAATAGACCACGGCAGCAATGTATCCCACGCTAAAAACCTTCCCGATGATTAGGGCGATGGTAGCGTAGTGCATCTTTAGGTGTACCTGAAGCACCGTGCTCACTGTGCCGTTGAGTAGGGTAAAAATAGTCGCCAGTGTGGCAATGAGTACCCCCATCGGAATAACTGTGTCTGAGTAGCTGGGAATCAGAAACACCACAATGGCAGCCAGCCCCATGGTAATCAGGGCCAGGGCGGTGCGCATTCCCATAACATTCCCTAAAATCTGAGGGATTTTTTTGGTGTCCTTACTCATTTCTTTCACCGTAATCGTGAAGATGCCAAAGTCCGCTGCGATGCCAAAGAAAGCCAAATATTGGTACACTGTGGTGTAGTCACCGTAGCCGGCCGTCCCTAAATAACCTGAAATCATCTTCAGGACGAAGATGGAAAGAACGGCCGTAATGATCTTTCCCCCGAACTGCACAAAGGTGTTTTCGAGGATTTTTCGGGCGATGCTCATGAATCGGAATTAGCGGAGAAATTATACCGCAAAAAGGGCATTTGACAGGCCATGTTTTTTATTGACAAATATATAAAAACATTGTAAAATGCCATTCTACCCTGAAAAAAGGGCAAAAACAGAAAGAAAAAAGTCACGCTAACCCTAAGACGATGCGACTTAAGATTCTTTCTGTATTTGCGGCCATTCAGGTGCTTTCATTTGGACTTTGGTCCACCATAAGCCATGCCCAGCCTACTCCTGCAGTAGCGCATGAACATGGTCACGTGCACCCAGCTCCAGATGAACTAGCTTCGATCACCAATATCGAGCAGTCCGAGCTTTCCCTTCATTTTGCTACTCGCAATATGGAACAAGGTAAGCGCTTTCTGAATTCCATCAAAAAGAACCAGATCGAAACAGCCCTCAAGAAGATGCCTCAAGGGCATGTAGATTCAGTAGATAACATCATTCTCGATTACGACATCCGAGCCCATCGCGGCTTGGGGGGTAATAATATGATCATCCTCCGTGGGGTTAATATGAGCACTCAAGAAATGGTGGGCGTGCTTATTCATGAGCTTGGTCATAACGTTGATTACGGTTATCTGGATGCTGAGGAAAAGAAGATTAAGAGTGCCTTTGTGGACGGCAAGATGCCCATCTACGAAAGTGACCCAAGTCTTGATTTTTACCGCATTAGCTGGCTGTCCAACGATCAAAGAAAGCGTGCCGCCACGAACATGGACTTTGTGTCTGGCTATGCCATGAGCGATCCCTTTGAGGATTTTGCCGAAGCCTACACCTACTACGTTATGCACAACAGGGATTTCAAGGTCCGTGCAGCTGATTCACCTGCTTTGTATGCCAAATACCGCTTCATGAAGTATGAAGTATTTAATGGTTTCGAGTTCGATACAGGCGACGGTATCGTCAAAGAAAACCAACGTCCATGGGACATCACGGTTCTGAGCTACGATCTATCTCAGTTCCTCTAAAATAGCGCGCCTTGGCTGGCTGAAGCCTTGCGTTTGTCATTCCGCTCAATCTCCTCAGCAATCTCCTGGACCAGAAGCGCCATGATCTTTCGAAGCTCTTCGATCTTCCGTTTGTAAGGTCGGCGGGTTTTTTCGTTCATAAAAAGCTTCTCATTCACCTCAATCTGAATGCCAGGCAGGCCCTTGCGGCTGCAGTGAGAGCCAATCAGGTAGGCCCCTTTATAAGGGTCATTAATGGCCACATTAAAGCCTCGTTCTTCAAAAAAACGCATGATCTTATGCGTCATGAAGCGGCTACAGGTAGTGTAGTCGCGATTTCCCAGAATAATATCCGCTCGCTCCTTGCCCGCATCAATACGGGTACTGGGCCCAACACTGCGAAGTGAGTGACCATCAATCAGAAATTTGGCATGTTTCTTGAACTCATCAATCTTGTCATGAAAAGTATCATGGTATTTGGTCACGCGATCCATGATCATGTCCATAGATGGAGGGCTTTTGTAAATAGGATTCCCATCAATATCGATGCTCACCACCACACCGGCCTTAGATAGCTTTGCCTCACTTTCGATATCATCCGGTGCGCGGTTGAGGTCTGTCACCAGGCGAGAAATACGCGCTTTGACCACGTAAGCCTTGGGTACATCAAAAATCTCGTCTGTGTAAGGATCACACATCTTATTGATCTGAGCATCTCGCAGCATCATCAGACGACGCAGCTCAACCGGCACAAAGGTTGAGCAGTGGGGAATGGTGACCAGTATAGGATGTTTTTTTTCGGTCAATTTTGTTTTTTTATTGTTGCTTTAAAATTTAATACCTTATATCGAATCCGTCAAATAGTGGAGGGCTAAAGCAAAAAATTTGACATATTTCAAAAAATACTCATAATATAATACTATTTCATATTATTTAGTTGTGTAGCTATGTCCTCAGCTGAAAAAAGCGCGACGCCAGATTTTTCTAGCAGAATTGATATGCATTTTCGTGATCAAGTCCATGCATTAGCTGCTGAAATCAATGCCGTGAGTGGTGGACACAATGATGATATGAAGACGCCCGGTCAGAGCCGTCCCTTGAAGCAGAAAATGAGGCAACTCGTCAGTAATGCTCCGCATGGACACTTTGAAGACCCGAGGAACCGCAGATTGTTTTGGCGTGAAATTGAAGCCTTTCTTGATAGCTTCAAAGGCTCCAAGGACTATAACAATAAGCTGCGAAGAGCTTGGCATGAGAGGGTCCTTCAAATTGTAAATGACCACAGAGCGTCGATAAAAGAGAGTATCTCAGGCATTTCTGGCAAGGTTGTAGCCTGTGAAGATGTAGAGTATCCGAATGATGGCGTTAGAGTTTGGACCGAGTTCCAAAAATATCTGGAGGTTGCAGAAAAAGAAATAAAAGATCTAGATTTGGAGTGCCTGAATAC
>CBDUQG010000059.1:0-6484 GCA_965369305.1 uncultured bacterium
TCACCGGAGTTAACAGGAATCGGCTGACAGCTCTGAGACTGCTCAATCAACTGAATAACTGAGTCCCTGATACCGGAATTGTAGGCACGCTGAGCGACAAGCACCTTCACACGCTGGTATTCACCGTAAACAACATAGAGACTGGCAAAAATAATCCAGATAATTCCGATAACTTTCAGAACAGGTACTTTTTTGAGGTTAGGCATGATTAAAATGATTTACGTAATTAATATATTGTCTTTACTGTTAAAGGTTACCACCGGCAGCCTCGTATTCAAGTCTAAACTTGATGGTGTCCCTACAGTATTGCTGTAGCTGAGGAGTGCTAAGCTGATTGCATTTAGCTTCGTCAAAGCTGTTAACAGAATCGGCAACATTAGGGTCAGCCTCGCCTTCAAAGGTAGCTGGAGCTTCAAAATTGCTGTTATCAACTGGATCTTCATCATCAACCGTTTGATCATCTGAGGCTCCAACTGGTAAGAGGGCCTGCATAAGGAGATTAAGATCATTATCGGAAATAGCACTTCCCAATTCAGCCTCCACCTGACACTTCTCTAAAGCATTAATATCAGATTGCACACCGCACGGTTCAGATGATTCCTCTGGATCACCCGTAGCCGCTTCATCGGTCAATTCAGGTACATCAGGAATCGGAATTTCAGAAGATTGTGTTTCAGGGATTTCAGGCAAATCATAATCAATCTCTTCAGAAGGAGCTTGCTCTAATTCAGGGGCGGTCTGATCAGTACCTGCAGGAACTGGAGGCTGTACCACAGGAGCAGATTGATCCGGCTGTGCCGGTTGGCTTGGTTGTGAAACCTCAGTTGGTTGCTCAGTAGGTGTTCCTGGAGCAGCTTCCTGTTGCTTCGCGCAAGCACTCAAGAACAAAGTTGCCAGAAGAAGCAGGGAACCAATTTTTATATGAAGACGATTATTAGTCATTAGGGTTGAGTTATCGATTTAATTTAGCCGCAAATATCAGCCTCAGGCTTAAGCTCGCAGACAACACCCTTAAGAGCATCGTTTTCAGATTTGAGCTCCTTGATAGCATTAATCATAGCCATGTCAATTGGCTGAGTATCAAGCTGCAGGTAACCTTCGTGATCCTCCGAAATTGACTCAGGAAAGAGAGGTTCAACTTCTTGTGCCACTAATCCAATATGAGCAACATCCGAATCGTAACCAGCCTCATTGCCATCTTTATAGTTGTAGTGAACGGGGTTAAGACCAAGGATTTCATCGAGGCCCTTTTCGAAATTACCACGAACATCCTTCACTCTTTGATCTGAAGTAGCTAGCCATGATCCACCACCAGGTTTACGGGCGTTTCCATAAGCAACAACCCAACCATCACCATAAATATCCACCACATTTGTTCCTTGAAATCGAGAAACAACACAGCCTCCACCACAACCTGATTCATAAACATGAAGTTTATAACTAGGGTTAGTAGTTCCAATTCCAGTATCACCACCATACTCCCATGTCATCCTAACCTGGCCATCGATACTAGGATTACCCGGCCATTCAGTAATCAAATACAGCCTATCAGAAGAGCCATCATTTCTAAGCTGCCAACCATATAGGGTGCTGCCCACTTCTTCATAAAGTTCAAGGTTAGCATCATAGCCGCTTCCCCCCTTAACACGTAAGTAGCCATTCCCAGGCCACGTGGAGTTGTTTACATAAACATTTCCATTAAAGTAGCCCTGACCCCAAATAGTAGTGCTTCCCGCAACTTCAAGATCATGAGAACTCACTGGACTAGTAGTGCCAATCACAACACGATCAGGAAAGTAATTAGAGGAACCGCCTGACCCCCAGTCAAAACGACTACCCGTCAATCTTAAAGCCTCGGAATTATTAACGTAATACGCAGGGCTACTGGTTTCAGCAACGTTGATTGGGCCATTAGCTATGATGGAGTATCCATTTGAGGAAACCCAAGTATCATCATCACTTGAATTCAAGTCATTGAAGAAACCGCCCCAGCTATTACCATGGGCATTGATACCAGCATCACCATGTCCAACTGAGGCATAACCACTACTGTTACTGTCTCCAAAATAACCACCATAAGTATCACCAAGTGCCGAAATACCAATATTATCATTAGCAATGGCTGTAATAGCATTGCTATTCGCATCCGAAAGCAAAGCACCACCACCATCTGCTGTAGCGACTACACCAATTCCACTTCCTCCAAAGCTTGCATTCAAGTTGCTAGGGCCTACTACATGAAGCCTGGATGCAGGAGCCACTGTACCAATTCCAAGGTTTCCGGCACTTTCTAGGAACATTTTAGTGGTGCCATTGGTCTGAAAAGAAAGATCAGCCCAACTTCCACCTGTTTGTGAATTAACAATCATTCCTCCTGAATAAGCGTGATATATGTCACCAAAAACATTTGGATGCTGGCCAGTTGTTACACGAAGACCTGTCGTACCTTGTACCGTTAGGTCTGTTACAGGAGTAGTTGTCCCAATACCAACTCTGCCGCTTGTATCTGCGGTTATACGCCTTGTGTCGTTCGTGACAATACTAAAGTCATGATTGCTTTCAGAGCCCGCATGAATAAAGTTACCTGAATTATCTGCCTCAAAAACACCCACTCTTGAAGTGCCGGATTCTATATTGTCACCGATAACACGCACCGCATCGTCTCCCATCACATGTATGTCACCATTCGAAACAAGCCCAGCACTAGGACCAGTGGTTACAATCCCAACACCACCACCAACAAGAGTACTAACATTCAAACCATTGGCAACTCCAATAGTGCCAGTATTGTCTACTTCAAGGGCTGCTGCAGTTGGTCCTGCATTTCCAATTCCTACTTTCCCAGTCGCTCTCCACACGTCCGTCCCATTAGTTGACCAAAGACCAGTTTGAGCAGCACAACTCCATCCAGAAGGAGAAGCGGCATCACGAACGGCAACCTCGCCATCAGCACCACAACCGGCTGTAGCAACGTGCACTACATGAGTTAGGTCTGTTCCATCCCAGATTTTATAACCAGTTGTTCCGGTGACTGGAACGTCATCATCAACCACATCAAGAGTAATCAGACATTGTCCTCCAACCATCACTCCACCAGGACAAGGATTAACTGATCCACCACCTCCACCTTTCTGGTAACAACCAGCATCGCAAGAGAAAGCCCAGGACTTACCGGCAGCGGGAGCACCGTTAATACTTTCACAAGAATCAACCGCACCAGTCAGGGTCTCAACGTGTGGCTGACAGGCATTACCGTAAAAGTCTTCCCCAGAGTTACACTGCACAATAGGAAAACACCCTTCTGAGAGGCCTGCGTGAGCAGACTGAGGAAGGACAAGCATAGCCGCTAAGAGAAAAAGTGGTAGAAATTTTTTCATAAGAAATAATTACAGGGTTTATTTGCAGCATGCGTAAGCACGAGCATTGCTACATGTGGTGATAACACCTTGTTGAGAGTTAGCATCCCAAACAGAGCCAAACACAGGGTTGCCATAAAGTGTGCCTGATTGAGTCCAACCCTGACAGTCGTTAGTAATACTTGAGAAATAAGCTGGAGCACCGCTATTAAGCCAAAGAGAATCAGTTTCACCAGTAATAGCTCCAGGATTATGGTTGTATGTATTGATGATTTCCATCGGGGTGCAAACATGACTGTCGGTGTACTCACCGTCACAAATAGCATTGGCACCTGCATAGCTACCAGCATTCCCACCTTGATAGGTACTTGCGGTTTTACCCTGATAAATACCCACAACACCTGAAACAGGGTTAGGCTGCGTGGCCGGATAAGTGACCGCGTATGCATAGAGTGAAACACCAAAGACAGCAAAAACGGCTAAGCCTCTTAGAATAGCTTGCACAAAGGGTTCGATATATTTTTGGGTTCGCTTCTTTTTCATCTTTTTTTGTTTGATAATATTTTCTTAAAAATTCTAACAAAAAGCGCCCTCCATCACAAATGGGCGGGCACTTTTAACTTGTCTAATTCAGGATTTATGATCAAATATCTTCTGGCTTTTTTAGGCCATTCCACGTTCTTCCTTGATCTTCTCTTCCACGTTCTTAGGAACCTTGGCGTAATGAGAGAATTCCATAGTGTAGGAAGCTCGCCCCTGAGTCATGGAGCGCAGATCGGTCGCATAACCGAACATCTCAGAAAGGGGTACCTTAGAATCAATGGTCTTCGCTTCACCACGGTCACCCATGGCATCAATCTGACCACGCTTTGAGTTGAGGTTACCCATTACATCACCCATGAATTCCTCAGGAGTCACCACTTCTACCTTCATCATAGGCTCAAGGAGGACTGGGCTGGCTTTTTTAGCAGCACTCTGGAAAGCAATACTGGAAGCCATCTTAAAGGCGAGCTCAGAAGAGTCCACATCATGGTAAGAACCATCGTAAAGCTCAACCTTCACATCAACCACCGGATAACCGGCAATCACACCACGAGTAAGTGCTTCATCAATCCCCTTCTGTACACCAGGGATGTATTCCTTAGGAATGCGTCCTCCAACAATGGAATCAATGAATTCGTAGCCCTTACCAGGTTCATTTGGAGAAACACGAATAAGTACGTGACCATATTGACCACGTCCACCAGTCTGCTTAGAGTACTTTTCTTCCTCTTCGACTTCCTTTTGAACTGTTTCACGGTAAGCCACCTGAGGACGACCAATGTTAGCCTCCACCTTGAATTCACGCTTCATGCGGTCAACAAGCACTTCCAAGTGAAGCTCACCCATTCCAGAGATAATGGTTTGATTGGTTTCTTCGTCAGATCGAACTCGGAAAGTAGGATCTTCTTCGGCTAGCTTCTGAAGGGCAAGACCCATCTTTTCTTGGTCAGCCTTGGTTTTAGGTTCGATAGCAATCGAGATAACTGGCTCTGGGAACTCAATAGATTCAAGAATAACTTTCTGAGCCCCATCCCCTACCAAGGTGCTACCAGTACGAACAGACTTAAGTCCGATCACCGCACCAATATGTCCAGCAGAGATCTCCTGGATTTCCTTACGATCGTTAGCATGCATTTCTACAAGACGACCAACACGTTCTTTTTGGCCCTGTGAAGAGTTGTAAATGTAAGAACCGGACTTCAGGACACCCGAGTAAACACGAACGAAACAAAGACGTCCTACAAATGGATCGGTAGCAATCTTGAAGACTAGCGCCCCAAGAGGCTCGTTAGGATCAGTTTTTCGGGTAACCGTTTCTTCCGGGTTATCAGCCATGTGCCCCTTGATTGGCGGAATATCGAGCGGAGAAGGCAGATAGTCGTTTACCGCATCGAGCAGCAGTTGAACACCCTTGTTCTTAAGAGCTGTACCTGTCAAAACAGGAACAAACATGCCAGCAATCGTAGCACGGCGAATGGCAGCCTTAAGATCTTCAGTCGTGAATTCTTCACCACCTAGGTACTTTTCCATGAATTCTTCATCGCCTTCAGCGACTTTTTCGAGCATCTTACCTCGCCATTCCTCAGCCTGAGCCTTCATATCTTCAGGAACGTCCGTCTCTTCCATTTCCTTCCCCATATCATCCTTATATATAGTAGCTCTCATTTCAACGAGGTCGATCAGACCCTGGAAATCGCTTTCCATACCAATCGGAAGCTGAATCGGAGAAGCGTTTTTAGTCAACCTGTCTAGAATGCTCTGGAATGATTTTTCAAAACTGGCACCGGTTCGGTCGAGCTTGTTGATGAAACACATACGTGGAACATCGTATTTATCAGCTTGGCGCCATACAGTTTCTGACTGCGGCTCTACACCGGCCACACCATCAAATACAACCACACCTCCATCAAGAACACGCATGGAACGCTCTACCTCAGCGGTAAAGTCCACATGGCCAGGAGTGTCGATAATATTGTAATGATGATCCTTCCAGAAACAGGTTGTTGCGGCGGCAGTAATGGTAATACCACGTTCCTGTTCTTGCTCCATCCAGTCCATGGTGGCTTCACCTTCATGAACTTCACCGATCTTGTAACTCTTACCGGTGTAATACAAAATACGCTCTGTACAGGTGGTCTTTCCGGCATCAATGTGCGCAATAATACCGAAGTTTCGTACCTTTTTAAGAGCTTCCATATAGTCTGCCATCGCTTTAAAAGATTATTGAATTATAAATAAAAAATTTGCCTGAGAAGTATACAGATTAGCGCAAAAAAGACAAGTCATGATTGCCTTTTTGTCCAAAATACTGTATAATAAGGGGATTAAATTTTGATATGCAAGCCAATCTGGGCACACACTCACCGGACTATGAAACACCCCGTGAAGGGCCAGAGCAAAGGATGCTCAGTCGAATGCTTAAGCATAAGCGCTTAAAGCTTGATGATCCGAAAGCAGAATTAACGACAATAGAGCAGAATCAAGCCCTGGAAATGTTAGATTTAGAGGCTGAAGATCAGATGGATGCCCTTTTGACATGGTCTTCTGAGTTAGACATGGAAGTACAAGCTGAAACCAAAGAGCAA
>CBDUQG010000060.1:0-6262 GCA_965369305.1 uncultured bacterium
GCTCTTCAACCTGCAAGCGGGCAGGCTATTGAACAAATTTTGTATACAACATACCTGGCTTTTATCCACCGAAAGCAGCCATTTTTTTAGCCTGGTCTTCCAGAGTTAATTTTTCGATGATGTCACCGATATTCCCATCCATAATGCCGGTGATATTGTTCCAACTTTCGGAAATCCGATGATCGGTCACCCTATCTTGTGGAAAGTTATAAGTACGGATTTTTTCGTTGCGCTCGCCGGTTCCGACCTGACTGGCACGTTCATCCCCTCTTTCTTTGGCCAAGCGCTCTTCTTCCGCCTGATAAAGGCGACTGCGAAGTACGCTCATAGCCTTGTTCTTGTTCTTAAGCTGGGACTTTTCGTCTTGGCAGCTGACCACTACACCTGTAGGAATATGGGTAATGCGAACCGCTGAATCGGTTGTGTTCACACTCTGACCTCCGTTTCCGCTGGCTCTGAACACGTCTATTCTAAGGTCAGAAGCTTTGATTTCGATGTCCACCTCCTCGGCTTCAGGAAGCACAGCCACGGTGGCTGTTGAGGTATGGATTCGGCCCTGAGATTCGGTGACCGGCACTCGCTGAACCCGGTGCACGCCGCTTTCGTATTTGAACTTAGAATAAGCCCCCTCCCCTTTTACCTGAAAGATCATTTCTTTAACACCACCACTGTCCGCTTCGGTGCGGCTCATGAGCTCTGTTTTAAAGCCATTATCGTCGGCATAGCGCATATACATTCTGCCTAGTTCGGAGGCAAATAAAGAGGCCTCATCCCCACCTGCTCCGGCCCTGATTTCAATGATCACATTACGGTCATCGTTGGCGTCTTTGGGAAGCATGGCAATCTTCAGCTCTTCTTCGAGCTCGTCCTTGATACTTTTAGCTTCATTTAGCTCTTCTTTCGCCATTTCGAGCAGCTCGGCATCCTTCTCGGTCTGGAGAAGTTCTTCGGAGTCTTCCATCTGCTTCAGAGCGGCTTCATATTTCTTGATCAGTTCCACAACGGGTCTAAGCTGGGATTCCTTGCGAGCAAGGTCCCGGTAAGCCTTTTGATCAGAGACGATCGCCGGATCTGACATCTTCTTTGAAATGTCTCCGTATTCCTCTTTGATTTTGAGTAGTTTTTCAATCATGTTGGGCGTTTCGTATGTGAGACTAGCGCAAAAGGGGCTTTCTTACAAGCTTAGCATTGATTTTTTGGCTTAATTTTGCTATAATAATAAGATTTTTAGTTCATGGAAAAAAACAAAACAAAACACCACGATCACCGAGAGGTTCTTCTGGAGTGGGAAACACTTGATTTTATCCCAACACCACGCGGCAAAACCTGGTACATTGCAGCCGGACTCATTGTGGCCGGATTACTGGTTTATGCCCTGGCAACTGGTAGCTGGACGATGGCCATCGCCTTCATCATGCTCGGCGTGGTTTTTATGCTAGCCGAAAAGCGCAACCCCAAGAAGGTCAAGGTAGTGATCTCGGACATGGGCATTTCGTACAACGGGAGCTTCTATCCCTACCATCACGTGAATGCGTTCTGGGTTGTTTACCATCCGCCCTACGTCAGGGTTCTTTACCTGAGACTGAGCAATGGCCGCAACTACAAACTGCTTCGGATCGAACTGAATCACCAAAAACCCCAGGAAGTTCGTGAGCTGCTACTACGTGAACTTCCTGAAATCGAGGGGGCTCAAGAGCCCTTTTCAGATTTGATGGCCCGCATTCTAAGACTTCAATAATGCTTAACTGCCCATTTAATCATTGGGACGATCCAAGACTCGTTTACAAAAACGGGGAGGCTAAGGTTGAAGTTAAGATTGAATCACCGAGTAGCAAGAAGGATAAAGAGAAGTTACTACCCCAGGTGGAATTTGACCCAAACAAGACCACGCACGATGAAGTATGGGGGCTTATTGACGAAAAATACGGCAAGTCGCCTTACCAGCAGCTCATCACTGATTACGTTAATGGCGTCATGGCATCCGGCCCGGAGGGCTTTAAGGAAGCCCTGATAAAAGGGTCAACTGAGCGCTATGGAAAGTTCTATGAAAAAACCAAGGTCGCCTTTATGACTGAAACCGACGAGCTTAAGGATAAGTTTGATGACGCCGTCGATGATATTAAGGACCATGTTGGAGATCAGCTGGATATGCTGAAATCCGGCATGGAAGGTGCCAAAAAACAAGTTGAATTCACCGCCGCAACTCCTAGTCCTTCTAACGAAAAGGCTGTCGAGAATCATTTTGATGACTACCTCGATTCGCTCAATGCCCGATACTTCAACACAGATGTGAATTTTGGAACCGATGTGACTGAAATACAGGTTCCGATTGTGGGGGCAATGGTACCAAAAGGCCTCAGCGCCGCTGCTTATCGCAGTAAGGCTGATGATTTTAAGGGCAAAATGGAAGACTGGGTGGAAGCCAAACTGGAGTGGATGCTCAAAAACAAGAAGACCAGCAAGCAGGACCTGGACAAATTCAAAAAGGAAATCGAAGCACGCTATAAGCGCTACTCAACCATCAAGGATAAAAACTCTGCTATTATTTCCGGGGCTGATCTGATCGAGCTTGAAAAACAGGCTAACCCACCCATTGATGCCATCGGAAAAGTATTGGATGGAAGTAGTGAGTCAGTGATTGCGCGCCTCGAACTCATCCAGATGATGAATCCGGATGCCTGGGAAGAAACGGTCGACAGAGCTCGGAAAAACATTATGGCTGGAATCGTCAACAATGGTTCAGAGGCACAGTTCGTGAAGGAGATGAAAAAGTATGGTCCTGTGGAAGATTTTGGTGACGCCGAAGATCTTCTGGAGGAAAAACTAGAAGAACTGTCTAAGGCTGACGTCCGTGCCACCCTGGATTTCATTCAAAAATTCAATCAGGAGATACACAGTGATGTACTTCAATTCGAAACGACCGTCCAGCCGCCAGCTCTGACCATGCAGGTTCATAAGCAAATGGACTACCTGCTTAGCGGCGCGCTTGTTCCCCAGAAGCATGAAGACAGAGCTATTGTGGAATTCATGAGGGCCGACAAAGAAGGTCGTGATGCCATTTTGGCTAATACCGGTACTCGAGCAGTACTCTTCAGAGCTATTAAAATGACAACGGATGTTTATCCGAATGTTTATCAGAAGCGTTTCGGCAATATTCCAGACGATGTGAGCAAGCTGCGGCGCAGCAGGCGCATTGAAAAGCCCACCTTTCATGACCGGGCGGCTCAGCTTCAGGCACTTATTATTCTGGGGAAGCAGTCCAAAGCGATTGTGAGCAAATTCGAGCAGACACCGGATCACAAGGGCAAGGGTTACACTGATGAAATTGACCAAACCCATGTTCCGGATGAGGCCAAAATCGTGAAGCTGGGACTCAAATTTAAGTCCTCTGGTAGCAAAAATGTCCGATACCGTAGCGCACTTTCACGAGGCGGTTTCAACGGCCGTGACCTAGCCCTTAAGGGTGTAAAAGTTCTGGGTGTCCTGGCCATCGTTTCAAATACAGCCCAATCCTGGAGTGAAACCAGTGGCGATCTTCCTGACCGCATTCTTGATACCATCGAACGCACCGTGACTAATCAAGGAGCCATTGCCGGTGCCGCCATGGCAGCTGGCGCCCATATGGCTGAACGTAACAAGGCCTTCCTGCGTTACCCTTGGCTTTCTCAACATGAGCGAGCTGGTGCCGTGGCTGCCTTTAAGCTCGATAATTTGGGGCGACGACTCGGTCATGCTGAAGTGAAACGCTTTACGCACAATCCCGCCGAGTGGCGCGCCTTGAAGCATTCTTCTATGGATGCCTCACGCATTAAGGAAATGCTCAAGGAGGCCGGAAAGCGGTCCAAAGGTAAAGCTAAACCTGTCATCACCATTGAAGACATGAAGAAGGTGATATCTGATCAAAGCATTATCTCGACCCTGACCAAAGGAGGCAAGAGTGCTCGTATGCGCTATTTGTTTTACCAGAAATTCTTCGCCGCCAGCACCAAGCCGGATGTGAATCATGTGAAGGAGCTTTGTACCGGTTCAAGCTACATTTCAAGCGAACCGGTTGATGTTGAAAAATAATTATGGCCGATCAAAAACCCCAAAATCAGGACTCGAAACTTCGAAAGCCACCCACAGCTGGTGGACCCAGGCGTATTGCGCCAGGCAGCCAGCAACCACGCCTTCAGGGCGAGTTCTCGTCAGAAGGTCGGCGCCAGCGCGAAACTCAGGCTACTCAAAGTCGTCCTAAACCCAAATCTTGGCTAAGAAAATCACTCCCCTATCTGGTCCCTGCCGCTGCCACCGGCGGAAGCATCGGATTCATCCTAAACGTTATGTAACACTATGAAACGTCTACAAAAACTCATCAAAGGAATGCTCATTGCCGTCATGCTCACCATGACCTTGAGCCTAGCCTCAAATATCTTACCCCAAAACGGCTTCACGGCTGTGCCGTTCGCTTATGCGCAGGAAGGAGACGAGGCTGAGCCTGAAAAGACCTTTGAAGAGAAGGCGGCCCCCCTACCTGAACCTAAAGGCCCGCAGAATCAACAGAATTCTGAAGATATTGTGAAGCAGGTAGCTAATCTAGCCAGCAAAACACACCGGCTCTTTGCTCCACTGATCAACTTCTTCTCATACCAGATCGGGAACTTCCTGGGGCATGACTACGTTTTTGGTGGACCCATGGGTGACATGCTCCAGAAAATCTGGGTGATTAGCCGGAATCTGGTGAATATCGCCTTTGTGTTCTTGTTACTTTGGATGGCACTTAAAGAAATCTTTGCCATCGGGCAGGAAAGCGAGCTTAAGAAGAATATGATCAAGTTCGTACTGCTGCTAGTGGCCGTGAACTTTTCATGGCTGGGCACCAAGCTGGTGCTTGATGCGGCCAGTGTGGTGACACATGTGGTTTTTGCCATTCCGTCGGGAATCAGTGACCCGCCAGCTTATGGCCAGTGTACCGTTAATGACCCACAGCAACCGATTACAGGCTCTTGCTACCCCACAACCATCATTGCTCCCACTGATGCCGGTGAGAGCACCCCTCTTTACTGGGAGGACAACGGAGAGGCAACTGATGACTGTAGTCGCGTAAAAGAAGCCTATTCGGGAACCAGTGAGTCGGCGTATAAGGAAGATGGCACACGCAACTCGGAGGCTTCCGATACCAACAAAAAGTTTCAAGGGCGTACATCTATTTGTGTAGAAAACCTGAACCTATTGAGTTATGACCAGAATACCGCTGTGATCTATCTAACTTACGGCATGGCCCGTATTCAGAATCTGGTGAATGCGACTGCCGGTAATGACCCGGTCCAGCTTTCGGTGGGGGTCCTTATGTCGCTCATTATTCAGCTGGCCTATACTATTGCTCTACTTGCCTTGTTCATTGCCCTTGTCATTCGTATGGCCATGCTCTGGTTCTTTGTTGCCTTTTCGCCTTTCCTGGTTCTGGTGATATGGTTTAGTGGTGCTGAGGACAAGGACTTTGGTGAGTTTAAATTTGGCTTCAAGGAATTCATCAACTGGGCCTTTGTGCCAGCTCGCGTGGGGGCTGTCTTTGCTATCAGCTTCATCATGATTTCGGCCGGTCAGTCGGTGGGCAGTGTCAAAACGACCTTGTTTGACAATGTGGTTTCCCGTTCAGGCTTTACCTTCAAGATTCTGGAACCTCAATCCCTATTTATGGGCATTGACGGTCTGCAGAACTTTATCTGGCTCCTGATGAGCCTCGTCATTCTATGGCTCGGCGTCTTTGCGGTTCTTTCTAAGATGAGCATCGTGAATAAGGTGACCGACCGCATTAATGATTATGGTAAGAGTGTCGGTAAGCTCGTGGCTACCTCACCATACTGGGCGCCTGTTCTCCCACTTGGTAAAGGTGGTGAAAAGACATCTGTTCGTGAGCAGCTTAGAGGTGTTGACCTTAGAGGCAAACTCGAAAGCTACGCAGGCGTGCAGCAGCAAACTAGTGAAGCCAGACAGCTTCAGAGTAAAGCCGGGACCGCCCGCGCCAAAGAAGCCGTTAGTGGAGCGCTTACCAAAATTGGTACCGGAAGCTTCAGTAGCGGCGATGCAAACCGCGTGGCACTGGCTCATGGCTTCAAGGACCTCAAACGCATGATGGCGATGGAGCGTGATGTGCTTAAAAAGGCCTTCACCAAATCAGGGATCAGCGAGGGTGATGCAGATAAGCTTTACGAAGCACTTCAAAAGGAATCTCGTGCCACCAAGGGGCTCACAGGAGCGCTGGATAGGACGAGCGCTAAGG
>CBDUQG010000061.1:0-6258 GCA_965369305.1 uncultured bacterium
GAATTGCTGGTGCTCTATTTAGTGCTTACGAGCTACAAGCCTCGTTCAGAGAAGCATGGAGCACTGACATTGCTGAACGAAAAACTCTTAAATACGCAGAATCCGGGCTTTGGGCTGCTAACCTTGTGGCAGATGGCGCCGCCGTTGCTGTTATGTATGGCGCTGGAGGCACCGCTGCTACCTACGCCTCCGCAGCTGCCCTTCCACTTATTCCCATCACTTACGCCGCTACCACGATGGGTGAGGTGGTTTATGAAGGGACCAAAACTGATTATGAATGGGTGCAGGCCAACCCCTATGAAACCCTTCATCATTTTTATACCAGTGTGAATTCGATTTCACTGGGTGACGCCTGGATCGGCGGCTTTAAGGCCATGGGTCGTAGCCCGGTTCAGCTGGGAATGACTCTTCTCGGTGGTCCGGCGGTTGCTGCGGGTGCCCCTGTCACTTGGGAAACTCAGGGTCAGAAAGAAGCTTGGGATCAAAGCTACGCTGAAAGCGTTAAGACCAAGGTCAGTACCATGCACAAGATCTATCGCGGGCTGGTCGCCATGCAGAATGACCCGGGTCTTCTGAACGATATCAATACGATGGAACCCGGCAAGGCAAAGGATCGTGCCATTGAAGCTCGTATTAAGAAGAACTACTCGAAATACCACGAGTTCTACTTCAGGAATCTGTGGCCAAATCAAATGACGAGTTACGAACAAGCTCAGAAGTTCATCATGGATGCTCAGATGTTCCACGAAATCATGACCATGAGAGACAGAGTGCGTGAAAAAGGCGGGCAGTTCACACTCACTGGTGATAATGATCTGCTATTCAATCTTCACAAAGACCGCTATGAAATTCTGGGTGGCATTGAAAACCCACATGCCAAGGTGGATTTCAGACCTGATTTAGTGGTTAAAGCTTACAAGAAAAACCTACTCACTGCCTTCAAGCGAAACGAGGTGATGTGGTCTAATCTTGAAAGGATGGATACCGCTTACCTGGCTCGTATTTGTGCGCAGATCAGAATGAAAGTCTCTGATCCTGCCATGAAGGAGGCCATGGAGAAAGATGGTTTAGGTGTTGCACTTTCAAGGGAATATCGCTGTATTGAGACTTACTTAAAAGCTCATCGTGGTGTAAATCTGAATTTTGCTGTCGGCAACCCATCCTTCCGAGAACCTGTCTGGTCACTGGAAGGTCTTCAGAAGCACATCGAAGGTCTGGGCAGTTACGAAAACAAGAGCTACACGGACTTTGAGGTATCAGAAAGGAATATGACGGTTGCCGTTCATGCCCTTTATAAATTCGCTGAATATTTTGGCTACACCGGCGAACCAACTGAAACCGGCCTGAAAGAATTCCTGAATGAGGGCTCTGCCAAATATCACGGTATTTATTGGGACGGAAGTGGCTGGTACCTACAGGAACGTGGTGCAGAGTTTGATGACTTTATGGGTAAGACACTCACCACAGCCGTCGTCACCAAGATGATTAAGCGCATGCGTGAGCAGCCAGATAATATTCTGGAACACCGCCAGGACACCATTTTTGTTGACGCTTATGATTACAGCTATGAAGTGAAGGAAAAAATGGCGGGCGCCTTGCAGAAGGGTCTTGAAGAAGGTGAAACTAGAGGTTATGGGGGTGAAAAACGTAAAGCAAAACTAGACAGTCCAGATGACTACATCGTGCCACCAGCTGTGTTTAATGTAGATAAGCCTGACTACAGCCTTGAGCCAGCCGCGCTGAAAGAAGGTTATAAAAAAGCCATTGATGACATCAAGCGTCAAACGCTTTGGACTAAACTGGATTACGAGATTGAAGACGAGAACTACATTAAACTGAAGCGAAAGGATGGTGGTGCCACGATTTGGCTAACCCGGCATGGGAAAACTTGGGAGGTCGGTAGTAAAGGACCTGACGTTTGTCGGGGGCTTACCCTTAATCAAGCTGTTGCCTTAGGTAATTTGGTTAACTGGACGCGCCAGTGGATCAAGAAGAGTGGCAAGACGCCTGAATCTACTGCCTTTGAAATTGATGGTGACCGGATTGACTTTAAGGTCAAAAACAACTGGATGGATACCAGCTTCATTGAGCATTGGGATGAATTCTATGGCAAAATCGGCCTCAGTAGAGAAAAATGCGTCGAGGTTCTTAATGCCTTCTTTTAAAGCTCTTCGAAGTTCTTACGACGCCCTTCAGCATTGAAGTACTTGAAGTAAAGCCCTTTAACGGCTTCGAAGGTACTATTTAGAAGTCCTTTCAGGGTTTCCTGGAGTTGGCGAATTCTGGCAATGGAAGTGTTGTATTCCTGAGCAGAGCCAGTGGAAAGGTTTTTCTTGAGGCGGCTGGCTTTTTTAAGCTCCTGTTTGATTTGAGTCTTGATGGCTGTGCGAATTTTCTTGATCATGATTTCTTCGCGAGGCAGTCCCCGGCGCGCGGCAAAAGCGGCCGCAGCTTGAGCTTTTCGGTCATCTTGCATCTGCCCTCCCCCACTGATATCACGACGCTCACCGGACTCCCCCTTTTTTTCGGATACCACTTCCTTGGGCGCTTCCACGCCAGACATCACATCCGCAACTTCAGACTGAACACCCTCAGCGCTTTGCATGACGGCTTCATGACCTTCATTTTGACGCTCAGATTGTTTCTTTGAGATCAGATTGTCGACTGTTTCTGTTTTCGATTCCTGGCGGATTTTTTCTGTGTTTTTGTCGTGATGCGACTCCAAGAACGGCTGGTTAAGGACTGGTGGGATTATAACAAGAAATCTTGTCATCAGAAAGCCAAATTGCTACGATGAAACGCGATGAAAACGCTTTATTCTTCCACCTTTTTGACTGCCGTCCTGGCCTTCCTGGCCCTGCTCGGTCAAAGCGGCACTCCCGTGACCGTTGTTCAGAATGCGCCTACACCAGCGTTTCAGACAATTATTGAACCGATTGGACCGTCGCTGATGCCGGCTGAACATGAAAAAGTGACACTTGAAATTTTCAATACCTTTGGCTGCTCGTCCTGCGACCTTTTTGGTCAGGGTATTTTGCCCCAGCTCGTTGATAAGTATGAAGACAGTGACGAAGTGGAACTACGCCTTTACATGATCCCCAATCTGGAGAGTGAAGGTGAGCTTTATGCCACACGCGGAGCTCACTGCGCAGCCAAACATGAGCGTTTCTGGGACATGAACTACGAAATGCACCGAGCGGATGTTTTAAACAAGCGTGAAGTAGACATCACGGGACAAGGCCTTCATCTGCCGGTTCTGGAATTCCGAAGCTGCATAAGTTCTGAGGAATTTGATCAGCGCATTGGAGAAGACATTGCTTACGCACAAGCTAAAAAGATTGATCAGAAACCGACTGTCCTGGTTAACGACACCTTGCTACTCGGCCCTCAGCCTATCGAAAATATTGATCTCATTATTGATAAATATTTAAACCGATAAATCATGAAGGACTGTATTTTTTGTAAGATTGCCTCCAAAGACATGCAGGCTGATGTTGTTGGCGAAAACGAAGAGTTTGTTGCTTTTAACGACATCAATCCGCGTGCCAAACATCATATTTTGGTGATTCCCAAGAAGCACATTCCGACCATGAATGATCTGAATGAAGCTGAAGGAGATGATGCGCTCATCGGACGAATGATGCTATTCGCTCGAGACCTCGCCAAGGAACAAGGCTTTAATGGTCATAAGCTTCAGTTTCACGTAGGTGAAGGAGGCGGACAAATTATTTTTCACATCCACATGCATCTAATGTCCAATGGCAGTGAATAAAGGGAAACTTTACATCGTCGCAACACCTATCGGTAATCTGTCCGACCTAACCTTCCGAGCGAAGGAGGTTTTGGAAAATGTGGATCTCGTGGCCTGCGAAGACACCAGGCACACGGGCATTTTGCTCAAGCACTACGAAATCGATACGCCCAAGCTGTCGTTTCATAGCCATAGCGGGCAAGCTAAAGTCGATAAGATCATGGCTTATTTGGAAGGTGGCAAAGATGTCGCTCTAGTATCTGATGCCGGGACACCGGGTATTTCGGACCCCGGTTACGTGCTAGTACAAGCAGCCCTGGAGGCAGATGTTGTTGTTAGCCCTATACCAGGCCCATCAGCCGTTATTACTGCGCTTTGTGCAAGCGGCATGCCGACCGACAAATATTTATACCTAGGTTTTTTACCGGTGAAAAAAGGACGCCAGACTCTGTTTAAGAAAATGGCTGAATCGCCGTATACGGTGGTGTTTTATGAAAGCCCACATAGACTACGAAAAACCCTGGAACAGCTGAGTGACTTCATTCCGGCTGATGCCAAAGTAGTGGTCGCTAAAGAGCTAACCAAGATTTACGAAAACTACTATCGCGGCAACTTAAAAGAGGTTCTGGATCAATTGCCAGAGAGCATTAAAGGTGAGTATGTGGTGATGATAAAACCTACTTAAGCTCGCTCAAGAATTCATCCGGCACATGCTCAATGGCCAGCTCCTCGAGTGGTAGGTAGTTGAGTGGATTCACTGGCTCTCCTTTGTGGTACACCTCAAAGTGTAAATGTGGTCCGGTGGTCTGAAGTCCTGCCCCTTGAGTACCCGGCGTTCCTCCGGAAAGACCGATCAATTCGCCTTTTTTGACGGTGGTTCCAGCGGTCACCATGATTTCAGAAACATGCCCATAAACCGTAACAAGGTTGTTTTTGTGAGCCAGCACAATATAGCTGTAACCTTTTCCATTATCCTTGGTTTGGAAGACGTATGAGTTGGCTGGTGCACGAATTTCGGTGTACTGCTTAGCGCGAATATCGATGGCGTTATGAACTCCCCAACGCTTCGGGTAGGTAGGATCTTTGAACTCAGCCGTAATCTTGTTGGCTGGAACAGGCCAAGCAAATGGCTTGCGAGATTTTGATGTGATGTCTTCGGCTGATTGACCGTCAATGGAGTCAATCATGTCGAGTGTTTCTTCGGCCTGCTGAAGCTCCATGAAATCCTCAGGCTCCTCTGCTTCATGGACCTCATCGAGTCCGTCGTCCAGAATATCGAGCTTGCTATTGATGAGCTCAATATTATCTTGAAGGTTTTGCACCGCAATTGCTGCCTCAAGCTGCTCTTGAAGTGCTTCTTCCAGGAGGAGTTGATACTTTTCCTCTTCCCCCTGAGTTTCTTCTAGGAGCTGCTTCTTTGTCAGTCTGGTTTCTTCGTAGCTGAGCTTTTCCTCTGCCAGTCTTTCGTAAAGGAAGTTCAGCTCTTCTTGTTCACGTAAAATATCGTCTTGGCGCTCCAAAAGTTCCTGGCGAGTGCGGTCCAGATCGTGAAATACCTGGCGACCGGTCTCCTCCATGATCTTGAAGTACTCCTGACCCAGGAGGTTCTCACTCACTGAGCTGTCAGCCAGCAGCAGTTTGAGCGTACTAGCACTGTCGTCATAAAGATCAAAGAAGCGATTTTCTTCCTGATAAAGGAGTTTTACGTAATCCAAAACAATCTTTTTCTGGATGTCCAGCTCAACCTCTGCCCGCTGCAAAAAGAGCATGGCATCTTTGATTTCAATCTGTTTCTCGGCAATCATGACCTCAGCGTTGGTCATTTTTTCTTTCGTCAGGCGAATCTGGTCGTTGATCAAATCAATTTGGCCCTGAAGCTCGTTTACTTGTTCGCGGATGGGTGCGAGCTTTTCTTCTGTTTCGGCAATCTGCCTTTCAAGTTCATCAAAGCGACTTTTTTGCTCTTCGAGGTTCTGCTCAACGCCACTCAGGCGCTTTTCGGCGAAGGATTTTTTACCACCCCAGTTAGAAATCAAACTCTGGCGATATTCTTCGAAAGAATCTGGTGATTCCGGCACCTGAGGCAGCTCTGCCTCATCACGCTCTACTTCTCGGGGCACATCTGGTTCAAACTCAGTGACCTGAAAGCCATCTTCATTGAAGACGCCAACATCTGTCACATCCCAAAGCGTTTCGCTATACCTTGCTCCACCATCATCCGTAAAAGGCTCAATCGGAATGTCGATATCAGTGAAGTGATAATGCCCTTCATCGGCCAATGCCAGATATGGCAGAAGGATGGCCGAAGCCAGTAAGATAGAAAGGAACCGTTTTGTTGAGCTAAATAGAGACAAAAAGTCGAGGTTCAAGAATTCTTATTATTATACCAAAAAATAGTCTAAAAAACAAGGGTTTTGGGCTTTAATATCCCAAAAACGCTGTTGCTAGAATTCCCGCTCGTGTGATACCATCATATTAATAAAACAAAATATGATTTCATATCTTTC
>CBDUQG010000062.1:0-6081 GCA_965369305.1 uncultured bacterium
AATATAGGTTGGAAGTCAAACCATGCAGTATACTCTTGACAAGAGTATAAAATATATGATAGTTTACTTGCCTTTGTTCCCTGACTGCCTATTTTTATGTCGGAAAACCCCTTTGAGAAAAAGGTCCACGTTGTTGTGAATCCTTGCTTCGATACTTATGATGCCGAAGGTGAATACTACATTAGCCTACAAATGAGCCCATTGGAGCTGCAGCTAAGCGGCGAACGCTTTGTTTCGGCTGCCAGAAAAGCTGTACATCGTGTCCTTTTGGGAGGGAAAATTGCCGTTCACAATGACAATATTGGCAGCCAGCCATCAGCACCTGGAGCTTCTCAGAGATTTATGCATCATATGGTTTCCCCGGAAGAAATTGAAATAACACCCGTATGGCGCCATGTCACACACGAGGGAAAACCCTTGACAGACTTCGGTATTGATACTACAATAAGCCCCACAAACATCTAATGATTTCTATCATGTCCAAATTCACCAAATTACTTAGTGTCCTCCTGCTCGTATTTGCCTTTGTGCCTTTTGTTCAGGCTGATGAGGACCAACCACTTAGAATTAAATCTGCAACGGTTGAAACCGAAGATCATCGCGTCGTCGGGAAGGTTACCGTTTGTAACACCGAAAACGAACGTGTTCGTTTTGTTTTGGATGTGAAGAATCACACTATCAATAGTATTTATAAGCGTCGTATGACCGTTGCTGGTAACGACTGCGTTACCAGTAAGCTTCGCTTCACCAAGAACTTCGCTGAAATGAGTAACGTTGGTGACGACATTGAATTCATTGCCAAGCACGTTAAAGGTCAGCTTTCTAAGGAACGCTACTACCGCTCCGATAAATACATGACTGAAGTTATAACCGGTGATCGTGATTATACTGGATGTGCCGATCAAGCTGGTGAAGACGGCGTGTTCAATGCTTGTGAAACAGACTTCATTACCCACACTCCATCCGGACTACGCATTAAGGTGGTTGAAAATGATGGTGATTACGTAAAGCTTAAGCTAACTCACATTGAGTGGGGTGGTGTTAAGGAAATGCGTCTTTACAAGGGTCGCATGAAGAAAATTCGCTCTAATTACGATCAGCTCGAACGTGTTGAAATCAGCAATCTTTACGGTGAAAATACCAAGCAGCTTTATCTGAAGATTGAGTCTATCTAATCCATGTCAGCTTCAACCTGTCCCGATACAGACCTAGGCGTTAAACTGAGTCCGAAAGAGGGCGATACAAAAACGCTTATCTTCCGTGTGGTCAGAGGTGAAGAGGAAGTCCTTCTTGAGCGGGAGCTAACAGGCTTAAAAAGACATCCCAGCGAAGTTGACCAAGAGGTTCAGCAACACATAAATGCAGCCGTCCTAAATGAAGAGCTTCCTGTGGGCATCAAGGAAGCGCTAGTTATGGGCTTTCGACAAGCTTACGTTCGGTTGATGATGGTCTAATAGCTGCCCAGCACTTTTAAATGGGCAACGGTTTTTTTGATACCTGATAACACTCTACTGGCGCTACTTTCGGTGGCTGAGCCTTCGAAATCAATATAGAAAACATAATCCCCTCTCGTTTTTGCACTTGGGCGTGACTCGATTTTGGTTAGATTGATACCTTCACTTGCAAAGGTCTGGAGTACCGCATTGAGTGACCCCGGTGAGTCTTTTTTGAAATGAAAAGCAATGGATGTCTTCTTGCCACTCCCAGCCGACTGAGGCATGGCGCCTTTTTTGATGAGAGCAAAGTGAGTGGTGTTCTCTTTGTCATCCTGAATGGAATCCTTGATGATTTTGAGGTGATAATCGGACACAGCCATCGGAGACACAATAACTGCTGTACCACGCTTGTCTTCACTGAGCATTCGCTCCAATGCCGCTGTTGTGCTATTCATCGGAATGAGCGTAGCACCGGGGCAGCTTTTTTTAAGAAACTGCCTCGCTTGAAGCAGAGGTTGCGTATGGGAATAAATGGTTGTCAGCTTTTTAAGTGGACAGTCTACTGTGCTAGCAAGTGCGAGATTGATAGGAAGTGGTAGCACTTCAGCTATATGAACATCCGATTCATAAAGCTCATCCATGGTGGTTCTAACTGATCCGCTCGTAGAATTTTCGATTGGAACCAGGCCCGATTTTACCTTACCGCTTTCGACAAGATGAAATACGTCGCTAATGGTCATGGCATACCAGGGGCTGGCTTTGGGATCGTGTTTTTTTAGCGCCAACTCCGAGTAAGTATTTTGTGGCCCCAGAATAGCAATATCAGACTTTTTGGGCTTTGCCTCGGTTTTAAAGAGTCGGGATTCATGAGGTAGTTTCAGGTGTCTGAGTAGTCTGTCGCTTTCATCCATGGCGATCTTGGCGAAATGATTCAGATACTCAGTGTTCTTTTTGAAGAACTTTACATTGTCAGAGAACTTCCTTTTTTCGATGGTTTCGCCTAATTCCCGACAGCTTTTTAGGTAAGACTCTACTGCCTTCAGATTCATCTTATTGCTGATTTGAATGTTGGCGTAGAGCTTAGGGTCTTGATTGAGAATACGTCCCATCATATAAAGCTCGAGCATGTAAACCGGGCTCGGGTATTTGATGAACTCCTTGATTGGAATGCCTGACTTTCGGAGCGCGTCAGCAAAAGCAATATGCGAAAAGTGGGTCAGTGTCTGAATGTAGGACATGAGCTCATCATGCTTTTTGGCAGTGAGCTCACGAACAATAACGCCGTTTTTTTCGAGCATCGAACTAAACCAATAGTGCCAGAGCTTCCCTCTTCCAGGGCAGAGAATGGCGATTTGACCACGCAAGCTGGCAGTGGGTCCAAATAGCGGATGGCATCCCAAATAATCTGACTTTGCCTTCTTCATCTCTTCCATGGGCTCAGCCTTCACCGAAGTCAGATCCATCAGTAGGCTCGACTTCTTCATGTGGGGAGCAATCTGTGCAATTACCTCTCTTGTGGAATCAATGGGGACCGAGACAACAACTACATCAGCCTTTTTGGCGAGCTCAAGGTTTGTCAGCTTCGTTCCTACATCGCTGATCATGACCTCACAATCGTTTTTAGCAAAAAAATCAGCAAAATACTTGCCCATTTTTCCCTGCCCACCAATGATGCCTACTAGTTTTTTGGCCATAGAAAAGCAACATCCCTTATTCTAGCAGGAATGAAGGCTTTAGGACAATAAGGCTCTAGGATTTTTTGTTCTTCTTGCCTCCTTTCTTTTCTTCGTGCTTACCACCAGCCTTTTTTTCAGCTGGCTTCTTCTCATCTTTCTTTTCTTTCTTTGGCTCCTCTGTGACTTTTTCCCCTTTCTTTTTCTCATCTTTTTTCACCTCATCCTTCTTTTTGTCGTTGTTGTTCTTTTTGTTATCATTTTTCTTATCCCCCTCTTTCTTTTTACCCTCTTCTAGCTTTTTTGTTTCTGACCAGCGACGAATCTTGTCTTCTACCACTTCGCGCGGGCGGCAGTAGCGTTCACGGGAAAGGCGGACGATTTTTTCACGACGATCGTCTTCAGATTCAAACTCCGGTGGTGGCAAAGTAGCAATACTAAAGGTAGGTGAAGGCATGCCATCAATCATCAACTTGGTGTAGCAGTTGTACTTTGGAAGGGTAATGATGTCATTGGGAAGAACTTCTTCGGAGAACTGATTGGAGAAGTATTCAGCGTCATCAAACCCGACCTGGAAACAGAGACTGGTACCCACATTACCAAATACAGCATCGCGGACTTCTTCCGGCATTTGGGCCACGTACTGATTAGCCATCACGAGATTGAGCTTATATTTACGAGCCTCAGACAGGATAGTAGCGAAGGCATCGGTGGCAAAGTTCTGGAATTCATCCACATAAAGGTAAAAGTCACGACGTTCTTTTTCATCCATGTCCGCACGACTCATCGCATCGAGCTGGAATTTGGTGATCAGCATGGAACCGAGCAAGCTGGAGTTATCTTCTCCGATCTTACCCTTGGAAAGATTCACAACGATGATCTTTCCGGTATCCATCATGAAGCGGATGTTTACCGTAGACTTCACCTGCCCTACGATATTACGGATCATCGGCGAGCTCAGGAACTGACCAACCTTATTCTGGATGGGTGAAATGGCTTCAGTACGCTGACGGTCTTGCCACTTATCGAACTCATCGAGCCAGAAGCTTTTGACCATTGGGTTCTTCACATTCGCAACCACCTTTTTGCGGTATTCTTTGTCTACCAGAAGGCGCATGATACCCAACATGGAGGTGTTTGGATATTCGACGAGTGCCAGGAGACAGTTTCGGAGAATGTGTTCCAGGCGCGGCCCCCATGAATCGGCGTACATTTTCTTGAAAACTCCCAGCAGACCTGATGCCATCAGATTTCGCTTATGCGGATTGTCGGTGTACTCCAGCATGTTGAAGGCAAACGGGTGCGAAACGTCGGATGGATCCAGGATGACCACATCGTTCGTTCGATGGGACGGCACAAAGTCGATGACGGCGTCTGCCAGATCACCATGCGGGTCGATGACGGCGAGACCTTTGTTGCTATTCACATCAGAGAAAATCATATTCTCAAGGAGAACGGATTTACCCATACCGGTCTTACCAATAATGTAGATGTGACGGCGACGGTCGACTGTTTTGATACCGAATTTTTCGCGATGTCCACGGAAGTTGGTTTCACCGATCACATTCAGTTCAGTATCGGGAACACTTCCAATGAGCGGTAGGTTGTGCGGTGGCTCCAGTTTTCGGGAACTGACCCACCATACGTTTGGCGTTCCTACTGCCTCTGAAGGCATGTGATATAAGGTTGCCAACTCTTCAACGTTCAGAACCATAGGATCAATGACGGCGCGATTCTGAAAGCGCTTGAGGATTTGGTTGTTGGCGGAGTTCAGGCGGCTAACCTTAAAGCTGTTCAGGTTAGGTAGGTTGAACTGCTTGAAGCTACCCGCGATCTCATTGAGCTTGAGTTCAGCCAGATCAATGTTTTCTTTGCGGGGAATATAAACAATGCGGATGTTGCAGCCAAAGCTGAGCCTTGTGACTTTATCAACGGCTGCTGATACTGGGTCTTCACGGTCATGAGTGCGTGAAACTTCTTCACGCAGATCCTGATCTGAACCGCTTTTCATGTCGAGGGAAGCTGTTTTACCGCCACGTAGTACCCAGAAGATAAGATATATGGGTGTGAGCATGAGCCTCTTCCAGAAACCTCGGGCCAGATAGACATTGGTTGCATAGTCATGCAGCCAGAAGACATTATTGAAAAGTCCATTGCTGACGATTTTCAGACATTTAAGTCCGCGCTTTCTCCACCAATCACCCATAGGCTCCATCGTGATCTGAACCCAGGCCTGCTCATCGGTGGCATTTAACTTTGAAAGGGTTGCTGTGATACCGGCCAGTGGCTCGGTCGCAAGTCTTGTCAGCTTGTCTTCGAACTGTGGGTAGCGCTTGATGGGATAGATGTCTGGATTTCCTAGGGTCAACTCAGCTGTTACCGCATAGCGCGATCCTTTGTCCGAAGCAGTCTTATAAACAGCCGGCAGATTCTCGGGGTTAGATGGCCCGCCAAGCTCCTGAACTTCTTCCTTTTCTGCCTTGTCCTGAAAAGCATCAAAGCTTTGCCTGGTGTAGTCTTCAACTTCTTCGATTTCAACATCAGGGTATTGGGCGTAAATCTGGCTTTCGATGACATTCTTGTACTTTCGCGGCGCCCAAATAAAAAACTGAATTTTGTTGTTTACGTTCGCTATTTCAAGACTGATGCGGGGCAGTGTCTGACCAGCCAAGTAGTTGGCAAGCGAATAGTTGCTCTTGATACCGTGGATGGCAGAAAAAATTTGCTCTGCCACGATTGGCCCTCTTTCATTGGTTTTGGAAACAGCCACCCTTAAAACAATAGACGGCAAACTTTTATTGTATTGGTTCTGTTTGTGAGCGATATAGATTTTGAAAAGCAGAGAGGCAACCGCTAGTCCGATGATGAGAAGGAAAATTTGTGTCATTTTGTCTTTCTGGAGCTACTTAATTGTAGCTTAGATTGGACTAAAATTGTAGTCTGTACCATTGAGCTTTAATCCTTATATTATA
>CBDUQG010000063.1:0-5644 GCA_965369305.1 uncultured bacterium
CGGTTATACCTGCCACTTTATGAGGTTTGGGAGCTATCTAGACAAATAGTTAAATTTATTGTAAGTTAGACCGGCTTGTTAATTTATGCAAGATCTGTCTATCTGATTTAAGCTAACACTATTTATGGATTTAGATTGGGGCACATGCGGCGAGAGTGGTGCCTGGTGCAGACTACTCTCTCTCAATACTGAACATCAACTTTTTGATGGCATGGTTGGGGTTTATGTAATTTGGCAAGCTAAAGGGCCTGTCATACGAATTGGGCAGGGTAATATTCGTGACCGAGTAAACGCCCATAAGCATGACCGAGATATTATTGAGTATTCCAATCTCTATGTTACATGGGCGAGAGTTCAACATTCTCAACTCGACGGCGTAGAAAGGTACCTTGCGAATGAACTCAATCCAATTGTTGGCGAGCAATTTCCAAATGCCTCACCTATAAATGTAAACCTACCTTGGCGGTATTAATGACTATTCCTAAATATATTAAACACTGGGCAAATGTTATCTGGAAGGCTGTTGGAGTCTTGGCGATAATTGTTGGGCTTCTGGCTGGCTATAGTCAATTTTTCTCCGCACCAAGTGTTTCTGCTCAGATTATCAGTGAGGTCAATGTTCTTGATATTAATGAGCCCCTCGAAGACTTACAAATCGCCTTCCAGGGTGAGAACATTCAGAACAAGAATTTAAATTTAAAAATCTACCGCATTGAACTCAAAAATAATGGCAACACCAACATCACACAGAGTGATTTTGACCAGGCGAGCGATTGGGGCGTTGAGGTAGAAAATGGAAAAGTGATTGAAACAAGACTGGTTGACTCTACTTCAGACTATATCAAGAGTAAGCTAGCGCCCAAGGTTGCAAATGACAACACAATTAAATTTAGTAAGATTATCTTGGACAAGGGCAGCGCATTCATTGTTGAATTACTTGTTTTGCACGAAAAGGCTGTTCTACCTACGTTGTATCGCATCGGCAAGATTGCTGGCGTGAAAAGCAGCCAAGAGAGAGTTTTGGACCTGGATACACGCGAACCTCTTATTCATCAATTTTTTGAGGGTAGTCTTTATGTAAATATTTTGCGCCTTGTCACCTATGCTCTTCTTGGCATCTTCTTGCTGATCACTGGCTTGATAGTGCTAATGAAGATTGAGGAATGGGTACTTAAATCTAAACAAAAACCTCAGCCGCTACAAGAACCTAATAAATCGAATTAAAGAATTCTGGAATTATCGACCGTTGTTATATCTAAAGGTCTTATCCATCGCTACCCAAAAAACTCTGTCGTCAATACAAAGCGGATTTGAGTCATCCTGGCAGTCCTGGTTTTCGAGGATGTTGCCGTGTTTCACGAAAGCCAGCTGCGTATTGTCGCGGTATGGATCTTCTTTTACCTGCGCCACAGCGGCTGCATGATTTTCTTCAGGAGTAGCATTCGGGCGCTCACGTTCTAGAGCTTCACGGCGGCGATTGTAGGCCCTTGCGAGACCCAGGAACATCTGGTGCTGAGCTTCGTCCTGGAAGGCTTCTAGGGCGCTTCCTATTTGATCTACGGCGATGAAAGCAGTACCGGCTAAATCCTGGGCCACTTCTTTGGCTCCATCAACAACTTGACCGGTGACTTTATCGCGGAAACGGGATGAAACTTCCTGGCCAAGGCGGGAAAGGCGGTCTTGTTGGAGATAATCGTTTTCTGATTGTCTTTCGAGCATGACGGCGTAGATGGCCAGAGAGTTTTCCGCATCGGCGTTTTCTCGATCAAGACCAGTAGGTGCAGGGTCAGCTCCAAAGAGGCGTTCTGACATTTGATCAAAGAAGCCTGGATCGAGCTCGGAGGCTACAGACATGTGCTGAATGTCATTGCCTGGGTCGTAGCTATCTATGAACACACGACGGATTTCGCTGAGGGTTTCAAAGGTTGCATTGACCTCGTCATAGGTTTCCCCCATGTCACCCAGGAATTGCTGATAGGCTTCAAGACCCGCTTTGCGGGCAGGGTCGGTTTCCGCATCAATGTCGGCTTGAAGGAGTTCTCCGTACTTGCCAGTGAGTGCATCAACGACGGTATTGATGTCTTCTTTTTCTGCATTAGAAAGGCCTGAATCATCCTCTTCTTCCTCTTCGACATACTCATCTTCTTCGTAGGTTTCTTCATCTTCTTCATAATCTTCAGATGGGCCGAGGGTTCCGTGACGAGCTAAGACGGCATCGATACATTGCTCACGGGTGTAAGACCCTGGACCGCCCTTAATGTTGTCACAAACACTGGCATCCCCCGTATTTTCGGCGATGAGCAGATAGCACTTATCCTGAGGTGGATTGGAGTTTGGCCAACCTTCTGGTTGCACTAAATCACAGCCTTCCGGATCAGATTCCTGCACCGCCACGGACTGATAACAATGATGATCATCTTCAACATACTCACATCCGAATCCCAAAAGGTCTCCGATACAACCGGATAAAATAAGTGGTGAAATGATGATGAGTAGTAGGAATTTTCTCATTTCTTCTTTCGTTTAGTGAAGATGGTAAGAAGGGTGAAAACAAGAGCAAATAGAGTCGCGAGCAAGGAGCCCCAAAGCATAGGCCTGGCGATGAAATCAATGATGGCAATACCGATGTTGGTGTAGCGCGGCTCAGCCGTAATCTGCCAGCTCATGATTAGCCAAGGAAGGAGTGAGGCGATGGCCCCAAGACCATGAACAATATCGAAACGGCAGATTTTGAGCACCTTACCGATGGCCGTGAGGATGACAAGAATGAGGGCTGAAATGAGAGCGGTCGCAATTCCAGTGAACCATCCGGCCAGTTTGAAGTAGCGAACGATGTCGCTATTAGTTATATCTGCGCCAGTTGGCTGGAGCATGGCAAAAGCTGCTGTCGTTCCAACAGCCAGAATGAGGAAGGTAATGAAGGCGAATTTTTTAGAAGCGATGAATGCTCTCATGTGATTATTGTAACTTAGCCCCAAATGGCCTTCCAGGCCTTTTTGAATCCATCGGTCCAGCCGTTATGGATTTTTTTGGTGGCACCTACGTACTCGGCATCACCACCAAAAACTTTGATGACAGTGATTGGTATACCAGTTACCACATCGGCAATGAGCCCGCCAGCAATGGCAAAGGGGTAGGATAGACCTAAAGCAATGGTGGTTCCTGCATTCTGGGCGAAGTTGTTGGTCATGGCTAGTGAAGCCTGCTCCATGGCATTGGTTGTTTCGCTAGGATCGAAGCCGACAATTGTTTTGAATCCTTTATTAACTGACTCTTCGAGTTCGCAGCCCGGACAACTGTCTTCTTCCTTATCTTTGACGATGATTTCATTCGTGTCTGGGTTGATTGTTTCAGTGGGATCGATGCCGAGCATTTCAATATCAGGAAGTTCGATTCCTTCAGGCGTGTCTGATTTTTCCGGCTCGGGTGTATCGACGGTTACTGGCTCAGGCTCAATCTCTGGTGTACTGACGACAGGTTTTTCTCCGACGGTAGTTGGTAGCTCAACATCGTCAGGAAATTCGGTCGTGGTTTCGGCTGCCGTTTCACAGAGGGCATTGCCCCCTACTGTCTTACAATACTGACCAGAGAGGCAAGTGATTGTATTGGTTGTCTTACAGCTACCGTCTTCACAAAAGTAATATTCAATGACACCTGGAGTTGTTCCGGTGTCGGTGGTACAGCGACTACCAATATCTAGTTTAGGTGCTTCTATAATGGTTGGAGCTTCTGGTGGCACAAATTCCGCAGGAAGCATCTGGGCATAAGAAAAAGGGGTCATCTGTATGAACATGAGCAGGCCCAGCAATTTAGAAGTGATTTTTTTCATGCGCCCATTATATCATCTTGGATGGCCTGACCCACTGATCGAACTGCTCTTCGGTGACTAGCTTAAGAGATAGGGCAGCGTTTTTGAGTGTGATACCTTCACTGTGAGCTTTTTTAGCGATCTTGGCAGCATTGTCGTAACCCACATGAGTGTTGAGCGCAGTAACCAGCATGAGGGAATTTTGGAGGTGGGCTTGAATTTGAGACTCGTTGGCTTCGATGCCGGCGACGCAGTTTTGATTGAAAGATTCAGAGGCGTCGCCGAGGAGTCTGGCAGAGTTGAGCAAATTCCAGATCATCATGGGCTTAAAGACGTTGAGCTGAAAGTGACCCTGCATGCCAGCAGCAGAGATGGCGACGTCGTTTCCGATGACCTGAGCACAAACCATGGTGAGAGCTTCGGCTTGGGTTGGATTTACCTTGCCGGGCATGATGGAAGAACCAGGTTCGTTGGCCGGAAGCTTGAGTTCGCCAATACCGCAGCGTGGACCAGAGGCCAGAAGGCGGATATCGTTGCCGATTTTAGTGAGGCTGACGGCTAGTTGCTTGAGTGCGCCATGCGTTTCGACAATGGCATCGTGAGCCGCAAGGGATTCAAATTTGTTGGGCGCGCTGATGTGTGGGTGGCCAGTGAATTCGGCGATTTTTTTGGCCACTAATTCGGAGTAGCCAGCTGGGGTGTTGAGCCCGGTACCCACAGCCGTGCCGCCCAGTGCCAGTTCAGAGAGGTGTGGGAGGGTATTTTTGAGGGCTTTCAGACCGTGTTCAAGTTGTGAGACATAAGCCGAGAATTCTTGGCCGAGCGTGAGTGGCGTAGCGTCCATGAGGTGAGTGCGACCGATTTTGACGACCTTATCAAAGTTCTTTGATTTTTCTTCCAGAGCTGCCTTGAGGGATTCGATTTTAGGAATGGTGTGCCCAACTACCATTTTGTAACCAGCGATGTGCATGGCCGTTGGGAAGGTGTCATTGGAGGATTGGGATTTGTTCACATCATCGTTGGGATGAAGTGAGGTGCCCAGTTCCTTAGCCCGATTGGCAATGACTTCATTCACGTTCATGTTGGACTGGGTGCCGGAGCCGGTCTGCCAAACCACAAGCGGAAAATGCTCGTCGAGCTTGCCCCCCAGAATTTCATCACAAACCTGACTGATGGCCTCAGCCTTACTGGAATCGAGTGCGCCGAGTTGGGCGTTCGTTTGAGCAGCTGCTTTTTTGAGAATGGCAAAAGCATGAATGACTTCGAGCGGCATTTGCATGCTTGTTCCGCCGATTTTGAAGTTCTGCAAAGAGCGCTGGGTCTGAGCTCCCCAGTATTTATCGGCTGGGACTTTGAGCTCGCCCATGGTGTCTTTTTCGATTCGGTATTCCATGAACTAAAATTAACATTCTATTTTTCATTCATCAAAGAAAGGAGCTTTGTGCTCGTATTCCAATTGCGAATGGTCATTTTTTGGTAAACCGGTAGCTGCGTGATTTTGCTTAAGCGGCTTTTAGTTAGCTGGCTGGCGAGGCGAGAAAAATATAGAACCTTCTTGCCCTCATGCTTCTGATCAATACCCTCTTTTGTTGAAACATCTTTGATCGCCTCCTTGGGAGTGAGTGGTTCTTTAAGAAAAATCACATCACAACGGTATTTGTCGGATTCCTTGCTGAAATACTCAGGTGCTCCATCAACGGCTTCTTTTAGCTCATCGTGGCTGATCACTACAACAAGTGTTTTGTAAGAGAATTTTTTGGAGAGGGTTTTTTCGATTTGCTCGGTTAACTTTTCTCGATCTTTTGAGTCAGACTTGAAAAGGACGTTGCCACTCTT
>CBDUQG010000064.1:0-5481 GCA_965369305.1 uncultured bacterium
CCCCGGTATGGGGGTGAGCATTGATTTGCGTGGAAAAAAGAGTCGCGGCATTGTGGTTGAGCTTCAGTCTGAACTTAGTGAAAGTATTCCTAACATGCAGGAGGTCTTGGAGCTACTTCCTGATCTTCAGCTTTCATCCGGCACTATTGAGCTGGCTCGCCGTATTTCCGATTACTACCAATGCTCGCTCCTTCGGGCGCTCAAGCTTTTTGTACCTAAAACCCTTTGGCAAGGAAAGGGGAAGCGTACTTTGGCCCGCATTGAGAAGGAAGGCTACACACTCTTTGATTCTGATAGACTTCCTATCGCCGACTTTGAACATGAGCTGACTTCGAGCCAAAAGACAGCTCTGGATGCAATTCAGAGTAGTGACCATCCTGCCTTACTTCATGGGGTCACTGGTTCCGGGAAGACAGAAATTTACCTGAGGCTTATTTTGGAGGCTGCAAAGCAAGGAAAGCAGTCCATTCTACTCGTTCCTGAAATTTCGCTGACACCTCAGATGATTGATTATTTTCAGCGCTATTTTGGACCACATCTGGCCTTGTTTCATTCAAAGCTTTCTGACGGCCAACGCCTTGATGAATGGTTTAAGGTGAAGTCCGGCTATGCCCCCTTGGTGATCGGATCCCGTTCAGCTATTTTTGCGCCAGTGCGCGATCTGGGGCTCATCATTCTGGATGAAGAACATGAATGGACCTATAAGCAGGAATCGTCGCCCTACTACGAAACTCATCGCGTGGCTGAAATGATGAAGGAGATGACCGGTTGCCAACTTGTTTTTGGCACAGCGACCCCAAGACTTGAAACCTATCACAAATCCCAAGTTGGGGAATATAACCATGTGCGTCTGACTGAACGCGTGAATGAGTCGGCCCTACCCAAAGTCGAGGTGATAGACCTACGTGATGAATTCAAACGAAAGAACTACAGTATTTTTTCCAGCTCCCTTTATTCGAAGATTGAGGATCGCCTTAAAAAGAAAGAGCAGATCATTCTTTTCGTGAATCAGCGTGGTATGGCTAGAGCAGTGGTTTGCCGTGACTGTGGCCAGTCACTCAATTGTCCTGAATGTGAGGTGAGCCTAAAGCTCCACGGAGGCTCCTATGGCAGTAGGCAGTACCTACTTTGCCACTATTGCAGCTATCGGGCTGAGCCTCAGCTAACTTGTCCTCACTGTGACTCGCATAACATTCGTCATGCTGGCCTTGGGACAGAGCGCGTTGAAGAAGAGCTTTTTAGGGCCTTCCCGGAAGCTCGCGTGGTGCGGGCCGACAAGGATACAACCTCAGATAAACTGGGCTTTGAGCCAATTTATGAAGCCTTTAAAAAGAAGCAGTACGATGTGCTGGTGGGCACTCAAATGGTGGCCAAGGGCCTTGATTTTCCAAATGTGACTTTAATTGGCATTATGCTGGCTGACATTGGTCTTCACGTTCCGGATTTCCGCAGTCATGAGCGCCTTTTTCATCTAATTACTCAAGTGTCCGGGCGAGCCGGTAGGGGGGTGTCCGAAGGGGAGGTGGTGCTTCAGACCTACCAGCCGGATCATCATGCGATTCAGATGGCAGCTGGTTATCAGTACGAAGATTTTGCAAAGAAGGAGCTCGATTTTCGAAAGCGCCTGAAGTATCCGCCTTATGGACACCTGATTAAATTCATTGTGACTGGTACTGAACAGGAAAAGCTGAGGCAACATGTGAAGCAGGAACAGGAGTTGCTGGAAGACATATTTAAGGTCAATAAAATGCCGGTGACCATTGTGAGCGCTCCTGCTATGATTCCCAAAATCGGCCAGACCTATTATTATAATGTGCTACTAAGAAGCCCGGAGCCCCACGTGATCTTTGATCATTGGAAGGTGCCGCCTGGCTGGAGGATTGATATGGATCCGGTCCATACCGTTTAGCTGTTTGACTGCGAGTTTGCCACTAGGCTAGCAAGGATGAGCTGAAATTGCTGTTCGCTCATTTGGCCAAACATCGTGCTGATAATAAGGTCCATTCGGTCATAAATCTGGTCGATGGTGGTGACTTCACCCATTTCGGCGGCCAGTGCTGGATAGCGCTGAGCCAAATACTGCGCGGCCTGCTGACCGAGTTCCTGCTTTTTGGCGTCATCTCGTGCTTCCTGTCCGGAGAGCATTCCGAAAAAATCGGGATCAATCATGTGAAGAAAACTGACCGTTATTTCGCGGTGCTGCTTGGTGCTCAAATCACCATGATTGCCAACGCCACCTTCACGAGGTTTTGCAGCATTCATGGATTCATTTTCACGCGTGCTGATATCACTTTCTTTACGGTTGTAGGCGGTTCCGTCGAGTACCCCTTCAGCCATCGCAATCCAACCCGCCATTCGGGCAAAGTTTTCTTTGCTGGCAAACTGAGGGTTTTTCGCGTTTTCTTCGAGCCACTGTATGGCGCCCACATAGGCATTACCCACGGCAGTCGCTTTGGTTTCCTGCTGCCCGGATCGACCGGCCAGGAAGCGTTTGGCCGTATCGGCATCACCTAAACAAGCAATACTACGACCCCAGTCGTGATCCCATTGACGCTCACTCACTGATTTCTTTACGCGGTCAACCACATTTGGGTTATTTTGAACCTCTGTCCAGAACCAGTTCTTAAAGTCGGCGCCCCCCGTGCTTACAATGCTTCCCGCTTCGAAGGATTCCTTGAAGTTTGTCTCACAAAGCCACTTCCAGTCTGCGGTACTAAGTGGCGGCTGGCAGGCAGGTGAAGAGAACCACTCAATGGGCGGCCAGATGTTTAAGTGCTTCCCCAGCGCCAGTCCTCGGTCAGGGGCTAGTAATCCTTCAGCCATTCCCACCATCAGGTGGAACATAACGTTCTCGGCAAAGGACTTTCCGTTCTTAATACAGTATTCGATGATGGATTCATAAAGAATCGGATCAATCTGTTCGCCTTCACGGGCTCTCTCCAGAAGCTGATCCAGTCTGTCGGTCAGCTTGTCTTGCGTACGGTCATGTACGGCGTCGAACTTACCTTTTTCACTTTCGTAAGAGCTCTCGTTACTTCGTTCCAGAGTGGTGAACTCATCGTAGTCGTATATTTCACCCAGTGCCCGGTGAAGTCTTTGCCGCAGCAGGATCGGATTATGAAGGAGGATATGGTCTCCGGGTTTAAGAACCACGGCTGACTGCAGCTTGTTCAGGGCAATCCACAAGTCCTCATTACGCCAGTCGAGCTGTCCTTTTTCGGCCAGAATACGCAATATTGCTTTGAGCTGGTCGGCATTAGGAGTCATGCTTTGAGCCAGGCTATTAAGTTCGTCGTATAGCTGCCAGGCATCGAGGTTTTCGTAGCGACCTTTCCATTCATTCACTTCTTCTGCCTCCGCTTTTTGCTGACGCGCTGTGGCTTCACGTCCCAGATCAGTTCCACTGAAGAGTGCCATTCCCAGCTGGGCGGCATGATCGGCGTTTTTACGCTTGTGTCGGCGCCCGAAGAATTCATACACATCCTTCCCGAGCTGCACAAAATCCTCAACTGACAAGAAAGTGGTATTGAGCCACATTTTGCGGAAGAAGCCGATTTCGTTGTTGGGTGCTTTGCGGGCCGCCTTACCAACCAAGTCCTCAATTTCATTAAGGTCGCTGGATACCTGCTTATTCCGACCCTGAATGATGGCATCCAGCACATCAATGTCTCCCATTTGGTGCACGTCGTTATTCAGACTTTCTGTCCCATCCGTAAAATCTGACATGGCACTAAGCAAGGCTGCTGCGTCAGGTACTAGGTCCAGATACTCAGATTTTCGTAGTTCTGAAATCCTTGATTTGATATGGTCTATCTTCTCCTTATTTTTCTGATAAACCGCTTCACCTTTGCTTTGAGCTTCGACTTTGATCGCCTTGTCGCCCAGGTCTTTGAACTCTTCGCCGGCTTCGACACCAGCTTCATAACCACGAATCTTCGGCTTGGCTTCATCTTCATACCTCTTGGTCTTTTTGGCGACATCGCCAATGGCTTTTCCGATACCGGCCCCAACGAGCAAATTATTGAGCTTGTCTGTTGGAGTATCACCCTTGCTCCATACCTGCCCCATTTCATTCTGCATGGCGTAAAGCTCGCTTAGAATGTCGTCATCTTCCCACTCTTCACCGTGGGGCGGCATCTTGCCTGTGGACTCAGTCATTTCAATGAAGGCGGCGCGGATTTTTTGCCACTGCTCAGGATTGCCTTCAACGAGTTCCTTTCGGATTTGATCTTTGACATCCTTGCTCTTTTCAAATTCCAGATGTAGCAGTTCGTGCGTCACCTGTTTTTTGAGTTCATCCACGTTTTCGGTGCCTTCAAGGGCGCTTTGATCGAGAATGATTTTCCATTCATCACCGCGTTCATAAAAGACCATGTGTCCCTTTTCGGTGTACTGGCGATATTTCTCTTCGAATTCTCCGTGCGGTACAAATTCCAGATGCTCAGCTCCCAGATTATCTTCGAGAATGGATCTGACTTCATCGGCTGACTTTGCTCCTTCCAGTGCCATAATGGTCTGGTGGGCCTTCTTGGCATCGGCATCTTCAGTAATTCGCTCATCCATGCTTTCGAGCATGTCCAGCTTTGGCTCAAGGGTTTTAAGGTCATTTTGGACCTGAAGGAGTTCCTCAGGTGACATCTGATCCAAATTTGCCAGCCTACCTTCGAACTCTGCAGCCCACTCATGCATTTCACTACTGGAATCTGATAGGGCAGCCAGCCTCTTGTCGGCTTGAAGTTCGGGATCATCCAATCGCTGACGTTGTTCTTCTAGTGATTTTTGAACTCTTTCAGGAGTGTAGGCTGCTGCTATGGCTTCTTTGAGCTTTCCAAAATCTTCCTGAATTTTAGCCTCAACCGCTGCTCTATTTTCTTTGAGCTCCTCCATTTCTTCGCGACTGGTGTTTAAGGTTAATCTGGCACTTTCCATGTTCTTGCCTAGCTTGGCAAGCAAGGCTGGATCATGATTCTCATCAATTAGCAACCTCTTTGCCTCGGACAGTTCAGCTGACATCCTATCAGTCATTCCTTCACTAAAGGCGCCACCTTGGTTTATTTCAGTGATCTGCCCTTCCATTTCCCTGACCTGGGTTCCTAGGTATTCCTTGATTCGCTCGGTCCGAATGAACTGAGCTTCTTTTAGAGTTGTTCTGAGGCTATGAAGAACGTCATCATTCACGACAGAAAGTAGCTCAGGCAGTCCGACCTGTTTGCGGGGTTTATCTGTCCCAGGATACTGCTCCATGTGGATAAGGCCTGGTCTCGCGAGGAGCGTCTTGGCTTCATCGTTGGTGTGCATTTGCTCAAAGGCGGCAGCCAGTTGGCCCTGAGATGCATCATCGAAAAAGGGGAATAGATCTGATTGCATCAGAAAGTTAAGATCTATCTGATCGAAGGACCCGTCATCCAGTCTGGCGAGCAGAAACTCGTCGTATTTTATTTGATCAATGGCTTCACCTAGCGTATCAGGAGAATTCACCGG
>CBDUQG010000065.1:0-5292 GCA_965369305.1 uncultured bacterium
CCCATCTGGTTTTTTGATTGCGGAAGGTAACCCGGTTGTACTTGAAGCCGTAGTGTTCGTTGAAAAATTGAAGTCGATCATGAATCACTTCCTGAGCTTTTTGCTTGTAGAATTCCTGAACCGCCTTTTTGATGGCTTTCTTACCTTCCGACACTGTCGTGGCTTTATGAAGGGCTATTTCGAGCTGATCCCCATTTACCCTAGTCACTGGCTTCCATTTGAGTGAAGGGATGAGTTTGAGAGAAAGTGGTTCTCCAAAATAGAAGTAGGTATCGCCATCTTGGTAATTCCGTTTGGGTTTTTTGGCTGCCTTTTTGAGGGCCTTATTCCAGTTTTTTTCAATCCACGGCGTCTGCCTTCGAAGGAAGCTTTCTATCTGCAAGCTCAGGGCAAAACGAGGAATAACAAGGACAAGTTCGGGCTTCTCGGATTCTATTTGGAGCCTTAGTCGCTTGGCTCTTGCACTCCTCCGAACAGTGATGGGCACCTTCCGCTGATTGATAATGAGTTCATTCATGGCTTCCATTATATCTCACCCTAGTGTAAAATCGGGACAAGATATCAATTTAACAAAAAACAAATGAAAAAAGATAACTTTTCAGACGATGTCATGCTCGCTAAGGACATTGCGCTTCTTAAGCACAAGGCCATGCATGATGCAGCATCTCATAAGGATAAGACCACGAATGCCTTTCTTATTTTGGTGATTGCCGCACTTATCAGCGGGCTTGGCCTTAAGTTTTTCGGCGGCTTCTTTACCCCGTCTTGGGGCATGGTTATTAGCATGTCTATTTACCAGATCATCTCTTCGATCATCGGTATCTATGTTCTGAGTGTGATTGCTAAAAGTGTTTTCAAGGGTCACGCTAAACATGACGCCTTCTTCCGTGTGATGGCGATGGGTATGATCGTCACCTGGATCTCCGTCATTCCTGCCCTTTCTATCGTTGGTGGCATCTGGGCTATTGTGGTCGTTTTTACCGCTCTAAAGGTTGTTCACAAGTTAACAACTGGTGGTGCTATTGGCGCGCTTCTTGTGACCATTATTGCTATGGCGATTGTTGGAATGATTCTTGCTCCGACACTTGGTGCTCTTGGAATCAGAGGAATGGGTGGCTTGGACTTCGGTGAAAGAGATTTTATGGATGGTGGTTTTGGTGATATTTACAATGACGGTTTCAAGATGAATGTAAACACTGATGAAGGCACCGGTTCTGTAAAAATGGAAGATGGAAAAATGACCATTGAAGGTCCTGACGGAGAAAAGATGGAGATCGAAATTCCTGGACAATAGAATTAAATGAAACGAGGCCTAGACCCTAAACAAGGTTATGCGCGCTACGCGCATGAGTATGATGAGCTGGAAAAATTTTGGGACAGCTTTGAGCAAAGAAAGTTAGCACCCTACATCGAGATGGCTAAGGGCAAGAAAGTGCTTGATGCCGGAGCAGGAACCGGACGTGTGAGCCTAAGGCTCCATGATGCAGGTGCTGAGGTGACAGCCTTAGATATTTCCCCTGAAATGCTCTCTCTGCTGCACCAAAAAAATCCTGAGATCGAAGTAGTAGATGGGGACATGGAACACATGCCCCTTGAAGATGACAGCTTTGATATGGTTTTTTCGAGCCTGGCCATGGTTCACCTTAAAAAGGTGGATCAGTTTCTGGATGAGTGCTATCGGGTGGTGAAGGATGACGGACTAGTGGTGCTGGTAAACATTCACTACCGAAAGCCGATGATTCTGAATGACGGACAGGGCAAATACACCATTCAGGGTTACAACCACTTCCCGCGGCATGTGGTAAAAGCTGCTGAAGCACTTGCTTTTGGTGTGGAGCACGACGAAATACTCACCGAGGGCGATGACGTCTGGGTGAGTCAGGTGCTAGTACTGAAGAAGTAGCTAAGCCAACCTCAGGCCATTTGGCATGTCCTTGTCTGCAGTAGCCAAAATGACCTTACCGTCTTCACATACAAAGCCTGTGGTCAGAACCTCAGACATAAAAGGACCCACTTGGCGTGGTGGGAAGTTCACGACGCAGACGACCTGCTTTCCCTGTAAGTCTTCTTTGCTGTAGAGGTCTGTGAGTTGTGAGCTAGATTTTTTGACGCCAATCTCTGGTCCAAAGTCAATCTGAAGCTTGTAGGCAGGTGTTCTGGCTTCTGGAAAATCCTGTACGTCGATAATAGTACCAACACGCAAATCTACTTTTTCGAAGTCGTCCCAAGTAATGTTATTCATGGCATTTTTTTAAGGCATCTCTAAATCTGGCAACCTCCGCTTCTGGATCGTTGTTTCGTAGCACTCCTATGGCTAGCTCTTGAAGTATAGCCAACCTTTTCAAGGTGGGTACCCCCTCTATTACTAAAAGCTCATTAGTTATTTGAAGCTCCTCATCCATAGCAACCAACTCTTCTATTCTTTCATCAGGACCCATCTCTGCACCTATCCCTTCATTTAGCTTTTCAGCAGTTGTCATGATCAAATTATACTTAACGAACTAAGTTAAGGAATTCGCTGCGGGTACGGGAATCTTTGAGGAAAAGCCCTGTGAATGATGAAGTGGTCATTTTGCAGCTCTGCTTTTCGACTCCACGAGCCATCATGCAAAAGTGGCTGGCTTCAATGATTACCCCCACCCCTTTGGGTCCAAGTTCATCGTTGAGGGTATCAGCGATTTGCTTGGTCAGGCGCTCCTGGTTTTGGAGGCGGCGGGCAAAGACTTCAACAAGACGGGGCATTTTGGATAAACCGACGATTTTAGTATCGGGTACATAGCCAATGTGCGCTTTTCCGAAGAAGGGCAGCATGTGGTGTTCACACATGGAGTAAAACTCGATATCTTTGGCGATCACCATTTCATCGTAGCCTTCATTGTCGAAGGTGGTGATGATGTCTTTTGGATCTTGATTATAGCCGCCGTAGAGCTTGCTGAAGCTTTTGGCAACGCGCTTTGGGGTTTCCTTGAGCCCTTCCCGGGAAGGGTCTTCGGGTATTTCGGAGAGAAGTTCTTTAACAAGCTTGGCAATATTGTCCTGGTTCATTAGAGGAAGGGGGTTACTTTATGATCATCCTTGGCTTTAGCCTCTTCGAGTATCTGACTGAAAGTGCGGCCGGTCATGGGATCTTTGAGCTTTGGAGCGATCTCGACCAGTGGCACCAAAACAAACTGGCGGTCTTCGATGTGGCGATGAGGAATTTGGAGTTCTGGTGAATCGATGATCTGATCTTCGTAGAGCAGAATATCAAGGTCTATTTCACGCGCTCCCCAGTGCTGACGCTTGGTGCGGCCAAGCTTTTCCTCGATGGATTCAATGAAATCAGCGAGATCTTGAGGTGATAGGCTCGTTTCAACTTTGATGACCTGATTCAGGAACCACTTCTGACCTTTTTCCATGTGCGGATGGTCGTCAGGAAGATTGTCCTTTGGCCATGGTTCAGTTTCGTAGATTTTGGAAGTCTGGGTGATCTCGATCTTAGGATTGGAACTTAAAATGCTTTCGGCTTCCGCCAGAAAGGCCATGCGATCGTCGATGTTGGAACCAAGGGCTAAATAAGCCGTCACTTTATTTTCCATGGTAGGTCACAAATGAATTAGGTGTTTCCCAAAGCTTGATTTCATGGAGGCGGATCTGACTGGAGAAATCAGAGGTATCGATATCAGTTCCTTCACCTTCTTTGAAGTACTTGGTGATGGACTCAGGAAGATTAGGGTCATCAAGCTGCGCCTGAATGAGAGACTTGAGGTCGTTGAGCTGATCCCAAATCCAGATGGCAGTGTTTTCGGCTGAAGCTACTTCTATGATATCGTTGATTACCTGATGATCGAGCTTATTAAGAATCTGCTTCTTGACAATCTTCTTGAGAATGACAAAATCTATCACGAGTCCATTCTCGCCTACGGCGCCATCAACAGTTACTTGTAGCTTGTAGGTATGCCCGTGCATGCGTTCGCATTTGCCATAGTAATTTGGCAAGAAGTGAGCGGAATCGAAAGTGAACTCTTTGGTAACTAACATAGCGTGGATTAGGGCTGCATAATAGCAAAATTTACCCCTCTGAAAAAGCTTGAATAGTTACTTGACATTTTTGTAAAATATAGTATAGTTATTACATAAAGTTAACCCCCATTTTATGAGTGAGATCAAAGATTCCTATGACGTTGAGAGACGACGTGTTCAGAATGAACAAGCTTTAAGCATGGAGGATGCCAGAATGATTTCTGCAAACGGCTCTGGAGTTGAAATGCTTCCTGTTGATATGAAAGAGGATATCGAAACTTTAGAAGGTCGAGGCCCTCGTTCTAAGATCAACCTAATGGCTTCTAAGAACGTTCGTAACAAGATCACTGCTTCACTTGAACTATACGGACAAGATCCAATGAACATGGACTTCATGTCTGAAGAGGATCGTATGATTGCTGAGCTTGATCGTAAAAGAGCTCGTGCCTAATTACCTCAAATATCTAAAAAGCCCTCCTAACCGAGGGCTTTTTTCATGAGCGAAACATTGTGAATGCGAATGATGGAGGCGCCGTTTTTGATGGCCTTTAAGCTCCATTCCACGGATGGCTGGTCGCGCTCTTCGAGTTTGCCACCCAAGCAAGATTTGCGAGAGATACCAACGAGGATTGGGTACTCTAATTTTTTGAGTTCCTCAAGCCGATTAATGACTTCAAAGCTGTAATCAGGAATGGAAGAGATGAAGGCGCCCATGCCAGGGTCAATAATGACCTTGTCGCGCGGGAAACCTTCTTCGAGAAGCTCACTAGTCTGTTCGGTCAAAAAGTCGATAGCTGTACCAATTACATCTTCGTACACAACTTTGTCGGATGTGGTGCGGGCTGTGGAATCCTTGGAATACATGAGTACTGCATAAGGCTGGTGCCTGACCAGTACTTCGATCATCTTTGGGTCACCGCGGAGAGCCGTCACATCATTGACCATTCCAAACCCATGCTCCAAGGCATACTGAGCAACGGCCGCTTTGTAGGTGTCGATAGAAAAGAGGGTGTCTTTTGTGAGACCTTTGTCATAACAGGCATCGATGATGGGTTTGAGCCTGGATAATTCGTCGCCTATGTTCACATCTGAGGAACCGGGACCTGTGGACTCCGCGCCGATATCGATGATATCAGCACCTTGATCAATCATTTCTTCGATTCGAGCAATGGCTTTTTCGGCTTCGTTAAACTGCCCACCGTCGGAGAAAGAGTCGGGTGTGGCATTGAGAATTCCCATGATTTTTGGGGAGGTGAATTCCATGTCCGAATTTTAGCACAAGTATAAGTG
>CBDUQG010000066.1:0-5084 GCA_965369305.1 uncultured bacterium
AATTATTGACTTAACTAAAACATGGAACCACCCACAATTTCGGCAATTTCCTGGGTGATGGCCGCCTGGCGAGCCTTGTTGTACTGAAGTGAGTATTTATGAATCATATCACCGGCAGCGTCCGTCGCATTCTGCATGGCAATCATACGGCTGGAGTATTCAGAAGCCTTAAGCTCAAGGAAGGACTGCATGAAGAGCGTGGTCACAATTTGCTCCACAAGCACTTCAGTGAAGCGCTCCTGACTGGGCTCATATTCAATGAATGGCTCATGAGTAAAGACTTCCTCCGCAGGCACATCTTCCCCTTCTGCTGTCTTAAGAGCATGAACATGCTGATGTACCATGTCTTCACTGAATGGCAGATAGGTCTTCATGACCGGGTAGTAAACAAGCGAGTTTTTGTAATGCGGAGCGATCATCACCACTTCCTTCACATCGTGCTTGTTCCAGTATTCAATGATCTTCGCCACAATTTGCAGAGCATCATGAGCGGTGATTTTTTCGTTGATGGCCTTGAATGACTTCTCAACAGGAATATTGCGGAAGGTAGCGTAATCATAGCTCTTCTTACCAACCGTAAATAGGAGGCGGTCAGATTCCGACGTGTTATTCCACTTATTAGAACTGAATAAGGTTTTGAGAATACGCGTGTTAAGTGCACCACAAAGCCCCTTGTCAGAAGTATAAAGAACAAAAACAGTCTTACCTGTCTCGCGCTTTTGCATGAGATTGGTCTGAATTTGGTCATCCAAATTATTGCGAAGCACTTCTAGCATATCCCAGGCAAACTCACGCGAAGAAACGGCCTTCCTTTGGAAAACTTTCATTTTACTCGCCGCCACCAGCTGCATCGCCTTGGTGATCTTGCGAGTGTTTTTGGTTGCCGAGATTTTCTTCTTAATTTCGTTTAAGCCTCCTGGCATCTTGCAAAATTAGGGATTAATAAAATTACTTACTGGCAAAGAATGACTTGATGGCTTTTTCAAGGCCGTCAGCAATATCATCTTCCAGCTTCTTAACCGTTTCGATCTTTTCAATAAGATCCTTTTGAGTGGTTTCCATGTGAGCCAGCATCTGGTGGATTTTAGCTACCACCTGGGTGTCTTCGAGCTTATCGAGGTGCCCCTTGGTCGCGGCCCAAATCACAGCCACTTCTTGCCAAAGCTTGTAAGGCTGACCTTGCTTCTGGATCATAGACTGCACGATACGTTTACCACGGACCAGTGTCTGCTTAGTACTCTCATCAAGATCAGAGGCAAACTGAGAGAAAGCTTCCAGTTCGTAGTACTGAGACAGTTCCAGTTTCATGGTTCCGGAAATCTTCTTTACGATCTTGGTCTGAGCCGATCCACCCACACGAGATACAGAGATACCCACGTTGATCGCAGGGCGCACCCCACGGTTAAACAAGTCGGTATCCAGGAAGATCTGACCGTCCGTGATCGAAATCACGTTGGTTGGAATATACGCCGATACGTCACCCGCCTGAGTTTCAATGATCGGCAGAGCGGTAATAGAACCACCGCCGTTTTCTTCGTTCAGCTTAGCGGCGCGCTCAAGCAGTCTTGAGTGCAGGTAGAAAACATCACCCGGATAGGCCTCGCGCCCTGGTGGACGGCGAAGGAGTAGGGACATTTCGCGGTAAGCCACCGCCTGCTTAGAAAGATCATCGTAAACAATGAGCACGTCGTCTCCTTTATCCATGAAGTACTCAGCAATGGCAGAACCGGCAAACGGAGCCAGGAACTGCATCACAGCAGAGCTAGCAGATGGAGCAGAAACAATAGTGGTGTAATCCATCGCCCCCTCCTTTTTGAGCTGCTGGTAAATCTGGTTGGTCTTACCTTCACGCTGACCGACGGCCACGTAAACACATTTTACACCGGTTCCTTTTTGGTTGAGGATGGTGTCAACAGCCACCGCCGTTTTACCGGTCTGGCGGTCACCAATGATTAGCTCACGCTGACCACGGCCAATTGGCACAAGGGCATCAATCGCCACAAGACCTGTTTGCATGGGAGAATCAACCGACTTACGAACCATCACACCCGGAGCAAGCTTTTCGTGTGGGTAGCGCTTGTCTTCTTTGATTTCACCTTGTCCGTCAACAGGATTTCCAAGGGCATCAACCACACGTCCAACCACCCCGTCAGAAACAGGCATAGAAAGGGTGGAGTTATTCGCTTCAACAAACAGCCCCTCACGAACGGTTAGGTCGTTCTGGAGCACCACTCCGTAAGCCAGATCTTTTTCAAGGTTCATGATAAGCGCCTGAGTGCTAGTCCCCTGAATGGTGACTACCTCTCCCATTTTAAGGCCTGGTAGACCTTTAATAAGGATAACCCCATCCTTAAAGGATTGGATCACTCCATGACGTGTATCAGTTTTCTGGCTCTCCTGCCTCTCAAAGAAGGCTTTTTCGATATTTTCCAGAAAGGCGGATAAATTCTCTTTAGACATGTGGAAATAAGATTAAATAGTTAGACTAGTAATGGCTTGGACTTTTCCGAGCCAGGAATGATCAACAACATCACCGTTTACAAAGACTCGCATCCCCCCGATGATCTGAGGATTGGTTTGGAATTCAGCAAAACTGCCGGGATACTTGGAATTAAACTCGGTACGGATTCTAGTGCGCTCATCGGCATCAAGTTCAAGTGGCGTTTGAATGACCACCACAGGAACTTCACTGATAGCACTGAGTGCCTCAGAAGCCATGGCGGTTACTTCTTGATAGGTGCTTTCAACGAGTATTTCCCGAACCATCATGGAAAGTTCAGAGTTACCAGGAACAAGCTTTTCAAGGTGAGACTCACGCTCACTAAGATTCTTGAAGAAGAAAGCACTATCCAGCTGATCCAAAACGCCTCCAAGATCCTTGGAGATGTATTTAGCAATGGCTGCTAAAAGACCGGATTGGTCGGCACGCTCAAAGCCGCTAAAGACCTGAACAGCCTCCCGGGTTTCAGCCAGAAACTGCCCCTCAGAAACGTCAGAAAGGTAGCCCGCAATAGATTTCGGGTAATCCGGAAGAGCCTTTTTGAGGACTGACTCTCGGGCACGCTTATCAAGCGAGAAAAAATTCGCTTCAGATTTGAGCATACCGATGCTGTCTTTTAGGGCAGCTGCCCCAACGAGCTTGAGCATTTAATTATTTCTTATATTGATTCCATGCGCTGTCGACGCTCTTTTTAACCACGTCTTCAGGAACCTGATTTGAAACCACGTGCATCACAACTTTCTGCATGAGCTTCAGAACTTCCTTTTCAGCACTGCCAATAATATTGGCTTTTTCCTGGTCGATGATGGTTTTGACTTCTTCCAGCATCTTGGATTTTTTAGCATCGATTTCAGCCTCAGCGGCTTTGCGCTTTTCGTCGATCTCTTTACGGGACTTTGAAAGCTCTTCAGCGAGGGATGCTTGCATCTTCTCCTTTTCTTTCTCCATCTTTTCTCGCTGCTTGGCCATTTCCTGGCGAAGCTCTTCCGCTTCTTCGATGTTCTTCTTGATCGTATTTCGACGTTCATCGAGCATCTTGAGCATAGGCTTTGTTAGAAACTTAGCCACGAGAAAGACCACCAAGCCAAAGTTAACCGCATATAGCAGCAAACTCCATAAATCGATACCAAGTCTTGCTAGACTTTCCATAGTTAATAATTGTTAGCGTTTATACAACGAATAGAAGGATCAGAGCGATCACAAGGGCGTAAATACCGGTAGATTCGGTAATCGCCATACCTAGCAGCATGTTAGGTAGGATCTTGTCAGCCATTTTAGGATTACGACTCATAGCCTCGATTGCCTTACCAGCAACGACACCTTCACCGATACCAGGACCGATCGCACCGAGACCCATACATAGACCAGCGGCGAGTAGTTTTGCAGCTTCTGCTTCCATAATAAATATTAGTTAATAAGTAAGTTTTAAATAAATTATTCAACTGATTTGGCCATGCCCGAGATAAAGGCCATAGCCAGGATGGCAAACACCAAAGCCTGGATAAATCCAGAGAAGATGCTCAGCACCCAAAACGGTAGCGGTACCACGAACTGTGTGTAAGCACTCAGCCCAGAGATTACGGCCACCATGACTCCGCCAGCAAACACGTTACCAAAGAGACGAGCTGCCAGAGAGATCACCTTAGCAAACTCACCAATGATATCGAGAATGGCTAGGAAGTTTTCTAGAAGTGCGTTCAGAAAGTCGCTGACAGAGCGAACCTTTAGAAACATCCCTAACTTAATAAAATTACCGATGTGCTTAATTGGGGCCGTGGTAAAAGCAATCACATGAGAAACCAGGAACACGATGAGAGATAATGTAATAGGTAGGGCGAAGTGAGACGTGGGATTGCGGAAGAAGAAATCCCCTCCTTCGGTGACAATGCTTTGTACAAAAGGAATAATGGTGAATTGGTTCGCCACCATAATGAATAGGAATAGACCCAAGATAAGCGGCAGGTGCTTAGCGGCACGCTTTTCGGAGCCATAGGCGTCGACCAAACCGTTATAAAAGAAGGTCACGAGACCTTCCATCGCCACCTGAGTACGACCAGGGACCAAGGCAAGTTTGGACTTAAGCACCACCATGAAGATGGCCATAATAAGCAAAACCACATAAGCTGAAATCATGGCATTCGAAAGCGCAAAATCACCAACAGAAGTGACAATTTCAGGGGCAACCGATATTTCAGGGATGTTCGCCATGACTTATATAAGATATTACTTAAGGTCTTTCATGAGTTGCTTCGCCCTCTTATATAAGAGTATCTGAGTCACCGGAAAACTGATGATGATGAGGGCAAACAATAATATTGGTTCAGTGCCTAGATACTGGTCGAGGAGGTATCCTGCGCCTCCGAAGAGAGCAATTCCGCCCAGCGTGATCACCACAATGCTGATGGTCATTTGTACCCGCTTCGTCAGCATGACGTCCATGGGATGTGACTTTTTCATATGCAGTGATTTATGGCACCGAAATTTGGTTTAGAAAAATTTTATGGAGCGTTTTCACAAAAGTCAAGGGTCCTAGGCCCTGACAAAACTAGAAAAAGTTATATAATAATAAAAGGAAATACAGTAT
>CBDUQG010000067.1:0-4867 GCA_965369305.1 uncultured bacterium
GGTGAAGCGAGTAAAAAGGTTATCACCGCTGATGTGCTGGCCCCTTTTTTATAGAGCTGCATTGAAATGGCCAGAATACCATGGCTGCAAGCTGACATCAGAAAGCCGGCGATAACGGCGTAGAAGATGGCACTGACTTTCTTTTGACCTAGGTACTTAAAAATAAAGTTCTCGGGAATGAAGTAGTCAATGAGCCCTCCAATAAATAGCCCCAGCAAAATGGCCCACCAAATGATCTTGAAGTAGGCGATGAAGCTTTCGTTGAGTGGGGCAAGGGCTGGTAGATACGACAGGGCGAAGAGTCCGATAAAAAGACTTCCGAAAATTTTGAGCTTCCTGCCGAGTTTGATTGACCCGGCAGGAGTTGCACAATGTTGATTTGAGTGATGTTCCATTAGGCGGATTTATTATGGGTTAATTTAGCTTGCAATGAGCTCAGCAACAGCTCCCTTGTTGAGTCTGGCCAGGGCGTGGTCTACAAGAAGATATTTACCTGGCTTATCAATGGTGAATTCAACAATGGTTGATCCACCGGCAGGAATGACAGTGCTTTGTACATTTTTGTTAACAAGTGAACCTCCCTCTACATAGACTTTATCAAATATTTCGCCAATGACGTGAAAATTTGAAACTTTGCTAACTCCTCCGTTTCCTACAAATAGCCTGACTTTGTCGCCAACATTTGCTTTTAGGGCCTTTTCTTCCATGAGTGCATTTTGACGACCGTTAAAAACAATATACTCGGGTGATTCTGCGTGCAGTTTTTCTCCAGACAGCCTGGTTGAACCTACTTCCCCGTATCCAAGAATTGGATAGAACTCCCCCTGCATGATGTAAAATTCTCTGTCAACTTTTCCGTAACCTTTCTTGGGTTCTACAAGAATCATTCCATACATACCATTAGCCATATGTTGCGCTACCTCTTTGGTAGCGCAGTGGTATACATAAAGGCCTGGGTGAGAGGCTATGAAGCTAAATGTTTTGTTTTCACCAGGATACACCTCAGTGGCAACAGAGCCTCCCCCCGGTCCGTTCACAGCATGAAGGTCGATGGAGTGAGGGTTTTTACTTTTTGCATTGTTGCTAAGGTGCAAGTTGACTCTGTCACCCTCCTTAACTCTTAGCATTGGGCCTGGAACAGTGCCATCAAAGGTCCAATAGGCATACTCCATTTCATCGTTCAGTAGAGCTGATACCTCTTTGGCTTCTAAATAGAAGTCGTGGGTTTCAGATGTGATTAGCTCCGGCACTTCTCCCGAGTGACTGATTTCATCCAGTCTTTCTTCGTGATGATCGCTTTCGTTACTGTGAGGCGCTTTGAGTTCAAAAAATTCTTCTCCTAAATCGAGATCAATTTCGGTCCAGACTTTTACCTCAGGTAGTTCCGGAAGTCGAGGCTCGGTAATAATGGCGACTGTTTTGAAGAACTTGCCCTTTGGCTCTGCGTGAAGGTTGGGATTGAATTTAACGGTGAGTATTCCTTCATCACCTGGGTTAAAGGTGTTACCAGAAATTTCACCTTCGGTACAAAGGCAGCTTCCCACCACATTAGCTACGGTGATAGAATCCTTTCCTTCATATCGAAAGGTAAAGTCATGGCTGACAATGCCTCCACTTTGCTTAATGACTCCGAAGTCGTGTTCCCCTTGCTCAAAAACAAAGGGATTGGCTTTTTCGAGTGTGGTGCTGATGGCAGAGCTTGGCTGCTGGCAGCCCGACAGCAGCCCGAAGGCAGCGATGAGGAATAGTGTTTTAGTGATTCTAAGCTTTTTCATGTTTGGTTTGATTAGGAATTATTCTTTGCTTCGTAGTCCTTTTTGTAAAGGACATTTCCACCGACATCCAGTTTGAGCACTGACGAATTCTTGGCGCTGGTATTCAAAAAGACTGAACGCCTGATTGCCCCAACTGCGTCTGGCCCATGAGCCATTGGGTCGAAAACCACTTCGACCTCGAATGTTTCATTTGGACCTATTTCTTCAGACCATCCACTTGGGTTATTGTGCATGCCATATTTAGGAGAAATTGTGCCGTCATTCAGGGAATATCTTGCTGAGGTACACATGCAGGAGGTTTTGGCCCCCTTTAAGTAAAGGCTTTCTTCACTTTCATTCTTTAGTTTGAAGGTGTGGCTTACAAGTCCTCCGTTGATATTTATGTCTCCCCAGTCGTGTTCAATGCCATTTGTTGCGACGATATTTCCTGATGCATTTAATGACACCGTTTCACTTGCTGTTTGATCGCTGGTGGGGGAGCAGGCGGCTAGTAGAAATAGGGCAGCCATGATGCTCGATAATTTAAAGGTATTTAGTGATTTCATTTTTTGAGGGTTATTTAATTATTTAGAACTTCTTCGATAACCTGCTCAAAAGCGCTGAACGGTTGAGCCCCTGAAACTAGCTGTCCATTAACAAGGAACCCGGGAGTGCCTCGCACTCCTGCTTTTTGTCCATCAGCCATGTCTTTAGCTACTTCATCCTTGTATTTTTCACTTTCAACACATTCTTTGAGTTTAGCTTCATCCAAATTTAACTCCCTGGCCATTTTGTAGAGTTGCTCTACCTCAAGACCTCTGCCATTCCCTTTGGTTGTGTTGAAAATAAGATCGTGATAGGCAAAATAAGTATCGTCTCCGCCTTGTTCGCGGGCACAATTGGCAGCGTAAGCTTCTTGAGTGGCTAATGGATCATGAAAGCCCAGTGGGAAATCCCTGTAAACAAACTTTACTTTGCCGGTATCAATGTACTTTTCTTTGATTTGGGGAAGCGTGTTTTTGAAGAAGCGGGCGCAGAAGGGGCATTCGTAGTCTGACCACTCTACGATGGTGACTGGGGCATCTGTATTTCCTAGAAAAGGGTCATCATCAGTAAAATCTCCTTCGACAAATTTTGGCTTGTTTGCTTCAGCTTGAGCTTTGGCAGCCTCTGTTTGCTGTTTTTCTATGTAAGCTTGAATTCCGGCTTCGATATCTGCCTGCGCTGTGCCAGTTTTGCCCATTTGAGTCGCGAGATAGAGCATTGAAGTGCTTATCAGTACGGTGGCCATTATGATGGTCACAATGAGGCCCTGATTGTTATTTTTCATTGTTTCTAAAATTACGTAATTAAAGAGTTTGATTTCTTTAATTCCGCTATTCCAATAAAACAACGTTTTCCAGATATGGGCACCTTTTTATTTTTTTGTAATTCTCGGAAGCCGAATCTTTTTCTCTGTTCTGCAGCTCCGAAAAATCCTGCCCCTGATTCAGTTTAGCCAGGTTTTCTAATGTCAATGTAGTCCGCTCCTCCTTTTGCAATACCTTGTTCATGAAGCCGGGTTTCTGCTCATGTCCTTCGCAGCAGCTAACCCCCTCGTGCTCCATGCCGTGCAACATCTTATCATTCGGATTTGAAGCGTGAGCTTGCATACTCACTTCGAACGCGCCAGCGCACAGGCTTGTAACAATCAGGATCCCTGCTATGAAATGACTGGCTAGCTTTGACATGAACTAGGCTTTAGAGACAATTCTTAGTACTTCGTCGATCAGCTCTTTCTGTTTTTTGCTGTTTGCCTTTTGCATTCCTGCTTTGAAACAGGAGTGAAGATGATTTTCCAGAATTAACTTGTTTGCCCCTTTCATAAGTCCAAGAACAGCAAGACTTTGCTGTAAGAGGTCTATACAGTAAACGTCTTCTTCAGTCATTTTGATGACCTTGCGGAGCATACCCTCAGCCTTTTTTAGCTGATTGATGGTTTTAGATTTAAATTCTTGCTTCATAATATTGACCTTAACCTAGGGTGTAGGTTATCAAAATTCTTGTTATTGTCAAGAACCCCGCCTGCAGAAGCAGGACAGGGTTCTTAAAACTTTGAGACTTAGGCATTATCGCCTTCTCTTTGCTTTACCTTTCCAGACTCGTCTCACGCCGATCCACACGAACTTGAGGAGGAAGACAGCGATGAATAGGTAGGCAATTCCAAGTCCTAGCCTTAGTAGATTTGTAACAAGACGTAGACTAATGCTCTGAATCACATCATTGATGTTTCTAACAAGCTCCTTGGTTTCCCACTTCCAACTATCCTTAACTTCTTCCCAATCGAAAATCAGATCTTCGAAGACGTTGATGTCAAAGAAGGTGAAATTCAGCCGGTCTAGCTGATCAGATTTGATTTCGTTATAGCGATCGATCTGCTCTTTGATTTGCAATCTCTGGTTGCTCAGGCGTTCGATAAGGTTGAGCTTAGAATCAATGATCTTGGCCAGAGTTTCAGCATCTTGTTGTCGGGTTGCTAGGGCACTTATCTCATCATAGGCATCCTGAGCGTCTTCGAGGGTTTCTTCAACAGATGCCAACTTTTTTTTGAGGATCTCAAGTTCATCTTCCACTCCTTCTACGCGCCCCTTAATGCTCTGGACATTTACATTCAGGACTTCAGGATCGAGATCTTCGATGATCTTTACGATGGCCTCTGCCTTGTCTTTTTCCACTTTAAAGCGGTAGTAACAAGAATCATCATTCTTGTTGGAGTCCTCAAAGATCACGTGCTCCATGGCCTTTAGATTGGCGATGGTGTCGCAGGTTTTATCCAGCCTGCGTGTTTCGATGGTGCCTGAGTAGGTAGTTACTTCAAAATCTTCCGCATCAGCTCCGGTGCTGTAACCAGGAGAGGGGATAGGTGGCATGATGCCCATTCTTGAATTAGCTATGGAGAAGTCGCCGTCAAACGAAGCGGATTCCATGGTGACAAATCCACCACCACCTTTTCCATAGTAGGCCTCGTCAAAAGACCGGGGGCTGCTGACACTAAAAATAGTGCGTAGCGAAAAACTGATCAGCGCCACAGCAATGGCGATGCCAACAAGTCCAAGTAGGACAACGCCAATTAC
>CBDUQG010000068.1:0-4811 GCA_965369305.1 uncultured bacterium
TGTCTTTGGTGCTGCCATCGGACAAGCGAATGGTAATCTTCCCTTTTTCGCTGACAGGCAGATCGTACTGAGAAATCTGAAAACCTTTGGGAAGATCAGGATAAAAGTAGCTTTTTCGGTCCATTTTCGAAAACTCCGGAATCTCGCAACCCAGAGCGAGCGCCCCTAAAATCCCCTTTCTCAGAACTTCTTCACTCATGAGGGGAAGCATGCCGGGAAAGCCCATGCAAATAGGACAAACGTGGGTGTTGGGCGCCGCGTTAAAAATGTCGTTACTACAACGACAGAACATTTTAGTCCTACTACTGATGCGGCAGTGCACCTCTAAACCGATGACGGGTTCGTATTCCATGACCGTATTATAACTGACTGATCGCTGAGTTCAATTCTTTGTAGAAATCCTGAAAACTACCCTCGTTTACCACTGTTATATCCGGGTTTTCGGGGTCTTTTTGTTTGGCTGTTGTGGTTTCAAACATGTCTAAGTTGATTCCATCGCGCTTTTTCAGACGCTCGAAGGCTAGTGCTTCGCCAGCCTTGATGAGCATGACCTTGTCGCAAAGTTCAAACATATTGAGCTCTTCCCAAAGCGCAGCAACCACCACCACATTGGCTTTGCGCTTCTTTTGGTAGTACATTTCATCTTTCAAATAACGTTTCAGCTCGGGATGAACGATGGCATTGAGGTCTTTAAGTGCCTTTTCTGACTCCGGCCCCTGCCCGAAAACAATGACCTTGAGCTTCTGACGATCAATGATGTCATCTTTGGTCAGAATGTCTTCTCCGAAACGGTCGACCACCTCACGCCAGATACGCTGGTAAGGGCGATAGAGCTTGTGGGCGATTTTATCCACATCAAAAATTTTCCAACCCTTTTGTTCGAAGAATTTGGCCGCGGTATGCTTCCCAGTTCCAGTCTTTCCTGTTATGCCTAGTATCATTTGGAGATAGGTTTCAGAAGATCCTAAGGTCTTTAAAGGCCTGTTTAAACTTTAGCATGGTAGCCTTATAAGTCTTTTGGTCTACTTTGTAGTTGATTTTGTGGGCGATATTATTCCTCACTTTGTGAGCCGCCCAAACGTCATTGATATTACTGAAAAGGCTTGGGGCTTTCTTGAGTTTGGCCCCTAGACTCCCCTTGTAGCCCATCTTTGAAAGGGCATAATCAAGGAGTTTATCGGCCTCCAGGATGGCATGTCGATGATCTTTTTCACGGATGATCTTCTTCCAGGCTGACTGGATCTCATCAATCGCCTGCTGACTCATTTTTTTGTGGTATCTGCGAAAAATGATGTACCCAACGATGAGCACATCCGCTATCACAAAAATGAGGATGATAGTGACGATTAATTTCATTTATTTTTATTTTTTGTTTTTTTCGCTCTTTGACTCTCAGTTTAAATCAAAACCGAAAAATGTAAACACATTATTTCATCATTTTTTGTGTCTGAGGTGGTGTGAAACCATTTGTGAAAGCATCTCTTTTAGGCCCCCCGCATGCGCCATTTCACGGCTTCTCATGTAGGTTCCCTGATGCTTCATCAGGGCCAGTTCGACTTTTTTGGGGTGAGAGGCGTTCTTAAGCACTACGTGCGAACCAGAAATCACCTTTAATGTGACGTCACCAAAGCGCAGAATCGTACCCCAGAAGCCTTTGATGATAAAGGAAACCCCTTCAGTGTCTTCGTAGCCGATACGCTGAGAGGTATTGGAAAAAATACCATGCCACTCCACAATGATGATGCTCATGTCTGTAAAAAGCCAAACGTCTGAATACCAGTCAATGAAGTCATAAAGTAGCCGAACAGCTGCCAGGGCATTCCAGACTACAATGACGGCCAGAAAGGTGCTGCTTTTAAAGCCTAAGTAATACAGGATCCAGGGCAATAAAAAGCCAAAAAACAAGACCATGACAAGGGGGCCGGAAAACTCCGTCCAGCACTTGTGTGCGGCGAATAAAACGGTTTCACCTTTTTCCAGGTGTTTTTGGAAGATAAATTTGTCGACAAACATTTGTTTTTGGTTTTTCTGAGGCCATTATTTCAAAAAAAGTTGCCCTTGTAAATGCGCAGCAATCCCTATAGTCTTAGACAGACGTTTTTAAACAGCTCACCCGCTAATGAGTCAATTTGACCTCAGAAAATTCCTCAAGGAGACCGGCCTGTTTGTCGCTGATATCTTCTACAACGCCATTGTCATCATCATTCTGGTGGTATTGATCCGAAGCTTTCTGATCTCCCCTTTTCGGGTGGTCGGCTCTTCGATGGCTGACACCCTGGAAAACAAGGAATTCATCCTGATTGACAAGCTCAGCTACACGATTGGCGAGGTGGAGCGGGGTGATCCGATTGTTTTTCTGCCACCTGCGACCAGCAAGGATACACCTAAGTTTGAAGAACCCATACAAGCTGATGCCTCCGGTGTTATCACCTTCGAGTTTGACCAGCTTGTGAAGCAGAGTGATCAGGCTTACTGCAAGGGTAATGTGCTCAAGCTTTTTTGGTTCTGCAAAACCAAAGTAGAGCGGGGTGACCTGGTTTACTTTGCGCCTCAAAAGCAGGCTCCGCGTAGCCCCGCCACCGAAACAGATTGGGCGGATGTAGAAAAAACGGTGATTGATAAACAGGCCGACAAGCAGGGGCTTATTGAGCTTCAGGGGGATCCAAACCAGTCTTACACTGTGCGGATCTACGACTCCATGGGCACCGAATATTTTGTAAAACGGGTCATTGGTGTGCCGGGCGACATGGTCAAAATCGACAATGGACGTGTTTATCTGAAAGGCCCAGGAGACGCAGAATTTAGCCAAATTGATGAGCCGTTTCTGAACCGGGAAAATCTGAATCGGACGTATATCAGCCAGAAGCACCGGCAGAATGTTTATGAGGTTCCTGAAGGCCATTTCTTTGTCATGGGTGACAACCGCAATCACAGCAACGACAGCCGCAGCTGGCTAGAACCCATTACTCAGGAAGCTTTTCCTTTTGTAGCTGAGGAAAACCTAAGTGGAAAGGTCTTTGTGGTCCTTTGGCCGATCAATCATTTCCGATTTGTAGGATCTGCCGAATTCTAGGCATAATACCCTTGAAATCAGGCTTAAAAAGTGATATAATGATCTGATACACGTTTATTGAGGGAATATGGATCAAACCACACCAAACACTCAAAGTCCTCAGGCAGCTGCCGGCCCAATGCCTGCAGCCCCACAGCCTGCTGCTGCGCCTACGCCTACTTCTGCTGACCCAGCCCACCCTGCTGAAGAGAGTGTGCTGAGCAAAAGCAATACGACTGTTGGTGAGGAACATCCTCTGAAGATCACTATTATTCTTCCGACCAATGCCTACTTCATGGCGGGGATTCGTGACTTCACAATGACCGTGACTCAGAATATGACTGGCTTTTCCCAGCAATGGGCTTATCGCTTTCAGTCTGTGGTTGATGAGCTAACCAACAACGCCATCGAATTCGGTTCGGCGGCTGGCGAGAACATCACCATCACCTTTGTGAGTGTGAAAAACAAGTACATCGAAGTATTTGTGGAAGATACCGGAACTGGCCAGAAGAAGATGTCTGCCGCAGACATGATGCAGTATCTTGAAAGTCATAAAAACATGGATCCAACACAGATCACCACTATCCGCGGCCGTGGCCTTTCTCAGATTGTGGCCAACTGGGCTGATCGAGTTGAATTCACCGACAACGATAAGGGTGGTCTTACAGCCCACGTTGTTAAGAACTTTGATCCCAACGAACAACTTTAATTATTCGCTTAACGTTTAAGCATGTCAGATATTCAAATCTCATTTCAGGACCTGGCCCTAGGAGCCAAGACCGTCAAGCTCATTACCTTTATGGGTCAGCTCGATGAAACCAATGTGGATCACGAGGCTAAGAAGATCTATCAGGTGATTACTGAAATGCCCGTTCCGATTCTCTTTCTGGATTTTTCCGGGCTTGAATACATGAACTCTAAGTCTATTGGTTACGTGACTGACTGGTTCACTCAGGCAACAGCCAAGAGTGGATCTATTTCGATCATCGGCCCAAAACCGAATATTCTCGACATTCTTAAAGTGGTGGGTATCACTCAGATTATTACTGTTTATAACAGCCTGGAAGAAGCTAAAACAGCTGTTGGCGCTGCCAGCGGACCGGCTCCGGCTGCTGCCCCAGCTCCGGCCACGCCAGCCGCAAGCCCAGCTGCACCTGCTACACCAGCAAGCCCAACCCCGGAAGCTGCAGAAGCTCCTACTCCAGTAGCCCCTGCTGCCCCACAGACTCCTACTGCGGAAGCTCCTACTTCGCCAGCTGCTCCAGCTGCGCCGGTAGTTCCGACTAGCTCTGAAACAACCCAGTAAAGAACTTAAATGAAGCCACTGTAATCTTTATTTAGTGGCTTTTTTCATGCTATGATTTTTAGCGAAGTGCTAATAAAGACAAAATGAAAAAATTCCTCTCATTTCTCCTTGTTCTAATCATCCTCGTGGGTGGAGGTTACTATTTTCGTGACCTACTCTTTCCCGGCGGACCCGGTGACCTGAGGGTCGTCATGAACACGCCGGCGACGGATATTTCTCCCTATGCGCTTAACCTAAATAATGCCACCCGTACGCGAAACATGTACGAAGGGCTTGTGGCTTTTGACCGTAACCTTAAAATCATTCCCGCGCTGGCGGTCAGCTGGGGGAATATCAGCGATACAAGCTGGGAATTCCGTCTCCGTGAAGGGGTTTTATTTCATGATGGAAGCCCTCTTACCCCTCAGGATGTGACTGATGCTTTTGAAAGCGCAAGAAGCTCAGGCAATACTC
>CBDUQG010000069.1:0-4802 GCA_965369305.1 uncultured bacterium
GGGCTAAAACAGGTACTTCCAACAAGAAGAAAGACAATGTGAACTATCCGTTCGACCTATGGACGATCGGTTACACCCGTAATCTCGTCGCTGCCGTTTGGGCAGGAAACGCGGATGGAACGCATGTCAGCCGCGCCGCTTCAGGTCTGGATACGGCCGGCCGCATCTGGAAGCTCTACATGACCGAGGCGACGAAAGAAATGCCGAAAGCTGACTTTGAACGGCCTGAAGGTATTCGTTGGGTAAAGGTGGCCAAACGTTCTGGAAAATTGCCATCTGAACATACCCCCGAAGACGAAGTTGTTTCGTCTATGTTTGCCAGTTTCTCTGTGCCGACTCAATACGACAATTCTTATCAGTTTGTTGAAATCGATAAAGTGTCCGGCAAGCTGGCCACCGAATTTACGCCGTCGGAAGCCATCGAAGAAAAGGCTTTCTACATGCACCACTCCATCCTTCCAGAAAACGTGCAGTGGGAATCTGCCGTGCGTGCCTGGGCCAAGGAAAATGGCGAAGATGAAGAGCCACCGACCGAATACGATGATGTGCATACGGCTGAAACCATGGATGAAAAGCCGCAAGTCACTATCACCTCGCCTAAGTCCAAGAGCAAAGTCAGCCCGCCATCACTGGGTGTTTGGGTCGACATTTCCTCCCCGGCTGGCGCGGAAAAAGTGGAGTACCTTCTCGATGATGAGTTGGTTTACACGGCCGAATCCTCACCGTTTAGCGGTATTGTTCCGCTCGCGAAAAGTCTGAAGAAAGGCTCCAGCCATAGCATCACGGCCATTGTTTATGATGAGCTTTATCGTTCCAATCAATCCAAAATCAGCATCAAAATCGGAGAAGATGAGACAGACCCTAATATCTCATTTGTGTACCCGATTGACGGAGCGAAGCTAACAGTGGATACCAGCGTGGCAGTTCAGGTGGATGCTAAAGATCCAAATGGGGCGGTCGAAAAAGTACGCTTCTATCTGGATGGCAAGATGCAGAAGGAAGACACCAGCGCGCCGTTCACCTGGCAGCTCACCATTCCATCCGAAAAAGGTACCTACGACCTAAAGGCCGTGGCTTACGACTATGCCGACAACCAGGACAGCGATACCATCTTGATTCGGGTCATTGAAGATGAAGGAAATCTGGATGGCGCTTCTCGCCTCCTCCTCCCGCGCAACAATGCATCCATCGACGAAGGAGATGCGGTACTGATTAAGGGCTTCATTTCGGAATCAGACCGCGAACTGCTGGATGAAGTGATCTTCCTCTCTAAAAAGTCCGGCCAACTCGCTGAAGAAATCAGCAGCATTTCCGCCACTGATGATGAAGGGGCTTCCACCTATTCCATCATCTGGAATTCTCCACCATCAGGGACTTACGAACTTTACATGAAAATCATCCTGACCGATGGCAAGCTTAGGTTTAGCAAGAAAGTTCCTGTGGTCGTGCGCTAGCTCCGCAAAATCTTCTCCATCGTTTTTCCCTTTGCCAGCTCGTCGATCAGCTTATCCAGGTAGCGAATTTCTCGCATGGTTGGTTCTTTGATGTCCTCTACTCGTATGCCGCAGACCACACCCTTGATCAGTTTCCTCGAAGGGTTCATTTTAGGTGCGTCAGCAAAAAAAGTTTCAAAGTCAGTTTCCTTCTTTATTTCTGACTCCAGTCCTTTCTGGCTGTAGCCAGTGAGCCAGCAAATAATTTCATCAACTTCTGCCTTCTTGCGGCCTTTCTTCTCTGCTTTGGCAACATAGTGAGGGTAAACACTCGCGAAGCTCATTGTATAGATGCGATGTTTTTCCATTATTTTCGGATGATTCTATATAAATAATATGTCGAGAAAACCGCGAAAACAGCATTGAGCCCAAAGAAGACCCAATCTGCTCCCAGGTAGCTAAAGATAGCAACCAGAATACTTCCCAATGTGAACGCTATGAAGCGCCTCGCGGTTCCTGTTTTAAATATGTAGCCTAGGGCGATGCCGGTCAGACCAACAATGAAATAGATAGTCGATAGGCCTTCATACAAAAAGAAGGACCAGGCAATAAAGCCTAGGCCGGCAGCAGAAAGAATAATGGCACCTGGCTTATCATCAAAGTCAGCCAGCATCATCACGCTGGCCAGTATAATCAGAAGTTCCAGTAGAACGAAAAATAAGGACCCCTCAGCGTAGAAATAGTTCAATAGGGCATAGGCTAACAAAATGAGTGCCCCGAAGCTTAGAAGCCAGTTTTTGGTCGAATAAATAGGGTGTCCCTTCTCTTCCGGATAGGCTCCACCCAAAACAGTCACCAGACCTCCCAGGATGCCGGTGAAAAGAATCATGTCCATGGTTTATTTGGTCATCTTAAAGAAAGGCGAAATACCAACTCACGAGTTCCTGCCCCCAAAACATGGCCACATAAGTTCCAAGTAAAAGGAAGGGGGCAAATGGAATCTGCGTTCCGCGTCCGAATTGCTTGGTTACAAGCCCGACCAGACTGTAGATGGAACCAAAGAGGTAGCCAAAAAAGAGTCCGGTAATAATCATCGGATAGCCGAGGAGGGCCCCCATGATGGCACCAATACGAATATCTCCTCCGCCTAGCCACTTACCCTTGGAGCCAAAGTGAAGGGCGCCGAAAAAGGCCACCGGAATCACAATGCCCAAAATCAAATTAGTCGTCGTAAAGCTGTTGTTCAGAATGGCAAAGAGTAGCGCGATGAAGAAAGTAGGAAGCGAAATAATGTCCGGAATTTCCTGGAACAAGAAGTCGTAAAAAGTCAGGACGACAAACACAAAAACGATGAACAAATAGAAAACGTTCTGCGTGATGTCACCAGTTCCTATCAAAGCGGTCGTCAGCAAAAAGATGGCCGCCATACAGATTTCCAATAACGGGTATCTGAAGGCAATCGGTTGTTTGCAGAAGCGGCATTTAAACTTATTCAGTAGATAGCTGAAAACAGGAACCAGATCTCTGGCCCGAAGCTGCGTGGCGCATTTAGGACAAAAAGAGCGGCCTCCTACCAGCCCTTTGTGCTGCGTGTGCAGACGGTGGATCAGGGCGCTGGCAAAACTCCCGAAAGCGAGACCGACAAGGGCGATAAATACATAAATCATCGCTCCTAAGCATACATGATTATCGGAATAATCATAGGTTCTCTTCGCAGTCGTTTGCGAATGAAGTTAGAAATATTCCTTTCAAGTTCACGTTTTAAATCTTTCAGGCCAATTTTTCGGTTCTGTTGAGTGATATTGTCAAAAGCCTTGGCAGCCACTTGCTTCACTTCCTTGGCAATCTCTTCAGATTCCTTCAGGTAAAGGAAGCCGCGAGACAAAATATCTGGCTCACTAATGAGGCGCTTGGATTCTTCGTAGGCATGAAAAAGCATGACCACAATGCCGTCTTCTGACATAATTTTACGATCCTGAATCACGCGAGAGCCAATGTCTCCAAACCCAAGTCCGTCCACGAGAATGTCGTTGGCAGGGACCTTTTCTTTGGATTTGCGAATCCCCTGTTTGCTGACTTCCAGAACGTCTCCGTTGTTATCTAAACAGGTTGCGAGCATGCCTGGATCGGCTACCGATTTGATCATCTCAATATGACCCTTGCGCATGTAAAGTTCACCATGAATCGGTACATAACATTTAGGTCGAATGAGCCCGTACATAAGTTTCAGCTCTTCCTGGTGGGCGTGACCGGATACGTGAATATCCATATCGTTGTTCGTAATCACCTTGGCACCTTGAGCGTAAAGATTGTTGATTACATTCACTACGGCAAGTTCGTTTCCAGGAATGGGACTGGCCGAAATAACGACCGTATCTCCTTCACGAATCTTCACCTGAGAGTGTTCTCCCATAGACATTCTAGTCAGGGCGCTCAGGGTTTCCCCTTGCGCTCCCGTTGTCAGAATCATGACCTGATTTTGAGGCATAGAGTTAGCCTGCGGGCTGATTTTTCGCACCGTCCCTTTCGGGTAAGTCGCGTAGCCCAGATCTTCAGATAGCTTGATGTTATCCACCATAGATCTTCCTGAAATAAAGACCTTTCGGTTATTCTTGGCGGCAAATCCGATCACCTGATTAATACGTCCGATTAGGGACGAAAAGGAGGCCATAATGATGCGGCCTTTGGCTTTTTCAATAATTCCTTCCAGGGTATTAGCCACTTCGGCTTCGGACTTACAGAAGCCTGGTCTGAGAGCATTGGTCGAATCGATCATGAGTACATCAACGCCCTTCTTGCCAATCTCGGCAATGCGTTGAAAGTCAGCAGGCTTATCAATGGCTGGTGAGTGATCGAACTTAAAGTCACCAGTATGTACTGCTGAACCAGCAGGCGAATTGATGTAAATTCCCATGCTATCCGGAATACTGTGATTGACGCGGAAGAACTCCACATCAAAGTTTCCAAGCTTGATCTTTTTGGTATCATCAACCACATGTAGTTTGGCGGACTTATCCAACGCAAACTCTTTTAAGCGGCTCTTTACCAGACCAAGTGTCAGCTTACTTCCGTAGATGGGCGGGTTGCCCAGTTTAGGAAGTACATACTGAATCGCCCCGATATGGTCGAGGTGGCCATGGGTGAAAAGGACGGCCCGTACATTTCGCTTTCTCTTTTCGAGGTAGGAAATATCGGGGACAATGAAGTCTACACCGAGCATTTCAGGTCCGGCAAAAGACATCCCGGCGTCAATGACCACGATATCGTTTCCATATTCCAGCGCCATGATGTTCTTCCCTACTTCTTCAAGTCCTCCCAGAGGAATGATGCGAAGTTTTTTTCCACCAAAGTGTTTACCTCCTTTATTAG
>CBDUQG010000070.1:0-4699 GCA_965369305.1 uncultured bacterium
CATTTAACATTCACCATTTAGGAAGGAGAACAGACATGAGGAACATGATCTGTCTTTTGCTGATGACCGCGTTCATTGGCTGTCACCCCACTCACACCGAAACTCCAGAACCTGGTGCCACCAAACGCCCCGATGTGCCGGCTCCCAAGCTAGACCACAAGGTCTTCACCGGTGATCTAGACGTCGAGGCCTTCGCCGAGTCAGCGCCCACCCTGGAGATGCGTGTTCACGAAGACGAGTCTGGGGATCTGCCGGAAATGCGCTACGTCTGCGTTGCTACCGGCAAATTCAACCTTGCTCCTGACCGCCTTTCCCTGGACATGGAAACCATGTGTGTTGGCGGTGTGGACGACAGCAAGGTTGTCCGCCATGTGGAAGACCAGAAGGCACTACGTGCCAACTCACACTTCAACATCCCTTTCGAAAGCAAGGCACGCGTCACTATCAAGGAGGGCAAAAAGCCCACCTTGGAGCTACGCTACGTCGGCAGCGAAGGTGGAGAAAAGGCCATCCCCCTCACTCCCCGCCCTTACAAAACCCGCTACCAGTTCTCCTTCGCCGACCTCGTCCCCGACGAAATTGCGCCGGATGGCGAGTATCGGACAATGTGAACCAAAGCGAGCAGGAAGATCCCTATCACCCACCAGGTGTTAGGGATTTTTCATTAACCAATCACTTGCAATATAATCAATAAAATGATATAATGGTATGAAGTAAAAATAACAAAACAAAAATATGTTTAAAAACATCTTTCCAAACAAGCTCAATCGACTTGTTTACAAAAAGGGGCCAGAAACTGCCTCTGCAGCTGAAAAGGCTGAAAAAGCAAAAGTTGGTCCTGAAGACCTGAAAAAAGAACAGGCCGCTCTTGGTAAAGCCATTGATGATTACGCTAAGCAGATCATTAAGCATGAAACTGGCTTTCTTGATTCATCTGCAAGCAAGAATGTTAGATATGACAATCCAAAGAGCTACGCACACTTTGGCGAAGGCTTAAGATCTGTTCTTGTTAGTCTTCATGAAGCCAAGCAAGCGCTTGGTGAAGGTTATAGTCGTGGTAATCTGGACTATGTTCGCGTTAAAGTTGATGCTGCGAAGACCTTCTATCATCAGGAGGTAATAAAAACAGGAGATCCACTTGCAGGCACACTTGATAAGCCTGAAATGGCTAAGGTGGCCAAGGCTAAGGCTAAGCCAAAAGCTAAGCCAAAACAGAAGGAATCAGTTGAAGCAAGTAAGTTCGCTAAGCTAGCCAGCAAGGCTGAAGAACTAGCCATGCTAGATCAATCAAACCCAGCCGGCAAGAGACGTGCCAATGAACTACGAGCTGATCTTAGGGATCTCGCTGATGCAGTGATGGTCGGCAAGAATAAGTTTAAGATGAGAAAAGGTAACATGACCATTGTTCGCGCTAAGGGTCCTGGTACTCCTGCCTTCAAGATCGTGATGGAATTCAAGCATGAACTTCAGCAAGGTGGTCGCCCTGGCTCTAAACATGCCAAGCGAACTGAAACTGTTTACGTTGGTGGTTCTGAAAAGGACTTTGCCTAGTCACTAGAAATAAACTTAAAAAAGGCTCTATCCAATGGACTAGAGTCTTTTTTTGTGCTATAATTATAGGATAAAATGCTCAAAAAATACCTAAAATTCTTCGGCCTGGGAGCAGCGCTCCTACTCCTGATTTTCATCGTCATGCAACGTGGCTGGTTTTTGGGCTATCAACGTGATCTACAAAACAAGTTCTACGACTACGATTCTGCCAGTAGCGAAATCGTCGTGGTTGCCATTGATGAAAAGAGTCTTAAGGCCGATGAGCTTGGCCCCCTAACCAAATGGCCACGAGAAAACTATGCCAGAGCGGTTGATATTCTGAACACCAACCAAGCCGCTGCCATTGGGATTGATATTACTTTTCCCGATGCCTCATCGTTTGGATCTGAGGATGACCAAACCTTCGCTGACACTCTTTCCCAGCACGATAACGTCGTGCTGGCTTCACGTTACTTTTTTGATGACGGTACAAGGCGTTTTGAGTGGCCAAACGAGGATATTCTGAATGCTGACTCAACCCTGGGCTGGATCAATATTCAACTTGATAACGATGGCTTTGTGAGAAGCCTTCCTATTTTTGGTGAATCCGAACGAGGTGTGATTGATGCCTTTTCTTTGGCCCTATCACGCATTTATCTAAGGGCTGATCCTGTGGATTACCGGGTGGTGGATGGACAGTTTGATTTTTCCGATCAGATTCGCATCCCTGCCATGACGAAAAAGGATAGAAGTTCAGGCGAAGAGGTTCATTTTATGTACATCAACTACTTCGCCCAACCGAACCACTTCACCCACATCAGCTTTGCTGATCTACTGAATGGCAACCTAGTCGACAAAAAAGGAAACTCGATCGATTTCCGCGATAAGATCGTGATCATCGGGCCAACGGCCATTGACCTACAGGATGATTATCTTTCGCCAGTGAGCGAGGGGGTGCGTATGCCGGGCGTCGAAATTCACGCCAACAACGTGCAAACCATCATCACTCAGGACTTTCTCCGTGATCAGTCACCCATGAGCCTATGGCTGACTATTTTGGGCTTTCTGATGATCAATATCATCGCCTTCTCTTTCCTTAAGGTTCGCTATGCCATTCCACTCGTGTTCTTCGAGATTTTCGGCATGCTCGTGGCCGGGATCATCATCTATGAATACCGCATTTTGGTGAACGTGGTGTACCCGATTCTAATGATCCTGCTTAGCTTTACGGGCACTTATCTGCTGCGCTTTATTCACGAGCAGACTCAGCGCCAGTTCATTGAAGGGGCCTTTGGGCACTACGTGAATAAAACCGTGGTGAAGCAGATTCAGAAGGACCCACACATGCTGGAACTAGGCGGAGCCAAGCGTGAGATCACGGTGTTCTTTTCGGATATTGCCGGGTTTACCAGTATTTCTGAGAAGCTGAAGGCTGAAGAGCTGGTTAAGTTTTTGAATGAGTACTTGGGTGAAATGACGGAAATCATCATCAACAACCAGGGAACCCTGGATAAGTACGAAGGTGATGCCATTATGGCTTTCTGGAATGCCCCAGTACCGCTTCATGACCATGAGCTGAATGCCTGCATGGCCGCGCTTGATAATCAGAAGCGCCTAGCCGAGCTTCGTGAAAAATGGGTGAAGGCCGGCTTGCCGGAATTACATGTGCGTATTGGTCTTAACAGCGGCCCAGCCGTTGTGGGAAACATGGGTAGCGAGAATCGCTTTGACTACACCGCTATGGGTGACAACGTGAATCTGGCCTCACGTCTGGAAAGTATCAACAAGCAATATGGAACTTATCTGATGATTGCTGAATCCACTTACCAGAAGGTGAAAGAGCATATGGTTTGCCGTGAGCTGGATCAGATTCGCGTGAAAGGTAAGAATGAACCGGTGAGAGTCTATGAACTTATAGCTAAAAAAGCTGAGGAGACGACTGAATTAGCTGCCAAGCTTAAGACCTATGCCGAAGCGCTCACACTTTATCGTGAAAAGAAGTTTGCCGAAGCTAAGTCAAAATTCGATAGCTTAACCGGTGACACTCCTGCCGAGGTCTTTGCAAAACGCTGTGACGAATTCATGAAAAACCCTCCGGCAGAAGACTGGGACGGTGTCTGGAACTTCGATGTGAAGTAGTTAGTAAGCCAGCCAGTAAATTCCAAACGCCACGGTAACGATGACGGCATTTTTGATCATCATCTTATAATCGCGTTTGAAGGGCTTGTGCATCTGAAGCTTCACAAAGTAGCGCGTGACATCAAAGAAATAGGTACTGAGCACCAAGACCAGCAAATAGAGGAAGAGAGTGTTATTGGTGTAGAGTTCCAAGAACTGGCCGGAAAGATTCGGGCTAACTTCGCCAATGAACCGAGCACTGAAGTAAATGATGGTCCAGTGAGCTATCTGATCAAGGAAATAAAGCAGGCGGGCGTGCTTCGGGTTGGCCTTGTCCAGGCTAACTTTGATCTGGTCGATGATGTTGTGAGTGATGTAAATCACCGCAATACCCATTTGAACTTCTTTGATGTGGAGCAGCGGAAAAAGCAGTACCAGCATGGTGACCAGATGGATGCCGGTGTGCAAGAAGACCCCCAGAAAGCGCTCCTGCTTGAGCTTCACTAACTTACCATTCTGAAACGGATAGTCCGCGAGAAAGTGATATAGGTAAAAATGGATGAGGAAGTTCATTTAGCTTGGGCTAAGAAAGTTGGTTGGCACGCTTGACCACTTCATAACTAACCACCGATGCGATGGACGGCTTGGTTTCGAGAAGCTTTCTGAAATCCTCCTTTTTGAGCACCAAGGCTTCGACTTCAGAGATAGCTTTAACGGAGGCATTGCGAGGCTCTTCTGAGACCAGGGCCATTTCACCGAAAAAGGCATGATCAGAAAGTTCAGCGATAATACTGAAATCACGGAGCACCTGCACCTTTCCGCGCTTGATAATGTACATCTCCTCTCCGTAGTCCCCTTGCTCAAAAATGACCTGCTCAGGGCCAAAGTACTGCATTTGTACCTGCTGACCGATGGCTTCCAGGTCTTCGTCGCTTAACTGCGAGAAAAAAGGAATCGCTTTAAGAATTTCAATCATTTTATTTTTATTTTTTAATTAATTTCTTCGCGCCTGAGTATAGCACAGTCTTGATTTTTGAAAAATAGTATGCTA
>CBDUQG010000071.1:0-4677 GCA_965369305.1 uncultured bacterium
GGGCTTCCTTCACAGGTATTGGCCGCTATACTGCTGAGTTAATTCAACAACTGGCTGCGCTGGATCAGGAGCATGAATATGTCCTTTTTATGCGCAAAGAGGCTTTTGATAGCTTCGAAGTTCCCAATGAACGTTTCCGAAAAGTACTGGCTGATTATGCTCACTACTCGGTGGGGGAGCAGTTTGGTTTTAACAGCATTCTCAAAAAAGAAAAACTCGACCTGATGCACTTCACCCATTTTAACGCGCCGATTTTTTACAACCGGCCATTTGTGGTGACCATTCATGATCTCACACTTTCCTTTTTTCCTGGCAAGAAGATGAATCACATCTTCCAGCGAATGGCTTATCATAAAGTGATCCGCACAGTTACCCGAAAGGCAAAGAAGATCATTGCGGTGTCCAATCACACCAAGAAAGACATCATTGAGCAGCTCAAGATTCCGGAAGATAAAATTGAAGTGATTTACAATGGGGTAAGTACCAAGTTCGGTGGAGTTGAGCCCACACCTCGCCAGGAACTCTTTAAGACCTTGGGGCTTAATCGACCTTACTTTTTGTATACCGGGGTGTGGCGCGATCACAAAAACCTGGTGGGCTTGATCAAGGCTTTTGCTTCCTTTAATAAGGAAAACGGCGACCAGTACGAGCTAGTCATCACTGGCCCCCACAATCCGACCTACCACGAGGTGCCTGACACGGTTAAAGAACTGGGTGTTGAATCATCGGTTCATTTGGTAGGCCTTGTTTCTGAGGAAAACATCTATTCGCTTTATTTAAATGCTCTAGCCTACGTCTTCCCGTCATTCTATGAGGGCTTTGGCCTTCCGCCGCTTGAAGCCATGCAGTGTGGCACACCAACATTGGTTTCGAACGTTTCGGCTGTTCCGGAGGTTTGCGGGGAGGGGAATTCCCTTTATTTTGACCCGTATAACATTGATGACATCAAGGCTAAGATGAACGAGTTTATTAAGGATCCCACCCTTCGTCAGCGTTTGATTGATCGTGGAAAAGAGCGCGTACAGTTCTTCAGTTGGGATAAAATGGCGACTAAGGTACTTTCGGTTTATAACTCAGTGACGAAGCAGGATGGATAAACTTGGCCAAATCGTAAAAAAGCGCCTGAATCAGCATAAGCTGGGCGACAGCGCTCGTGCTTCTGAAATACTGCATTTGGCGAACTTGTCGCTTCAGAAAAAGCTCGATTGCAGCGATGATGAAGTGAGGGCTTTTCGGCTGAAGGATGGGGCATTATACGTAGGTACTGCCGGGTCTGTCTGGAGTCAGGAGGTTTTTCATCAGCGTGAAGAACTCATGGATGAAATTCGTCAAAAACACGGTCAGAAAGCCGTTTCCCGCATTGTGATAAAAGGTTTGACAAGCTCCTAAAACTTGATTAAACTGCCCTCTGTTACGATAAACTCATATACTCGTTAATCAATCCTCGTGCTAAGAATCCGTTTACAGCGTTCCGGACGAAAGAAAAGACCGAACTATCGCGTTGTTGTTGCCGAACACTCTGCCCCAATCAAAGGGCGCTATATTGATATGGTAGGAACCTTTGATCCGCTTGTTGACAAGCATGGTCTTGTTGTTGATGTGGCCAAGGTTGAAGAATGGATCAAGAAGGGTGCTAAGCCAACGAATACTGTGGCCCGACTTCTAAAAGGTCAGGGTGTTAAGGGTATGGAAGCCTTTATTATTGAAATGAAAGATCGTAAGGTCAAGAATCCGAAAGAAGAACCGGAAGCTCCTGCTGCTCCTGCTGCGCCGGCTGCTGAGGCACCTGCTGAAGGTGGCGAGGCTCCAACTGAAGCGCCTGCAGAAGAAGCTGCCCCAGCTCCTGCTGCTGAGGAAGCTCCGAAGGAAGAGGAAAAGCCAGCTGAAGAAGCCCCTGCTGAAGCAGAAAAGAAGGAAGAGGCCCCTGCTGAAGAACCTGCTCCTAAAGAGGAGGAGAAAAAGGAAGAGGAGCCTGCCACGGAAGAAGCTCCTGCTGAAGAGAAAAAAGAAGATGCCCCCGCTGAAGAAGCCGCTCCTGCTGAGGGAGAGGAGTCTTCTGATGATAAGTAAGCATTCTTAACATTTAATCAATTATATTATGGCTGATGATGTTTCAATCGGTACTGACAAAGACTTTGTTGAGTACGTTGTTAAATCTATTGTAAGTCAACCAGACAAGGTTGTTGTTACCCGCAGTGTTGATGATATGGGGGTTCTCCTCACCCTTCAGGTCGCTAAAGAAGACATGGGTAAGGTGATTGGCCGCAGTGGTCAGACAGCCAAGTCTATTCGCATTCTTCTCCGCGTGATTGGATCCAAGGAGAACACTCGCGTAAACATGAAGATTGTTGAGCCAGAAGGTGGTGAAGTAGTTGGCGGTGAACTTGAAGATGAACCAGCTTCAACCAGCATTTTGGATGATCCGGATTTGGAGGTATAATAGACCCCAGCTAGTTAGCTCTTAAACAAGAAGAAGCCTATGAACGGTGGTCTGATGGTCACGCAGCAGTTTAATATTGTAGACCTTTTAAATCTTGGGGTCGCCATAGCGATCATTCTCGCGGGCGGCCTTTCTGTCTTCTACATCTTTGTAGGAGGTATTTCCTTTATTCTCTCAGGTGGTCAGGAAGATAAGATTCGTCAGGCTATTCATACGATCCGCTACGCTATTATCGGTCTGATCGTCACCATCTTGTCGGTTACCATCATTAAAATCGTCGGATTCATTTTTGGATTCGACCTTCTTTCAGTGATTAGCTGGGAAAGAATCACATTCTTAATGAGCGAACTCATCGACCGTATCGTGGGTTCAGGTGGCTCCAGCTTTCCTAGTGGGGGTGGGGGACTTCGCTAACTACTCTTCATCTTCATCACCATCGTCATCATCATCGCTGTCGCGATCCATGGCGTTTTTCTGGATGGTCTTCCAGTCGTAGGGGAACTTAAAGTTCTCCATGGCCCTGATGAGGGAGGCAAAGAAGTTCCAAGGGCTATTTTCTTTGTAATAGAAAGCATTTCCTGATTCCTGGGCGCCATTGTAGTCTTCGGCCAGATCGTTGGGGGGACAGATTGGAATTACACCGTAGTTCATGGCTTTTTCCATTTCTTCCTTACATTCTTCGCTGGTGCAGGTGATCAGCGCGATGTCACTGGCAGCGTATACCTTCCGCTTGTTGCCGTCGTTATCACTCACAATCGCAATGCGTTTTGGCTGTTCCTTGGCTAGTTCATTGAAGAAATCCTGGAATTTTTTGGTGCCGATTCCCGTAACAGCAACGATAGCATCTTGTTCCAAAATACCCTGAATCACGTCGTGAAGCATGTCCAGGTTGTTCTTTTCAGTGAGCGGGAAAGTCAGGCAAAGTAGCGGAGTCTTTTTGTTGTAATCTAAGCCAAAATCCTGGCAGAACGCGATCTTGTTTTTCTCTTTGTTCTGCAGCATTTTCCTGCTATATTTCTGGTATATCTTGTTGTCGTAGGCTGGTGTCAGGGTCGACATTGGCTGCTATCGAGTTAAAGTATTCTTACTATTATAGCACAGTTTTTGCGTGAATAAAAGGGTTAAAAAGCGGTTTGTGGTCATTGACGGACACCATTTAATTCACCGGGCTTTTTATGCGATTCAAAACCCTCTGAAAACCTCATCTGGTGAACAGACCAACGCGATTTATGGCTTTGCTAGTATGCTTCTGAATATCATCGAGGTCGAAAAACCCGATTACATTGCCATGACCTTTGACCCAAAGGCCCCGACCTTTCGGCATGACATGCATGAGCAGTACAAAGGGACCCGCAAAAAGGCGCCGGATGAGCTTTACGCTCAGATTCCCCGGATTCATGAGATGGTGGATGCCTTTGGCATGCCTATGTACGCCAAGGATGGTTACGAGGCTGATGACATGATGGGCACTCTGGCTGAAGAGGCTGCCGGGCAAGGATTAGAAGTTTATCTGGTGACTGGGGACATGGATGCCATGCAGCTGATTCACGATAGCGTGTTTGTAGCGTACCCGCACAAGGGCTACAAAGAGCCTATTATCTTTAATGAAAAGAAGGTGATTGAAAAGTATGGTATCACGCCCAAACAGGTCGTGGACTACAAGGCTTTGATGGGGGACACCTCGGATAACATCAAGGGGGTTCAGGGGGTTGGCACGGTTGGAGCTAAAAAGCTACTCCAGAAATATGGCACCTTAGATGGTATTTATGAGCATATTGATGAGATTACCGGCTCTATTCACGGCAAGCTGGTAGATGGCAAGGAAGATGCTTACTTCAGCCAAAAGATGGCACGCATTGTGACCAATGTTCCCAATGGTTTCAAAAAAGAAGACACGGATCTGATGAATTTAGACTATCTGGGGTTAGACCGTTTTTTGGAAATGCTGGAAATGAAGAGTTTGCGTGGACGTCTCAAAAAGCTTATTCCGGCTGGTAAAGAGCAGCCGCCTGATCAAATGAGTATGTTCTAAGTACATCTCTGACAACTTTAAAAAAGTTTCGATCGCCTTTGGCGTATCCATCAGTACTTTCAAAATATCTGAATTCGCTCGAGCATTTTCTTCGCCCAGCTTCACAGCTTCCTTCAGGGTACATGTCCCTTCAGGGTCTATATCGCGGGCTCGCAAAAATTTCTCGCTCAGTATTATATGGGTGGCTTTTGGTCGTGGTATAATG
>CBDUQG010000072.1:0-4647 GCA_965369305.1 uncultured bacterium
GCATGCTGGTGGTGACCATGGGCCCTACCGACAAAGTGAACGAACGGACATTTATAAGGGTTACTTAAGACAGCTTCTGGATGAAGATAAGGCCTACTTTTGTGGCTGCAGTAAGGAAAGACTTGATGAGATGCGAGCTCAGCAGCAAGCCAAAAAACTACCACCCCGGTACGATAAAACTTGTGCAGATAAAAAGCTGACTGAGGGTGTGGTTCGCCTAAGAGTACCGGATGATAAGGAGGTGAGGTGGAATGACCTCGTGCGCGGTGAAACCGTGATTCATTCGAGGGAACTGGATGATTTTGTGATTGCCCGGGCGGTTGATGACCCACTTTACCACCTGACAGTGGTGGCCGATGATCATGACATGGAAATCAGTCACATCATTCGTGGGGAAGACCATATTAGTAATACTCCAAAGCAGATTCTGCTTTTTGAAGCACTAGGGTGGGAGCCGCCTGAATTCGGCCACCTGCCGCTGATTCTAAATGAGGATAAAAGTAAGCTATCTAAACGCAAAAACAAGGTGTCTGTGGATGACTATTTGGCTGATGGATACCTACCTGAAGCCCTTCTAAATTTCCTGGCCCTACTTGGTTGGAACACACCCGATGAGCAGGAAATCTTCAGTATGGATGAGCTGGTTGAGAAGTTCAGCCTAGACCGAGTGCACAAAGGTGGAGCCGTGTTTGACTTGAAAAAGCTCGACTGGATCAATGGAGAATACATTAAAAAGATGATCGCGGACGATGTGGATGGCTTTTATGAAATGGCTAAGGTCTTTATTGTAGGAAATGTGCCGACTGAGGATGAAGAATTGATCAAGAAAATCTTGCAAGATCCTGATTTTGAAGGAAGATTCAAGAAGCTATCCGAAATTCCGGAGGGCTTAGCTCCGCTGTTTTCGGAGCTACCTGATTACCCAATGGATTTGATTGTACGAGAGAAATTCAAAATCACTCCGGACATGCTAAAACAAGTGATGGAAAAAGCGATTGAGGTAACCACTGGAATGGATTGGGAGAAGGGTGACAGCAGCAAATCTCAAATGATCTCCGATGCCTATGTGGGCATGGTGGAAGAATTAGAACTGAAGAACGGGCAGGTTTTATGGCCGATCCGTGTAGCCCTTTCCGGACTGGAAAGATCACCTAACTTTGCGACTTTAGCCGTTTACTTAGGAAAAGAAGAGGTTTTAAACCGGCTTAAAAAAGCCCTTGAGAAGGTGGGGTAGTATTCTTGGGAGAGTTATGACAATGTGTGACTTTTGTCGTAACTGCCATTTCAGATACTATGTCTCCTCTACCAAAAAAGGGATATAATGATCATGATGAATATCAATGTGCAGCAAAATGTATCGCTCAAGGAATACAATACCTACCGCGTGGGTGGGCCGGTGCGTTTTTTTGCGGAAGCTAAAAACTGGCAAACCATGTTCGCCTTAAGAGAATTTTCCAGGCAGCAAGGAGTGCCTTATATGGTTCTTGGCGGAGGAAGTAACGTCCTTTTTGCCGATGATGGCTACCCAGGCCTGGTCATTTTGAATCGTATGGAAAAGGTCATCATTCACGGTGACACAGTGACAGCCGAAGGGGCAGTAAATACGACCCAAATGGTTCTAATCTGTGCTAAACAGAACCTGGGCGGTATTTCGGGCTTGATGAACGTGCCAGGTAGCATAGGAGGAGCCGTTTATGGAAATGCCGGTGTGCCCGATGTTTACATCAATGATATTTTTCTGAATGCTACTATTCTGCCAACGGGTAGCAACAAGCCATTAATCGTTGGTCCTGATTACGCTAAATTTGGATACCGCGATAGTCATTTTAAGAAGACTAAGGACATTATTTTGTCAGCTACCTTCAAACTAAAACGGGTTCCGGCAGCGGTCATTAAACAAGAAGTGAATGGCTACATCAAATCCCGTGCCCTCAAGCAACCGGCAGGCCTGACCTGCGGCAGTTTCTTTAAGAATCCAAGTGCCTTTCCGAGTGCCGGCTGGCTCATCGAACAAAGTGGTTGCAAGGGAATGAAAGTCGGTGGGGCAGAGGTTTCTGAAAAGCACGCCAACTGGATCATGAATACGGGCAAAGCCACGGCTTCTGACATCATCAATCTAGGCTTAAAAGTGCATCAAAAAGTGAAGGAAAAGTACAATGTTGTCCTCGAACCGGAGGTGCAGATCCTTCCGGAAAACCCTTTTTACAGAAACAGCTAGGAACCTGAGCTAATTGACATTATATTTGTAAAATGTTATAATGTTATATTAAACATATATAAAAACTCATGGCTGAACTACAACCTCAACCCAATCAACCTGACAAGCAGGCTCACATGCCAATTTCACCAGAAGTTGTTGAATCAACTCGATCTCGTGTTTCTGGTCTCGAGCATGTTGAAATGACTGATAAAGAAAGGGCTCTATTTGACGAAAGCAAAGTGCTTCAGAATAGAATTGCTTCTGATCTTGCAAAGGTAGACAAGTCTTCAAAACCCGAGATTACCCCAGAGATGAGAAGGGTTGTTGAAATTGCTTTTGAGCTTAGTGGTAGACCCAATAAGGGTGATCTGCCTTTGAGTGCAGGTTTAATAGGTATACATGGTTCAGAAAAACCTATTTTTATGGTAGGTGGATGGAGCTTTGATTATGACCCCACTTCAGACAGAGCAAATGAAGGAGAAGATTGGCCCCACGCTTTCAGCTATATGATTGATATTATTGACCCGGATAATAACAAGCGCTTCGTGAGCTAGCCGACTTAGCCTATTTGCTTTATAGTGAGTACGTCGTTATTTTTGACGTATGCTTAAAAGAAAAAAAGACTCTCATAAAGGTGATAATGGTAAAGTCATGATCATCGCTGGTAGCCCCATGTTCCATGGAGCGCCTATTTTATGCAGCTTGGCTGCTGAACATGCTGGAGTGGATCTGGTCTTCCCGGTCATTCCAAAAGAGCATCATGAAGCTGCCAAAACCTATTCGCTCAACTTCATTCTGCAGAGTTTTAAGGAAGACGTGCTAAGTAGCAAAGATGTAAAAGGCCTTCTGAGTTTTAGTAAGCAGGTAGACTGTGTGGTCATCGGCCCAGGACTTGGAACTGATACCAAAACCAAGTCAGCCGTGAAGTCGCTTCTATCGCATTTGACCGTACCAACCGTCGTGGATGCTAGCGCGCTTAGCTACACCAATCATTTACCAGAGGTTTGCGTGCTCACTCCTCATCGTGGGGAGTTTTTGAACATGACCGGCGATGATCCCACTCCAAAGAATGTTCAGAAATGGTCCAAGAACCTGAAGGCTACCATCGTATGCAAAGGGCCGGAGGACATCATTGCTGATAACGATGAAATTGCCATCAATAACACCGGCAATGCCATGATGACTGTAGGTGGAACGGGTGACGTGCTGTCTGGTTTTATTGGAGGGCTGATTGCAAGGGGAATGGAGCCATTTGATGCCTGCAAATACGCCACTCGTATTATGGGGCTCCTTGCTGAAAATCTGGCCGATCTGGAAAGTAGTATCCGCGCAGTAGATCTGGCCTATGCCATTCCTGCCGCCACCCTCAAAATGTAGATGTACGAATTCACTATCCTAAAACGCTACGCCGATAAGCTGGATTATGGCCTGACCATGAGCCCTTTTGAGTTTGAAGGCGCTATTTTGGCTGATCAGATTCACACTGATCAGATTCTGGAACTAGCTGAGAAGCCGATCGAGGAACCGCAATGTGATGCTTTTATTACAAGTGAAAAAAGCCTGACTATCATGGTCAAAGTAGCTGATTGCCAGGGGATTTTAATCTATGATCCAACCAATCACAAAGCCGCCTCGGTGCATTCGGGTTGGCGTGGCTCAACCATGAACATCATTGGCAAAGCAGTGGGGGAAATGAACTCTGATCCAAGTGAATTGCTTGTCGCTATTAGCCCTTCGCTTGGGCCCTGTTGCGCAGAATTTAGTGATCCAGCCAATGAACTACCTGACTTCTGTCAGCCATTTGTGGACGAGAATCGGCATGTGGATTTTTGGAGCCTTTCAAAACGGCAGCTAGCTGATGCCGGTGTACCAGAAAATCAGGTCGAACTGGCAGGTGTCTGCACCAAGTGCAGCCCAGGCTACTTTTCTCATCGGAATGGGGATAGCGGAAGGATGGGGGTTTTTGTTACACTAAGATAGTTATGGAATTTGCCTTTGTGCTCCTCATCAATGTCGTCCGCATCTATAAATTCGCCATCATTGCGCGTATTTTGATGTCCTGGATCCAGCCCCGCCCAACTGGCCGCGCTGGGGTTATGCTTTGGCAAATCACTGAACCGGTCCTTCGCCTCTTCCGCGGCCTTATTCCGCCTATTGGAATGATCGATTTATCACCACTTATTGCTTTTTTTGCGCTAGACTTTGCTCAACTGGGATTGATGAGTTTGATGGGCAATTTATAAAACAACCACCTGCGCATCGTTTTTGACTTTTTTTAGAGAAAAACCTTGACTTTGTTGGGGTATTTTTTTAAGATCATTCAGCAACTCTGATATAGACCTTTATCCATTAATTTAGCCCACATAGCAAAACGCTTACGTGTTAATGAGGCCATCAAGACTCCTAAGGTACTACTCGTCGATAAGGGCGAAGTACTGGGAGAAATG
>CBDUQG010000073.1:0-4636 GCA_965369305.1 uncultured bacterium
AACTTATTCTGGGCTTTTGGATACAACAGTATTGGTATTCCCATCGCTACTCTAGGCTTTTTAAATCCCGCCGTCTCTGCTGCAGCCATGGCCTTCTCATCAATATCCGTAGTCCTGAATGCGTTGAGATTGAAGAGGTTTAGGGTGAAAGTTTGATGAACATTGTGAACATCATGAACGTTCACACAAAAGCCCTTTGATCCTGGAAATAAGTTCGGATAAAGTCCAGTTTAGGGAGCCACCCAAAAGCGAACTACTACTTACAAAGAACCTCTGGTTCTTTTTCAGTATCCGTTCGCGTTTGGGTCCCACCCCACAGAATCCTTCTCGGCCAAGGCCTGCGATTGAATTCTGCGGGGACCCCCGTTAAAATTGGTGACGAAGGATGCAGATGAGAACCTTGGCTCGAGGCTAGTACACTTTAGACTCTAGGCTGCCCTTTTTCTTTCGTGCTCTTTCAGGTATTTCTTCCTTAGGCGTACTCTGGTTGGTGTTATCTCAACGTATTCATCCGGCCCTATATACTCGATGGCCTTTTCGAGGGTCATGGGAACAATTGGGGTGAGGTTCAGAGCTTCATCAGATCCTGAGGCGCGAACGTTGGTAAGCTTTTTATTCTTGAGTGGATTAACTACCATGTCGCTACCCTGGTTGGATTCACCGATGACCATACCTTCGTATACTTCTGTTGCAGGTTTTACAAAAAGAGCACCTCTTTCCTGTAATTTCCATAGTGAATAAGCCATGGTTGAACCTGTTTCACCTGAAATCATAGACCCTACATTTCGCTTCTCAATATTCCCCATATAGGGTTCAAAGCGATCAAAGGAATGATATAAAGACCCTTCGCCACGTGTCATTATTAGGAATTCTGAACGGAATCCAAGTAGTCCCCGGGTTGGGACATCTAGTTCAATTAGAGTGTTGCCGTTCTCTGATTTCATATTGGTCATAACTCCCTTTCGTTTTCCCATAGCTTCGATGACAGAGCCTGCCATTTCATCCGGTACATTCACTACAGTGGCTTCGATTGGCTCATATTTTTCGCCATTGATTTCCTTCATGATTACTTCCGGCTGAGAAATCTGTAGTTCGAAGCCTTCCCGTCGCATGGTTTCGATGAGTACAGCTATGTGCATTTCACCACGACCGTAAACTTTCATGTGGTCACCGCCCGTTAATTCAATTTTTAGACCTACATTTGTTTCGAGTTCTTTTTCGAGGCGCTCACGAATATGACGTCCGGTGACCAATTTTCCTTCACGTCCGGCAAAGGGTGAGTCGTTGACCATAAACTCAATGGCCATGGCAGGTTCATCGACTTTAATTGCTGGCAGGGGTTCTAGTCCTGATTCTGAAGCTATGGTTTCTCCCACATAAATGTCCGGTATCCCAGCTAGGGCAACAATGTCTCCTGCCAGAGCCTCCTTGGTTTCAACTCTATCCATTCCTCTGAAAGAAAAGAGTTGAGACACCTTTCCTTTTCGCTCGACACCCTCATCATTGATAATGGTTACATTGTCATTGACTTGGATTTTCCCTTCATAAACTCGTCCGATAGCCATTCGACCTAGAAAATTGTCGTAGCCAAGCGTGGCAGGTTGCATTCTAAAAGGTAATGATGAGTCTCCCTTTGCTGGCTCTACATTTTCGTAAATGAAATCTAGCAATGGAGTGAAGTCCTTTTTCTCATCACTGAGCTCACGGACGGCAATGCCGTCTTTCGCAATGGTGTAAATGTAGGGAAAGTCGAGCTGCTCATCGGATGCCCCCAGTGTTCCGAATAGATCGAAAGTTAGGTCCACCACCGTATCAGGTCGAGCCATGGGCTTGTCGATTTTGTTGATCACGACCAGTACTCTGTGTCCCAGTTCAAGTGATTTACGAAGGACGAACTTTGTTTGTGGCATGGGCCCTTCATAGGCATCGACTAAAAGGACAACGGCGTCTACTGTTCGTAGAACACGCTCTACTTCCGAGCCAAAGTCAGCATGGCCCGGGGTGTCCACAATATTGAGCTTGGCTCCTTTGTAAGTAATAGAGGCATTTTTCGCATAAATTGTAATACCGCGTTCCTTCTCTTGGTCATTACTGTCCATGGCTCTTTCCTGGAGCCCTTTGTGGGTGTCAAAGTGTTCGCTGGACTTAAGTAGGCCGTCAACGAGTGTGGTTTTCCCATGATCAACGTGTGCGACGATGGCAATATTTCGAATTTCCATATGTATGTGTTAGTAGGGCTGATTGAGATTAGAGCAAAAACGCGTAAACAACAATAGGGGGTAGAAGAATTCTGCCTTCATTCGCTCGAGATATCCTCACCTTGTGTTAGGCTTATTGCATGAATATACCTAAATTACTACTTTCAATTCTTGTGATTCTCCTCGGAGCATTATTGTTTATATATGCAGAAATTGATGATAGTCCGGGAGGGCAGCTAATAGGTTTAGTCGTGGCTGTGGTCGGTGTTTTAAATATTGTAAGAAGTAAAAAAGCTAGGAAATAGGTTTTTGTGAGTACCTGTATCCATTATAATGGGCGTAATAGCACTCCAAATCTTTAAGAATCTTATGGAAAATAAACGCATTGGCATTGTCGGCGGAGGTCAGCTGGGCCTGTTACTTACTAGGGCAGCAATTCAATTTCCAGCTAGCGTAGCCATTTACGATCCCGACCCCACCTGTCCGGCTGCTTCGTATACTCAGCATTTTACTCAGGGGAAATTTGATAGCTATGACGATGTGCTTAAGTTCGGTAATGAGAACGATGTCATTATCTTTGAAACTGAGTCGGCTAATTCGCAGGCGCTGATTGATTTGGAGAAGAGCGGTAAGACCGTTGTTTCATCTCCGGCTACTTTGGAATGGATTCAGGATAAGGGTCTTCAAAAGGAGAGGTTAAAAAATATTGGTGTTCTAACCTCACCCTTTCAGCTTATTAGTGGCGATGATGTAAAAAACTACTCAGGCCCTTTTCCGATTGTCCAGAAGTGGCGCAAGGGTGGCTATGACGGATATGGTGTCCAGATTCTCCGAAGTGCGGATGACCTTGCTGTCGCTGAAGAAAAGGATTCTGTTTTTGAAGAGTTGGTATCGATTGAAAAAGAGCTCAGTATGATTTTGGCGAGAAGTCAGTCAGGTGAGATTGTTTTATATCCTCCGGTCGAAATGGTCTTTGATCCCGATGCAAACCTTGTAGACCACCTACTTGCCCCTGCACAGATCAGCTCCGATCAGGTTCAGGAGATGGAAGTCATATGTAAAAAGGTGGCTGAAGAGCTCAATTTCGTTGGAATTTATGCCATTGAATTCTTTTTGAATAAGGAGGGTGATATTTATGTGAATGAGATTTCACCTCGTCCTCACAACAGTGGTCACCATACTATTCCAGGTAATGTAACTTCTCAGTACGAACAGCAAATCCGAATTGCCTTGGGTCTTCCTTTGGGCTCCACTAAGCAAGTGCATTCTTGTGTCCTGGTAAACCTCCTCGCTGAAAATGCTCAGGGTGATGTTCAATATATTGGCTTGGAAGAGGCCTTTAAAATCCCAAATGTTCAGTACACCCTTTATGGCAAGCAAAAAATAAGACCCTACCGAAAGATGGGGCATGCTGTTATTATGGAAACCGATTTGGAAACTGCGATGGGTCGAATGAAGGCCATTCGCGACACCTTAAGAATAACTACATATGACAAATAAAATTGAAGTAGGAATCATTATGGGGAGTGAGTCCGATTTGCCGACTATGCAGGCGGCAGCTGATGTGCTGAAGGATTTTGGTGTACCACACGAAATAACGGTAGTTTCTGCTCATCGTACTCCTGACCGTATGGTCGAATATGGAAAAGATGCCATTGAAAGAGGGCTCAAAGTAATTATTGCCGGTGCCGGTGGAGCGGCTCATCTTCCAGGTATGGTGGCCAGTATTACAACGCTGCCTGTCATTGGTGTTCCTATTAATTCCTCAAATTCTATCGAAGGAATTGATTCAATGCTTTCCATTGTTCAGATGCCGGCTGGTGTTCCTGTGGCAACTGTTGGCATTAATAACGCCAAGAACGCCGGATTACTTGCTGCTAGAATAATTGCTTCTCATGATGACGCTGTGCGTGAAAAGCTCAATGTCTTTGCTGAGACGCAAAAAGATAAGGTGATGAAGAGTGTGAAGAAGCTAGAAGAATCTGGCAAGTAAACGATAAGCTTATGAAAACCCTTAAATGTGATCTTTGCGATGCAACCGCTCAAGGCGAAACTTTTGAAGACTGGATGAAAGCTCTGATGCCTCATTATATGGAAGCGCACTCAGAGTTCATGAAAGACCCTAGTCACACTGAAGCAGACAAGCAGAAATGGATGGTTGAAAATAAGGCTAGATTTGATGCTGCCTAGGCACCTATTTCGGCACAGTAGCCAGAATGACCTCCTTCGAGGTATTTTACATTCTCGTAGCCAATCTCGCGGAGTGTTTTCCCGGCAAGCGCTGCCCTGCCACCTTTGGCACAGCAAAGGACGATCAACCTACCCTTATCCGGTATAGCTTCTTCCACTTTGAACTCCAGGAATCCTCGTGGAATATGAAGCCCTCCTTCAATATGGCCCGCTTCCCATTCGTCTTTTTCACGTACGTCTAATAGCAC
>CBDUQG010000074.1:0-4477 GCA_965369305.1 uncultured bacterium
CAATTACGAAACGGTGATAAAGATCGAAATGGACTACGATGCCGTGTCTGGCATCTGGGAGTTCGACCAGGATAATAAGAAGTTGGGCAAGGAGTTAAAAAGCATCGATATTCTCCCCATCAATATCACTGGTACTGGTGGAGGAATTCTGGAAAATGCCAAAGAAAATGATCTAGTCATCATTGATGACATCGACGAGGAAGAGAAATTTGATCAAGTGCTTGATGCACTTGATGTGCGGAAATTGCATTTCACCTCATTCCCCAAAACAGAGGATGATTACCATCACTTCCGCTATCTTTCCGTGCTTAAGTATTACAACCTCTTTGATCTTCTGAATGACCTGCGCGATAAGATGCAGCGTGACTGGAAAATCAACATTCTGACCAAGCGCACGAAAGAGCTGATCAGTATCTTCAACGAAGAAAACATCAGATACGGCACCAAAATGGGGGACGAGGCAAAGATCATTCTGGTTGACGCGGGAGACCTTGAAAATGTGCCCTCTTCTTTTCAGGCGCCGCAACAAAAGATTCAGTTCCTGACAGATAAGGAAATCTTCAACCTCAGCAAAACAGCTAAAAATCAGAGTGTTCAAAAGATCAATCTGGACTTTTTGACCGGCCTTCGCATTGGTGATTTAGTTGTTCACCTCGATCATGGGATCGGACGATTTTTAGGAGTGGTGCCTAAAACTATTGATGAAATTAAGCGTGAGTATCTCGAGATCGCTTATGCTGAAAATGATCGGCTTTTCATTCCGATCGACCAGGCGGACAAAATTTCCAAGTACGTGGGAGGGGAAGACAATGAGCCTCAACTTAGCCGTCTTGGCGCGGCGGACTGGAAGACGACCAGCCAGAAAATCAAGAAGGAAACGCAAAAGATTGCCAAAGAACTCCTCAAACTTTATGCAGAGCGTGCTCAGGTGAGCGGCCACAATTACGGCGAAGACACAAGTGACCAAAGGCAGTTTGAAAAAGATTTCCCTTACGAAGAAACACCCGGTCAAATGAAGGCTATTTCGGACGTGAAGAAAGATATGGAATCCGACAAACCAATGGATCGTTTGATTTGTGGAGATGTTGGTTTCGGAAAAACAGAGGTTGCCATGCGCGCGGCCGTTAAAGCGGTTCAGGGTGGCAGGCAGGTGGCGTTCATTTCACCCATTACCATTCTGGCTGATCAGCACTACAAGTCTTTCAAAAAGCGGGCGGCCAACATCGATCTTCGCATCGAAATGCTTAGCCGATTCCGCACCGCTAAGGAGCAGCGAAATATACTGGAAAGGCTTAGAAAGGGTGATATCGATATTGTGATCGGCACCCACCGCCTCATTCAGGATGACGTGAAATTCTTCAACCTGGGTCTTGTGATTATTGATGAAGAACAGCGCTTTGGGGTGAAGCAAAAGGAAAAGTTTAAAGAAATTCGAGCTCAGGTCGACATCCTCACGCTCACTGCCACGCCTATCCCTCGCACTCTCAATCTGGCCCTCAACAATTTCCGCGACATCTCCACGATCACCACGCCACCGCCAGGTAGGCTGCCGATCATCACCGAAGTCAGACGTTATTCAGACAGGCTTATTATCGAAGCAGTCCGAAAAGAAGTCGAAAGGGATGGGAAGGTTTACTTCCTTCATAATCGGGTAGAAACCATCGAGAGTATTGCCGAGAAAATGCGCAAACTCATGCCGGAAATCAAATTTATTGTGGCCCACGGGCAGCTTCAGCCTCAGGATTTAGAAGACCGCATTCTGCAGTTTAAAGAAGGTGATTATCAGGTGCTCATTTCATCCACCATCATCGAAAACGGAATTGATCTCCCCTCCGCCAACACCCTCATTGTCGACGACGCCGAAAACCTTGGCCTGGCTCAGATGTACCAGCTACGTGGACGCATTGGGCGCGGAAAGACTCAGGCCTATGCTTATTTTCTCTATCAAGCTCGCCAGTTGCGTTTAGATGCCAAAAAGCGTCTGAAGGCCATTGTCGATGCTTCCGAGCTCGGAGCGGGCTTCCAGGTGGCTATGCGTGACATGGAAATCCGTGGGGCTGGAGACATTCTGGGTGTGAACCAACATGGAACTATCAAGGTGGTTGGTATGAACCACTTCCTACGCATGCTCAATAAGACTATTGAGGAGCTCAAGGCCGGAAAGGATACTTCTGACGAAACCAAGCTCCAAGATATTTCTATCGAACTTCCACTTCCTGCTTACATCCCCGACACTTTCATTCCGGATACCAAAGACAAGATCAATGTTTATCAAAAGCTTTCATCTGTGGATGATATTGAACTTCTCAATGAGCTCAACGACGATCTGGTTGCTGAATATGGTCATTTTCCAAAAGAGGTCAGTAATCTATTCCAGATTCTTGAAATCAAGATCAACGCTAAGATGGCCGGCTTGATCAATGTTAAATCCATCCCGATGGGATCGGGTCGTCAGATCATTTTGCACATGAGTCCCGCGGTGACTGCCCCTCAGATCATGAACATGTTAAAATACAGTCCGAAATGGTTGATTAGTGGGGATAAGCTCAAAATCGATATGAAGGAACTAGGCTTTAACTGGCCTGAAAAACTAAAAGAAAACATCCAATATCTTTTACCCCAAAAGGATGAGAAGCCACTTCAGTAAATTACGTTCCCGACTGCACCACCTGCGAGACCATCTTAAAAAAGATGGTAAATCGCTGTGGCAGAAGGTTAAATACATCATCGTTGGAATCGCAGCCTTTGTGGTTGCGTTGGCTTTCTTTTTGCTTTTTGCCGTCATCGTGACTCTGCCGAACATCGATAACATCCGAAACCTGGTCGCAGCTCAGTCTAGCTTGATTCTCGATCGCAACGGTGAAACACTTTATGCCATTCACGGGGATGAGAACCGAAAAATTGTCCCCTTCGATCAAATTTCTCCGTATGCTTCCAAGGCCTCCATGGCCATTGAAGATGATGAGTTTTATGAGCATGGTGGCGTAGACTTTAAGGCCTTCATGCTGGCCCTTTGTGGTGAATTCCTCTTCTGTGATACGGCGCGTGGCGGGTCCACAATCACACAGCAGTTTGTCAAAAACGCCTTCCTGGGGCCCGAACGAAGCTACACTCGTAAAGCCAAAGAAATCATTCTCTCGCTCCAACTCGAAGGCCGATACGAAAAGGATGAGATCATGGAAATGTACCTCAATCGTATCCCTTATGGTGCTAATATTTATGGAGTCGAAGTTGCTTCACAGACCTTTTTTGGCAAGCCAGCCGTTGAACTCACTATTGCCGAGAGTGCGATTCTGGCAGCTATTCCAAAAGCACCAACCTACTATTCTCCTTACGGAAACAACATCTACGTCCAGGTTGATATCAGTGAAGAGGAGGTGCTCAAACGTGATATCCGCACCGAACAGGAACTTGTGGAATACATTTCTAAAGGGCTTCTAGGTAAAACCTTCACTTTTGGTGAAGAGGGCGAGGCTCGCGAAATTTATGTAAAAGGCCGTGTTGATTTCGTGCTCGACCGCATGCTGGAACTGGGCTATATCACCCAGGAACAGCACGATGAAGCGGCTGCCGAGGCCAGTGCCATTGAATTTGTCCCATTCCGGGAAGACATCACAGCGCCTCACTTTGTCATGTATGTACGCCAGATTTTGGAAGACAAATACGGAAAAGAGGCCCTTGAAAAAGGAGGTCTTCGCGTAACCACCACACTCGATGTAGAGAAGCAAACAGCAGCCGATGAATCTGTATGGGAACGAGCTGAAGCCAATGAGACCAACTTCGGCGCCACTAACGCCGCCCTCGTTTCTCTCGATCCAAACACCGGAGAAATTCTGGCCATGGTCGGTTCACGAGACTTCTGGAACGACGAGATTGACGGCAAGGTGAACGTCACCCTTCGCCCACGCCTCCCAGGATCTTCCTTCAAGCCGATTGCCTACGCTGCCGCCTTCCTACAAGGTTATGCGCCAAGTACTGTGACCTACGATGTCCGAACCAAATTCGGCGCCTGGTATGAACCAGAAAACTTTGACGGTCAGTTTATGGGGCCGATGAATTTCCGCAATGCGCTTGCCGCTTCCCGTAATGTTCCTGCCGTTAAAGCGGGTCATCTGGCTGGCATTCCGAATGTGCTCGATCTGGCTCGCAAAATGGGCATTGATCTCAATCAGCCGGATGACTGGTATGGCCTGTCACTTGCGCTGGGTGCCGGTGAAGCGCGCCCGCTGGATATGGCCCTTGCTTACGCTGTTTTTGCCAACGGTGGTTACAAAGTAGAACCAGTGGCCATTCTTAAAGTCGAAGACCGTTCCGGTAACATTCTTGAAGAATGGGAACAGCCAGACAAGAAAAATCTTGTTCTGGATCCACAGGTGGCTTACCTAATCAACAATGTCCTTTCCGACCCTGCCGCTCGCCCGGATGAATACTGGAGAAGCACACTGACCGTTCCGGGTCATGTGAATGGGGCTAAAAC
>CBDUQG010000075.1:0-4450 GCA_965369305.1 uncultured bacterium
AACCCTGGTATTTTTGGCTTATTTTTGCTATAATATAAGGATTTAATTCAGCATCATGTTTAAAACAAAAATAAAATCAACCTTACTGGCAGCAGCTGTTTGCTTACAAGTGGCTGTGCCGAGCGCCCTTGCCGGCTTCCTCAACGTTCGTTCTTACGGAACTGACACGGTGGCTGGCTACGCCTCTCTTCTGAAGAGTTCACTACTTTCTCCGGAAAAGGAGATTGTCTTTGTAGTCGAAAAGCCAGACTTTTCAGTGGTTCGTGTTCCAGCGGAGGCGGACCTTGAAGGAATTGCCAAGGCAGATCTTTACGGCCATCAAACCAAGCAGGCCGGGGTTTACAAGGTGGCGCTTTACTATCCGAATACCACCGACTACTCGCCTCAAAATACCTTTGTGGTTTATCCAGATCGCGTTTCGAGGTCTCAGTCCATCGTTAGTAGCACATCCCAGATGATTGAGGCAGACGGACTTAGTAAGACCTTTGCGACTGTGACGCTTTATGATGCTTATCGAAATCCAATTCCGAATCACCATGTGAAGCTCATTTCTTCACGTCCTGAAGATGAGATCAGCGCCATCAATACAGGTGTTACTGATGAGCATGGGCGTGCTAGTTTCAAGGTGACGTCTAAGCATTCCGGTGTTTCCGTTTTCTCGGCGATGGATGCTAGCGCGAACGTGGTTCTGGAAGACCGCGTTGAGGTCGTCTTTTACGCTCCTCAGCCAAAAGCGATTGGGGGTAATTTCTTTTCAACCAATGCTCTTCAGGCCAACATCATCAATGATGCCAGTGCTCAGGAAGTCCTTCCCGGGCCGGTGCATAGCTTTGAAATCGAAGACCTTCCTTCAACCGTGAAGGTCAATACCGATCAGACCATGACCATTGTGGCTCGTGATAAAGATGGCAATGTGGCCAAGAACTATACGGGAACCATTCTGATTTCCACCCCAGATGATGAGAATGCCATTCTCCCGAACAACGGAGAATATACTTTTAAAGAAGCGGATCAGGGTCAGTTCACCTTTAACCTAGCCCTTCGTTTCACTCAGGTGGGTCCGCAGTTTATTCAAATTTTAGATAAGGACGATTGGAAGATTGCTGGTGAAAAGGAAGTTGAGGTCATTCCTCAACAGGCCATTACGGTTCCTGATACCTCAGCATCCCTTTCCATCAAGTCACCGACCGACGGGGGTAAGTTTGGTTCTAATCTTGTGATCATCACTGGTCAGGGAGATCCAAATATCAACCTCAAGGTTTTTGATGACGATGTGAAGATTGGTGACAGTGAAACTGACAGCGATGGTTTCTTTACCTTTCAGGCAAGCAACCTGTCGCCAGGAGGCCACACTTTTTATGTGATGTCAGAAAGCGGCCAGGTTTCCAAGTCTGTTTCAGTGACCGTCGATACCCTTCCACCAACCCTTAACTCAATCAATATATCGCCGAGTGGGGTGGTGAGTCCTGGGCAAAGTTTGAACGTTTCTGTTAACTCAGAACCCGACCTTGACGAGGTGCAGGTAAGAATTCAGGGTGTTCAGCGTGATCTAGCCCCGGAACCAGGTCAGCCTGGTACTTATGCGGCTAGCATTCTGGCGCCAGCCAATTCAGGTAGCTATCCAGTAGATGTCATTCTGACGGATGACCTCGGCAACAAGGCTGAACTTCAATCCCAGAAGACTATTCTGGTTGAAGCGGCAACCCCTGATTTACCGCCAACTGTTGAAAACCCTGAGGGGATTGTTGGAGATGGTGAGGTGCTTCTGACCTGGAGCGCTGCCGCCGGACATACAACCGGCATTGCCAGCTATAAAGTGATGTATGGAACTACCTTCGATAATCTTGATCAGATGGCTCAGACTGAGGGCAATGCGACTTCTCTTAAAATTGAAAACCTGACCAACGATACTCAGTACTTCTTTGCTGTTAAGGCCGTTGATTCCCAGGGCAATGAAAGTCAGGAGGCTAGTGTGACCATTGCGGTAACACCTGTATCTCCTGTTGATGAAACGCCTACTGGTGAAACACCTGGTGGCGAAGAGCTTAATCCATCTGCTCCCGAAGCTGAAACGGGAACGGAGGTGCCGACCGAAGTGCCGACTGTTTTCATGCCGGAAGCCTCACTTTACAACAATCCTGTCATGGGAACTGCTTCCAGTAATACTGTAACCCTTCAGTGGCAGCCATTCCCTGGTATTCAGGCGGCTCGTTACAAAGTTTATTTCGGACTCAATCCGGGGCAGTATGACGATTATGTGGTCACTTCAGATAACCGCACCAGCTTTGCGGTCAATGACCTGATTAACAATGTGCCATACTACTTTGCCGTTACAGCTCTGAACTTTGCGGGCAACGAAATTTCACCGCTCTCCGCAGAGTTCCAAATGACTCCGACTGGCAGTGGCTTTCAGTCACTTCCTTCTGATCAGGTTGTTCCTGGTAGACCTACCTACGTTTCGCCATTGAGCAATCATCAATTTGCTCAGGTTCCTTCTCAGGAAGAAACCGGCCCAGAGGCAGCTTGGATGGTTGTTATTGCGGCAACGCTTGCCGGTGGTCTTTTCTACTTCAATAAGCGACGACTGTTTAAGCGATAAATAGCCTCCTAATACGTCACGACTCAATGCTGAGCTTGGTTAAAAAGATATCTGCGGATGCAAAAGCCTTTCCAACGGGTGTAAAACTCATTGTTTTGGTACTCTTTCTGCGTTCACTTGGATGGGGTTTTGTAGACCCTTTTTATTCTATTTTTGTGAATGGCTTTAGCGACAACTATGCAGGGGTGGGGAGTCTGATTTCTCTGATGAACCTGTCATCGCTTCTTGCGATCATCCCGCTGATCAGGTTGGCCGGTAAGATGAAAGATACCGTGATTATGCGTGATGGTGAGGTGCTTTATCTTTTTGCCATTACTTTTTATCTTCTGGCGGCTTTCACTGGGCGACTCTCTTTTTTAATACTCGCTTTTATTTTTAACGGGATTGCCTTTCCTTTCATGATTGTTGGAGCGGAAACTTACATCCGCAAATATGCCCATTCCACCACGGAGACTAAATCCTTTGCTTTTTACACGGCTATTCACTATCTGGGTTGGATCATCGGGATGCTCATCGGAGCGTTCACTGTTCAATACTATGGCCTCAAGCTCATGTTCCTGTTCATCCTGCCCAGTTCTATTGTTGGCTTTGCCATCCTCAAGCGCATCCCCGAAAAGATCGGTTTTAAGTCTATGATCTGGGGTGTTAAGAAATACCTTCATAATGGCCATGATTTCAAAGTCATGGCAGATACAGTTAGAAACATGGATAAGCGTTCGGCTTTTTGCCTACTACTTTCCTTTTTTGATGGAGTGATCATTATGTTTTCCTTCATTTTCATCCCGCTTCTGGCTATATCGCTCAATTTAGGACTTAGGTCAGTGGCACTGCTTATGGCGGTGATGTATCTACCCTTTATCTTTAGCTTTTTTATTTCGGAGGTGACCGATAGGTTAAAGCGTATGGATGTGATTGCCATTGGCCTCTTTATTGGTGGGCTTTCCTTTGTTCTCATGTCTTTCATTGTGCATGAACTTTGGATTGCTGTACTTGCCACGATGAAGTCCGTATCACTTGCGATCATTCGGCCGACCTATAACGGGGTGCTCACTCGTTTAACACCTCGAAAAATGCTCGGCGAAATGACAGGGATTAATAATGTGGCCATGCGCCTTGGCTTCATCGTTGGGCCGGTTGCTTCTGGCTTCATTGCGGATCGCTATAGTATTCAAGTGGCGTTCTTCGCAATTGCCGTTTTTGCCTTTACACTGGCGGCTATTACTTTATCATTTAGGAGCTACGAGTCGATCGTTCAGGACGATGACAAATTAAAACAAATAAATGTCTAAGAAACCAAAAATTTTCACCATCGGTGGAGCTACCTTCGACATCTTTGTCCAGGCTCAAGACCAATCCATCATGACGCTTCGCCAGCCGGACTCTTTTCGTAAATGGCTGAGTTTCCCACATGGGGCTAAGGTGAAAGTAGACCGCGTTCTGGAAGCTTTTGGTGGCGGTGCCACTAATACAGCGGTGACCTTTGCGCGCCAAGGCTTTGATGTGTGTTTTATTGGTAAGGTGGGCAAACAGTACGGTGATCGGGTCTTTGAAAACCTGGCCAATGAAGGCGTTGAATGTCGTCATGCCAAGATGACCTCTCGCGATAAAACCGGTTTTTCAACCATTATCAATACTTTTGACGGAGACCGCACTCTGCTTGCTTACCCGGGCGCTAATCGCTTCTTTACCGCCAAGGATCTTCCGATGGATGATCTAAAAACAGCTGACTGGATCTTCTTGAATCATCTGGCAGGTGGAGGAGAGGATATTCATAAAGCACTTCTCAAGCTGCTCAAGGCTAATCCTCATATCAAGTTGGCCTGGAATCCCGGTCATGAGCAAATCAAGGAT
>CBDUQG010000076.1:0-4292 GCA_965369305.1 uncultured bacterium
AGGTGATCTTTCTCAGCAAATTGAAGAAGGTATTCAGGCCTACATTCAGAAGCAAGAGGAGGAAGCTAGACAGGCACAAATCGAAGCCAATAAACCCAAGTTCGTTGAGGGTGATTTTACAGATGATGATGCCGTACTAGGTGATAAGGATGCCCCTGTCACCATGATTGAGTTTTCTGATTACGAATGCCCTTTCTGCAAACGGCACTTCACTCAAACACTTCCCCTCCTTCAAAAAAAGTATATTGATACTGGAAAGGTAAAGCTGGTCTTTCGTGACTTCCCACTTGGATTCCACGACCCACTCGCCACAGAGCAGGCCATGGCGGCAGAATGTGTACGAGAACAAACCGATGATGAAACGTATTTTGCCTATCACGACCTGATTTTCGAAACTACTAATTCCAATGGAAAGGGTATGCAAAAGGACCAACTCTATGACCTAGCTGAGCAAGTCGGTGTGGACAAGGCTGAATTTACTGAGTGTCTGGATAGCGAAAAATATAAAGATGAAGTGGCTAAAGATATGGTTGATGGCCAGTCAGCTGGCGTATCAGGGACCCCTGGCTTCCTCATCAATGGACAACTCGTTTCTGGAGCACAACCATTCTCCGTCTTTGAGCAGATCATTGAAGCTGAACTTAACAAGTAGACTCCATGAAAAAGATTATAAAATCACTTCAGGAGGTCTTTGCTAGGCCATCATATGGTTTCTTGGTTTTGCTATTTGCTATCTTGATTGGAGCGATAATGACTTGGCTTTCGAGTTTTGATGTGATCAAGCTAGCAATCAGCTCAGAAACACTCACTTTTCTAGGTAAGCTAAAGCTGATTTTCCTTTCTCTTGGTTCATTTGCTACCAATTTCACTCTGAGCTCTCAGGTGATGGTGGTTCTAGTTTCACTACTAGCAGGAATCAACATGGCAATGCTCATCTTCTACTTAAGGAAGAATAAAGCAGTTAGAAAATCAGCCAAGACAAGTGTGCTTGGTTTGATTGTAGGCACGCTAGGGGTAGGCTGTTCTGCCTGTGGATCTGTGATTCTTTCTTCCATTTTCGGGATTTCAGCCTCCTTTGTGTTCATGAGCTATTTGCCACTTGGTGGCATGGAGTTTGGCCTTATTGGAATCGCATTGGTCATATTCTCGATTTACAATATTGCCAATAAAATGCAATCATCCCTCACCTGCAAAGTTGAAATAGATAATGCCTAATCTCTAACTTTTTATCCTGTATTTTAAATGAAAAACAATTCATCATTACTTAAAAGAAACCCCATCCTCACCGGCCTTCTTTTAGGAGCTTTAACTATTCTAGTCGTTTGGTGGCTGATCCCGAAACAGCAGAACACGGCTCCAGTTGACCGGAGTCAGCTCACTCAAGCCTTCGACGCGGCATACGCCGCAGAAATTGAACCTAACGGAGAAGTGAAAGAGTTTGATTTAGTGGCCGATGAAACCACTCTGTCGCTTGTGGATGGTGTTGAGTTTGAAGGTTTTGCCTACAACGATCAAGTGCCTGGACCCATTTGGCGAATTGTGAAAGGTGACACCATTAAAATCAACTTCAAGAACGAACTGCCTCAAGAAACGACCATTCATTTTCACGGCATTCGAGTGCCCAATGCCATGGATGGAGTACCAGGAGTAACTCAAGATCCCATTCAACCGGGTGATAACTTTGTCTATGAGTTCACCCCAAAGGATGCGGGCACTTATTGGTTTCATCCACATATTAGAACGAGCGAGCAAGTAGAAAAGGGGCTGTATGGAATTATTATCGTAGAAGATCCAGAGGAGCCAAAATACTCACAGGATGAGGTGTGGGTCGTGGATGATTGGCGACTCAATCGAGATGGGACGCTCGATACTCGATTCAACACCGGTCATGATTTAGTTCATGATGGCAGGTGGGGCAATTACATCACCGTAAATGGAAAAATGGAAGAAGAGCTAATCGTTCAACCTGGAGAGCGAATTAGAATCCGCTTTGTAAACACCTCTAATGGAAGGGTATATGAGCTGGATTTTGATTCGCTGGAGGCCAAAGTGATTGCCGTTGATGGCATGCTCACCAAAGAAGAATTTGACGCCAATGGTTTTGAGCTAGCTCCTGGAAATCGGATTGATGTGGATATCATTATCCCTCAAGATGCTGCAGGTCAAAGCTTTACTATTTCAGATCGTTTTATTCTTGGCAGAGCAAAGACACTTGGCAGTTTGACCGTTCAGGGTGAACCCGTTGTGACTCCTGACTTTGAATATCCAAACAATCCCAATATCCCAGATTGGAGTGGCGCCGAAAATTTAGAACCCGATAAAACCTATGATTTAAATATAGGTCCTGGTGGGCATATGGGCATGGGAATGATGATGGCCCTCAGTTGGACCATGAATGGAAAAGCTTATCCAGACTATGATCCATTAACTCTTAAAGAAGGTGAGTTTCAGCTCATCGAATTTAGCAATAAAACGGCTCGTCTGCACCCCATGCACCTCCACGGTCAGTTCTTTAAGGTGCTTAGTCGTAATGGTAAACCAGTTGACGAACCCTATTTCAGAGACACAGTTTTAGTCCATGCCAGCGAAACAGTTGTGGTTGGTCTAATGCCCCTTGATAAAGGAGAATGGGCTAATCATTGCCATATTTTGGAACATGCTGAGGCCGGGATGATGAGCATTGTCACCGTCGAATAATTTATTACTTTTAATTTAACAATATGAAATTCATTCATAAATTTAAATACCTAATCGTACTTCTTGCCATTGTTGTCCTGAGTGCCTGTGCTAATTCAGGCAACTTCGGCAGCATGGAAAACTCTGGAAACCTGATCACTTCAGACAGTTTAGTTCATGACTGGGGGGATATTAATATCCAGGGGGGTGATGTCAGTCATAGCTTTCAATTCATAAACGATAGTGAAGAGAGTTTATACTTAAAGGGGGCGGCAACCTCGTGTATGTGTACAACAGCTGTTTATCACTTGCCCGATGGAAAGGTGTCCCCTGTGTTTGGCATGCATAACAATCCCACAGATTGGTCTGCAGAAATCAAACCTGGTGAGAATTTTGAGGTCGAAGCTACCTTTGACCCCATGGCACACGGACCTGATGCTGTTGGGGTTATTCAAAGATCTGTCACACTCGCTACTAGTGACCCAGATCAACCTAATTTTGAGTTGAAAGTAGGTGGTGAAGTATTATATGAAGAGGATTATGAAAAGAAAAACTTAGGTCCTGTTGTTCAAAAATCAAGTGAATCATTTGAAGTGCTCCAGCCAAATGAGCTACAAGCAATGCTAGAAGACAAAGATTTCTTTCTACTGGATGTGCATATTCCTGAACAAGAGCACATTCCAGGGACAGACGCTTTTATCGACTATCGGGAATTAGCCGAGAATCAGGATCAATTGCCAGAAAATAAGGATGAAAAAATAGTAGTTTACTGTCGAAGCGGAAGTATGAGTCGTGCTGCAGTAAATGATCTGGTTGAACTTGGATACACCAATGTTTATGACCTAGAAGGGGGTATTAATGCATTCAATGAGTTAGATAATTAATCATCTGAACATGCAACTTTCAAATCGAATCCTAAAAAAGGAACTTATTCTACTGGCCGGAGTACTCACCATCATGAGTGGCCTACTTCATTTGCTGCCTGCTGCTTATACCCATTGGTCAGCCTTTCCGCCGTTGGAAACTCTTTTCTTTATTACTTTAGGAATAGCCCAGATCACATGGGCTTACCGTTTTATTAAACGTCCTAATGAGTGGGGATATCGCTTAGGTTTGGTCCTAAATGGAGGCACCGCTTTCTTTTGGATCCTAACGCGTACTTTGCCAGCTCCCTTTCAAGCGGGACCTGAACATGTAGACCTTTTAAGTAGCATCATATTTTTGATGCAATTAGGTGCTGTGATCAGCCTTCTTTTTTGGGAGGAGATTACTGATAAAGTTCATTTGATGCGCAATACTCTATTTGCCATCGTAACCATGCTAGTAATTGGAAGTGGGCTCTATGGGGCTACAAATATGATGGAATGGGTTTTTCCTGAGCGCCAATTCTCTCATGCTCACGAAGGAGATGAGGAGCATGGCCATGAGAAAAGCACTACTCCTGCTGGCGAAATGGAAATGATGATGAAAAACGCGGAACCTCATATGGAAATTGACAATGGGCTTCACGATGATGATCCAGGGCATCTGGATGACGGCCATGGACACTAGCTTATACATTTAAATGCTAATTTTATGAGAAAATTACCTGTCAAACTAGGACTTTCACTCTTAAT
>CBDUQG010000077.1:0-4290 GCA_965369305.1 uncultured bacterium
TTCTCAAAGGGTCGACCTTGTTCCTCGCGAGCGTCGATAATTTTTCGAACTGATCCAGCGCCCAGCCCCTTAATAGCGGAGAGTCCGAAGCGGATCTTACCGTCTTCCACGACCGTGAAGTTGGAGCGAGATTCGTTTACGTCAGGCGGAAGTACTTGGATTCCCATCTGCTCAGCTTCACCGATTTCGATGATGATTCTGTCGGTATTGCCTGAGTCCGCGGACATGAGAGCTGTCATGAATTCGGTTGGGTATCGGGCTTTTAGATAGGCTGTTTGATAAGCGATCATGGCATAGCAGGCGGCGTGGGATTTGTTGAACCCGTAGCCCGCAAAGGGCTCGATAACCTTTTCGAAAATCTCGATAGCTAGGTTTTTGGAATGACCTTTTTCCATCGCTCCTTCGATGAATTTCTCACGCTGAGCTTCGAGCTCGGAAGCGATTTTTTTACCAATGGCACGCCTGAGGAGATCTGCTTCACCAAGACTGAAACCTCCGAAAACCTGGGCAATTTGAAGGATTTGCTCCTGATAAATCGCAATTCCATAAGTGGTTCTGAGGATGGGCTCTAGGGATGGGTGCGCATAGGTAGCTCTTTTGCGGCCATGTTTACCAGCAATGTAGTCCGGAATCCATTCCATAGGCCCCGGGCGATAGAGGGACACCATCGCGATGATATCCTCAAATTCAGTGGGGCGGAGTTCTTTGAGGTAACGTTTCATTCCAGCAGATTCCAGCTGAAACACTCCGGTTGTTTCTCCACGGGACATGAGAGCGTAGGCTTTTTTGTCATCAATCGGAATCTTTTTGAGGTTGATCTTATCGCCTTTGGTGCGCTCGATGATCTTGAGAGTGGTCTGGAGGATGGTCAGGTTCTTGAGGCCCAAGAAGTCCATCTTAAGAAGCCCCAGGGCTTCAAGTGGCTTGGCTGAGTACTGAGTGATGAGGCCTGTATCATCTTTTGGAGGACGCATGAGGGCGGTGTATTTGGTCAGCGGCTCATCGGCAATAACCACGGCACACGCATGCACAGATACATGACGTACGGCCCCCTCAAGCTTAAGTGCGTTGTCCATGACCTCTTTGTACTGATCGCTTTTTTCAATAGCGTCAACAAGCTCTGGTGACTTTTCCAGGGCTTCTTCGAGTGTGGTTCCAGGACGCTCCGGGATAAGCTTGGCAAACTCGTTCATTTGAGCAAAAGGGATGCCCATAGTACGCCCAACATCTTTGACTGCCGCTCTGGCAGCCAATGTTCCGAAGGTACAGATCTGGGCCACACGGTCACGGCCATACTTTTGGGCTACATAATCGATTACTTCATCACGGCGGTTATCAGCAAAGTCGAGATCGATATCGGGCATGGAGATACGGGCCGGATTCAGGAAACGTTCAAAAAGCAGATTGTATTTGAGCGGGTCAATGGTGGTGATATCGAGACAGTAAGAAACGAGCGCGCCTGCCGCTGATCCACGACCCGGACCCACGATAATCTGGTTGTCCTTGGCCCACTTTACAAAATCCCAAACGATTAAAAAGTAGCCAACAAAGCCCATATCGGAAATGATCTTGAGTTCGTATTCGAGCCTTTCTTTGAGCCCTTTGATGTTCTCATCTTCAGACTTGAGGACGTCTGCCTCAGTCTTGCAGCCCTTTTCTTCGAGTTGGTATTTGGCAATGAGACCTTCAAAACAAAGCTCTCGCATGTACTCCAAGTCGGTTTTGCCTTCAGGTGTTGGGAAGGTCGGAATGCGATAGGTTTCAAAATCAAAGTCAACATTGCAACGTTCGGCAATTTTTACAGTATTTTCCACAGCCTCCGGGACATCTTTGAAGTAGTCGACCACTTTCTGAGGATCGTGCATGGAGTAGTCGGCATTCATCATACTGAAGCGCCCTGGGTCATCGATGTTTCTAGCTGAAGCAATGCAGGTCATGATGTCCTGTGCCACATTATCCTCTGGATCTACATAGTGGGTGTCGACAGTCGCGACAAGTGGAACATCATGTTCTTTCGAGAGCTTGATCAGCCCTTCGTTGATCGTTCGTTGTTGCGTGAGGGCTGGGTGCTGCATGATTTCGAGATAGAAATTCTCTTTCCCAAAAACCGACTGGAAGCGTTCGATAAACTCTTTGGCTCGCCCTGTGTCACCGTTTAGAACTGCCTGAGGAATGTCTCCCTGCATGCATCCCGAAAGGGCGATGAGGCCCTTGGAATGCTTTTTAAGAAGGTCCCAGTCAACGCGGGGTTTATAGTAGTAACCTTCGAGGCTTGCTACTGTGGCCATGGCCAGGAGATTCTCGTAGCCTTCTTGCGTTTCGGCCAGTAGAACAGCATGCGTTCGCTTGTTGTCGATTTGATGGCGCTTGTCGGTGAGCTTATTAAAGGCAATATAAACCTCACAACCCAAGATAGGCTTGATGTTGTGCTTCTTGCACGCCTTAAAGAACTCGATGGCCCCGTGCATGGTTCCATGATCGGTGATCGCGAGCGCTGTTGCCCCTTGCTCCGCTGCTTTTTTGACGTATTCCTCTGGCTTGGAAAGTCCATCCAGGATGGAATAAAAGGTGTGAACGTGAAGATTGACGAATTTAGATTCGGGCATAGAGAAAAGGTGGCTTTAGCAGATTTAAGGATAGCAGATTGACTCTTGGCCGTAAATTGATAGGATAGTCCTCCATGAGTAAAAATGCCGCTGCCAACACCCCCGACTATCCAACTGAATCAGATAAGGCTCTCAATATCGCTGACCGTGCCGAAGAATTGGCTCGAGAGCTTATAAGCCTACCTAAAGAAGAGAGGCAACGTGCTGTTCAAGCTTTTTTAGACAAGAATTGGAAGCCTGAGGAAATAAAAGCACTGCTCAGCAGTGTTTCGGCAAAAATTATCCGAAAACTAGTTAGTCGGAGCCTTCGCTAGCCTGCTTTTTTGACGAACTCTTCGGCCTCCTTCTTGGTTTTTACCTCACCTTCGATCTGAGCTTCGCGGAGCAGATCTAGGAGATGCTGAACTTTTGGCCCAGGCTCCATTCCGGTGAGTTTCATGATTTCATCGCCGTTTAGCTTTGGCTTGAAGTGGTCTTCGAGAAGTTTCTCATTTTTGAATTCGTTGTAGAGCTTCATGTTGGTCTCGTAGAGCTCCAAACTGATTGGGATACTGCCATGCTCGTCACAATAATGCAGACGCATAAGATCTTCGAACCAAGGATGTAGGAAGAGATTCACCTGACTAACGCGTTTCATTTCTGGGATGAAACCAACGGTCATATGATGATTGATGAGCCAGGTGATCTTGGTAACCATAGCCTTGGGGAACTTGAGGCGCGTGAGAATAGTGTGGGCAATTTGAGCAGAAAGTGCAGCATGTCCGTCGAAGTGAATGCGGTCTGGCTTTTCTTCGTAGGTGCCCGGCTTACCGATATCATGGAGGAAAACTGCCCAAGCTAGCTCGAGCGTCACCCATTCCTCCGGCATGTCATGGAGGGCCTTGAAGGAGTGGGTTAGCACATCCCCTTCTTGGTGAAATCGGATGGGCTGAGCCACCCCCTTTTGCGCCATGGCTTCGGGAATGATGTGCTCGAGAATGCCGAATTTTTCAAGCTCACGGAAGCTATGAGCACGCCTTGGATGGAGCATCATTTTATTGAGTTCGTCAGCCACTCTTTCTTTGGAAATGTCTTTGATGAGGTGAGCGAGCTCACTAATGGCTGCTTCTGTTTTTTCTTCGTATTCAAAGTCGAACTGGTTGCTGAAACGGATGGCACGGAGGAGTCGGAGGTGATCCTCTTTGATGCGCTCACTCGGCGTGCCGATGAAACGAATGGTCTTATTTTGTATGTCATCTTGCCCGTCGACATAGTCAATGACCTTCTTTTTAATCGGGTCGTAAAAGAGTCCATTGATCGTGAAATCACGTCGCACGGCATCTTCTTTCGAGGAGGTGAAAAGGACTGCATCTGGGCGGCGTCCGTCGGAATATGAGCTGTCGGAGCGGAAGGTAGCGATTTCAAATTCATGCCCGTGCACGATACCTAGAATGACTCCAAATTCTTTCCCAATGGGGATGGATTTTGATTCGAGATGCATGTCATCAATGATTTTCTCGATTTCATCGGGTGTAGCCGAGGTGGCGATATCGTAGTCCTGAGGCTCTTTTTCCATCAAAAAGTCACGCACAGAACCACCTGCAAAATAGGCCTCATGTCCGGCCTTCTGGAATGCTTCGACGATTTTTATGGCAATGTCTTCCATTTGTTTTTGTTTCGGTTTGGATTATATCAAATTTTTGTT
>CBDUQG010000078.1:0-4282 GCA_965369305.1 uncultured bacterium
ATAGTAGCCACACTATATCCAGTTCTCTCACTGATGCTGGCGAGCGAGACATGACTATCGTCGCCCATACCTCCTTCATCAATAATAACAGCCAGAATGGCAGCCCTTGCTCTGACGCTCCCCGACCAAGTTTGACGAGAATAATACTGACTTAAAACATCAGCTGCCTCAGTCGAAATGGTCACCTCTTTAGCCTTACCCCTCCTTCCTCTTCCAGAGAGAGGAATTGTCACCAGGTCCTCGGGAGCGGGCTCTATCACCCTTAATTGAACAGCAGAAATAGGTGCTGGGTCATCAAGATCCTCAAGGGTAAGCTGAACCGCCCTTCGCATGGTCTTAATATCTCCCTCTTGCAGGCCAAAACGATGACCTTCTTCAATCTGACTTAAAAGACCCTCCAAATACGATCGTCTTTCTTCTGGTGAAGATACTATATCTTCGGGTTTTTCCGGGGCAACTTTGGTCATAGCTATTTACTAAGGCATAAATCATAGCATAAACATAGTCATTTGGGCTACTTATAGCTGTTGTATTTGGCAAGAATTAAGGCTAAACTATGCTTGATAATTAAAGCCCTAAACCCATGCAATTTCCCAAGATCGGTGAACCGCTAAGCCAGGAACATGTCGACTTTTTGAAGGTGTTCGCCAAAAGCTGCCGTAGAAGCATCGTTGAAATGACTAAAAATAGCCAATCCGGACATCCGGGTGGGTCTTGCAGTGTGATTGATTATTTAACCTTGGTTTACTGCTTCATCGTCAGTCAAACAGGTGAGGATGTGGTGGTTAGTAACGGCCATGTATCACCAGCTGTTTACACCATTTTGGGTCACATGGGATACATTCCACTTGAAGATGCCGTACGGGATTTTAGAAAGATCGGAGCTATATATGAAGGTCATATCACTCGTCACGTAGCAGGTGTAACTTATGGAACCGGCCCACTTGGGATCGGTGTTTCAGTTGCCTCAGGCTTTGCCCACTCTGAAAAACTAAAGGGAAGTAATAACAAGGTTTTTGGACTAGTTGGTGACGGCGAATCTGAAGAAGGGCAGGTTTACGAAATGATGCACTATGCCAACAAATACAAACTCGAAAACCTGATCTTATTTATGGATTACAACCGCGTCCAGCTCACAGACAGCCTGGATAAGATCATGCCGATTTATCCGCACGAAACCTGGGAATCGGCTGGTTGGAATGTGATCGATGTAGATGGACACGACTTTGCCGCTATGTGGGATGCTATTGGAAAGAGCTACCAATCAGACAGGCCGACTATTTTGATCGGCAAGACAATCATGGGCAAAGGAGTCAGCTTTATGGAACCGGATGGTCAAGACTTTAAGGCTACCTGGCACGGAATCGCCCCTAAGCCGGAAGTCGCTGATGAAGAGCTAAGCGGCCCACTCATGCTCAGTGATGAAGAAAAAGCAGCCGTTGAGGGATTCAAGAAGGAAGTAAAATGGAACCCACCCAAACCAGACCACACTGAACTACTCACTGAAATGAAGGATGTAAAAGTGGGCAAGCCTATGATTCTGGAAGCCGGTACCAAGTCTGACTGCCGCGGTGCCTACGGAAAGGCACTGCTTGATCTGGCCAAGCTGAATGACAATGTGCTGGCAGGAACCGCTGATCTGGGAGGCTCAGTGAAGACTGCTGTCATGGCCAAGGAATTTCCAGAAAGAGTTTTGGAAGTTGGAATTGCTGAGCAGCACATGGTTTCGCTCGCCGGTGGACTAAGCCTTCATGGCCATATCCCATTTGTATCCACATTCGGTGCCTTCATGACCAGTCGCGCCAAGGACCAAGCCCGCGTGAACGACATCAACAGGACCAACGTAAAAATGGTGGCCACTCACTGCGGACTTTCCGTGGGTGAGGATGGACCAACTCACCAAGCCATTGATGACATGGGATCCATGCTTGGACTCCTGAACACCATGGTGATTGAACCATCCGATGCCAATCAAACAGATCACATCATTCGTTACATTGCGTCACACTACGGAAATTTTTACGTCCGTATGGGCCGCCACAAGTTCGAAGTGATTTTGAAGGAAGATGGCACACCGTTTTATGACGAAAGCTATAAATTTGAATATGGAAAAGCTGACATGATCCGCAAAGGAAAAGATGTAACGGTAGTCGCAGGTGGCTCTATGGTAGCTATTGCTGTAGAAGTCGCCGATAAATTGAAGGGTGAAAAAGAAGTCGAAGTCATCGCCCTCAGTAGCCTCAAAGATATAGACCTCGACACCCTACTACCATCGCTTGAAAAAACAGGAAAACTCATCACTATCGAAGATCACAACCCACATTCTGGAATCGCGTCACAGGTAAATTCCGTCGTCGCTCAGGAAGGCCTATCGGTTGTGATCAATAATCTGGCGGTCCGAGAGTATCAGCTTTCAGGCAACTCCTACGAACTTTATGACGAAGCGGGAATCGGTGCTAGTGACCTAGAAAATGCTTGTCGCAACATTTAACAAAAACCAATGGCTAACAAAAAAGAATTCCATGTAGACCCCGATCACTTTCGCGTAACGATTTTTGGATCCGCCCGCATAAAACCGAATGACCCCCGCTATAATCAAATCTATTCACTGGCAAAAATGGTCGCAGCTGAAGGAATGGATGTAGTTACTGGTGGTGGTCCAGGTTTGATGGAAGCAGCCAACAAGGGCCACAAAGAAGGGCGAAAGGGGAAAAACGTTCATTCTCTGGGACTCAACATCATGCTTCCGGAGGAACAGGATGCCAACAAGCATTTGGACGTTAGAAAGGATTTTAGTCGATTCAGTGACCGGCTCGATTATTTCATGCACCTTTCAAATGTGATTGTGGTTGCACCGGGTGGCATCGGAACCATTCTGGAGCTCATGTACTCATGGCAACTGATGCAAGTAGAACATACCTGTAACCAACCCATCATTTTACTGGGCAAAATGTGGAAGCCTTTTATCGATTGGGTGGAAGAATGGCCCCTAAAAAAGAAAATGATGAGTGAAAGTGACATGATTCCCATCTTTTTGGCGGATCACTGCCGTGAAGCCATGAAAATAATCCGCAAAGCTCATCACGACTTCCAAAACAGAGGACCAAACTATTGTTGGAACTATAGAAAATATAAAATAAATGGCGAAGAAAGCTAGTGCGCAAATAAACTGGACCCAAAAAGTGAATGACAAATTGTTCAAGAGACTGTTCACTTTTTTGCTTACATTAGCGCTTTTACTAGCTTTTGTTTTAAGTGTCCATTTGTTCGCAGGGGTCTCACTAGGATCAGCCAAGCTGTGGACAGGAGCCATACTTCCTTTCTTGTTCATCAATATACTGACCAACGTCCGCACAATTCACACGAAGTTGATTGTTTTAGGGGTGAGCATACTCGTTATGGGGTTGTTTTTTCACGCGATTTTAAACTGGTCACTTACACCCAGCCTCTTTGCCGGAGGAATTATTCTGATCATGAGTGTACTTCTGTACATGACCTTTATAAGCTAAGCCATAAAAAGGCAACATAGAATAACCGAGTGATGAAGTTCTGAGCACGCGTAGTCCGACGCCGCTTTGGGTTACGGCCCCGAAGCTAGTCGGACGAGCCTAAGCGATGAACTGAAGAGTGAGATCAGATATTTTGAAAGTACTGATGGATACGCCAAAGGCGATCGAAACTTTCTTAAAGTTTTCAGAGAAAACAAAAAATCCCGAACGGGAAATTCAGGATTTTTTGTCTGGCTCCGATAGAGTGCAAAGCAGCGCGCACATTTACTTCATGCGGAGCGATGCTCAGGGCCAAACAATTACCAGGGACTAATTGGCAATAGTTTCTAAGCTGTACTTTGGTTTTTGTTATCGTCCTTCCAAGACGTATTCTTGGGTGCCTATTTGTTTTTAATTTTTGTATTAAAATAACAAGCAGAATATGGATGGTTGAGCTCTCGCTAGTCAAGCAGAGCTACATCGCAAAGCCTAGGGAAGATTAGACAATGAGTGAAGATTTTTGTTTTTATTTTTGGTCTTACCGATTGTCTACGTAATCTTCTCAGGGCTTTACGTAAATCTATATGTAAAGGATCTAGTGTGACTGAGAGAAACTTTCTGGCCTGTCCGGAACGTTGTTTTGAATGTTGTCCGCGGCGAAGGTTTCAGAGCATTATATCAACCAGAAATTTTTTAGCAAGTTTTTAATATTTACATGAACAAATAATTGTTTCATAAATATAAAAAATACCCACACCAAAAAGGGGTGAATTTATCTTATTCAAGCCGTTAAA
>CBDUQG010000079.1:0-4247 GCA_965369305.1 uncultured bacterium
CTCTTCCCTTAATTCGGGGTTCATCGCCAGTGGCTTTTTTTCGGGGGACATAGGTTTTAAATACGAAATAGAGTTTATTATAGTATTTTCGTATTTTTTGTCAATATTTCTTTACTTGGAGTACTTGCTTCCAAGTTGATTCAAATCATCAATCATCATGCGAATTTCCTCAATGATAGTGCGCGCCTCTCCCGATCTAATAGCCAGTTCCTCATATTGCTCAAGCTCCTCATCATCTATCTCTAGTTCTAAGATCATTTGAGGTTGAACCATGTGTTTCTGACAATCTTCAATATATTCTCGGAATCTTTCAAGGACATCTATTAGTTCGGCATGCATCATCTCCAGCTCGTTCATTTGATCCTGAATACGGTTGTGGAACATTAGATAAGCTAGCCGTGCATCTTTGATGGCTCGAGTAGAATGTGGCTCGCGTAATAGGGCCTGGTCAAACATTAACTCCCAGTCTTCTGAGTTTCCCAGGTCTGCCATCTCACAAGAATGGTCAAACTGAGCTGCTTCCAGCCCATCTTTGTCCCGCACATCTCTAAGAGCGGATCTCCTTCCTCTAAAATACTCCCGCATCTTGACCCAAACATGTGGACCAGTTTCCGGCAGAGATGACGGGTTATTTTTAGGCTTATTTGAGGACATGCGTACTAGATAGTGGAATATATATTACACTATTTTTAAATCGAGTCAAGATTCGTAGTCTGGGATGACTAGGACAGGAAGGTCAATGAGTTCAAACATTTCACGAACCACTCCTTCCACGGCACCAGCATCCACCATTTCGGGGTTGTAACGGCCGTAAATGGTGCTTTTACCATAAAGCCTGACCTCCGCGTAATCATCCATCATTTCTACTTCAATCTTTCCTCCACCGGGCACCTCTTTCATCACGCTCGGCGCTTGAGCATTCTGAACGCCCATTTCCTCCAGAACCATATTGTGAAAAAAGGCAGAGCCATCCCATTCCTCTTTGGGAAAGAGCTTAGCGAAGAATTTACCTTCGTCGGTCATCACAAATTTACCCTTATAGGCTTTCACCTTGCCAAGGTCCACAGGTTCGTCGGCCCAGATTTTGGTTTTTGGTAGTTTTTTGAGTTCCATAGCCGCATTGTATCATGAGATCAGAGGCAAGTTGAAGCGATCTTTTCGATTCTTTTTCTTCTTTAAAAACAGGGTCGAGCCGCTGGTCACAGCAAACTGGCCATAATACTCATTGAGCTTGTCACGAGCTTCATTCAGCCGCTCATCCCGAAGGGTTTTTTCAATGCCTTCAAACAGATCTAGCTGTCGAACACTGGCAGAACAAAGATCATAAAAAAGCACCCCAGCGCTGCGCCAGAGTTTAGCTCTTGGCATGCGCCGAATCAGCCTTGAGAGGGCTTTGGCCAGCGTAAAAAAATCATCCGTTGGTTTTTCCAGTTTTAAAGGAATACGGTAAATCCTCAGCTCATAATCCCTCAGATGCAGGCTGATTTCCCTGGCCATCAGTTTGTGGCGATGCAGCGCTTCCAGGCTTCGTTCCAGATGATAGAAGGCCAGCCCCTCAATCTGGCGCACATCACTTGTAGACTTTTCAAGACTGCTGGTTCGCCCGATCTGCTTTGGGATGCGGGGGCGAGGATTAACTTTAAAAATATATTCACCCCTTAGCTCCTTCCAAAGCAGGATGCCGTTTCGGCCAAACAGACTTTTAACCGCCCCCATAGGAAGGCGAGCCAGCTCATCAGCCTTAATAATGCCATATTTGGTCACCAGCTGTTCCCGGCGATAACCGATTCCCGGAACCTCTCCGACTTGTGCCCCGGCCAGAAAGTGAGGAATATCTTTTCTTGGAATTAGAGCGGTGCCATCAGGTTTATTTCTTTCTGAAGCCATTTTAGCCAGCACCTTGTTCACCGACATGCCAATGGTCACCGTGATGCCCAGGCTGGACTTAACTCGATCCCTCAATTCATCCCCCAAAGCTCCGAAGTCCTTACCATACATTTCTTCCATACCGGTCATGTCCATGTAGGCTTCATCAATCGAGGTGACCTGCACCACCGGACACCATTCCTTTAAAATCGCCATAAGTTGCCTCGAAATCAGAGTATAAAAGCGAAAATCTCCCTCAAGGTAAATGCCATCAGGGCATAAGCGTTTGGCTTCTTTATAAGGCATGACGGTTCTAACGCCTCGCTCTTTGGCCTCCTGAGTTTTGGCTAGAACAAAGCTACCCAGTTTCCCCAGAACCATCACAGGCTTGCCTCGTAGCTCTGGGTGGCGCGAGAGTTCGCAACCGGCAAAAAAGCCGTCGGCATCAACAAGTCCAATCATAGCTTGCGGACTACGCCTTTAACCACTCCTACCATGCCGTGGGCCACAAAGTCTTCCAGGGGTAGGCTTGGGTAAGCAGGGTTGGCAGGCTCCAAAAAAAATCGGTTACCCTGTTTTCGCAGGATTTTGACAGTATAGTCGCCCTCCACATTCACTACCACTGCCTGTCCAAGGTTGGCATCACTGCCACGCTCCACCACCACAATATCACCGCCCAGAATGCCAGCCTGTTTCATGCTATCGCCCTTCATGCGCACGAAGAGAGTGCTGTTTGGTTTATCCACCAGATAACGATCTAGGCTCATGCGGTCATTAGCCTCTTCTTCGGCTGGGCTGGGAAAGCCGGCCTTTACCGAATTGAAGAAAGCCATTTCATCAAAACGGGGTCCAGGAATAAGTTGCTGCTTACGACGCTTCAGAAAACCTGCAGCAATGAGTCGGTTCACCGCATAGTAAGCCGTGCTTTTTGACTTGCAGCCAAAGATTTCACGCATCCTATCGTAAGTAGGCAAATTACCGTACTTCCGATAGTGGATTCTAAGCTTTTGAAGCTGAGATTCATAGGTCATAAGTAATATGGATTAGTGATGATCTTAAAATAGTGAACATTTGTTCACTAATCAAGCAAATCCAATTGACTTAAGCGGCTGTTCGAATCATACTGACAATGTTGACAAATTGTTAATTTAAACTTAAATCACTTAACTTTTTAAAGTATGCCCAGAAGAAAGAGAGGACCAGAGCGTCAAGACACCCTCGTAGGAACCGGACGAAGGAGAACGCTCATAGGAACCGGTTAAGATAGAACACCGATTAGTGACAAGGAGCCTATTCCCAGTAGCCAGTCTACAATGATTGGAATGGGTGATGCCCCGAAGCAGCCTCGTGCTGTTGATCCAAAAACAGGGGACACTCAGGTAGGGATGGGTGTTCATTTGCCAAAGGTCATGATTAACCGTGACAGGGCCAGGAATGTCATCGAAGAGCCTGAGGCACCAAAAGAAGAAGTTGTTAGCCCTTGGACTAACAGTGCTCCTGCCTCAGAGCCTATGGGTGAACATGAAGTTCGGCCTTCAGTCGAAAGTGAGGTTCCCGTTTTTGGATTTGACGAAGAGTCAGATGACGGGCCAGTCGAAAGTGAAGAAAAACCAACTCGCGTGCCGATGGGGTCTTTCATCAATAAAAAGCGTCTGGCCATTTTTGGAGCAGCAGGTTTAGCCATTGGAGCTATTTCTTATGGCATCAGTCAACCCAGAAAGCCCAAGGTATCTGTTGCTAAAGCGGTTGCCACCGTGCCTGTTCCTACAGCTCAAGCTACTCAGGGACCGGAAAATGTAGCTCAGACTGAAGAGAGTCCGGCCCCAGAGGTGGCAATGGCTCCCACTGCATCGGCTTCGACCGTACCTCCGGTCACTTCGCCAGCACCGCAGCCAGTTCCTACACCCATGGCACCGAAGACCAAATTGCCAAATGTATCCTCGTCAGTGGTGAAGCCTCAGATCATGCCTCCCAAAAGAAAGGAAAGAGGCTTCTAATCAGTTAAGCTTGACTATTTTTGGCTTATTCTTCATACTCCAGCCCGACAGTTTTCCACTGTAATTTCGTTAAGTTCCTTTGTTAGGATAGAAGTTCGTGAGATAAATTGTGTTTTATTATCTATCCTAATTCAAAAATGGGTACAAAATTATTTGTTGGAAGCCTCTCATGGGGTACCAAAAGTGAAGGTCTTCGTGAAGCCTTCGAACAAGCTGGCACCGTTCAGGATGCCGTTGTTATTACTGACCGCATGTCCGGTCGCTCTAAAGGTTTCGGCTTTGTCGAAATGTCTACTCCCGAAGAAGCTCAGGCTGCTATCGAGATGTGGAATGAAAAAGAGCTTGATGGTCGTAAGATCATTGTTAATGAAGCTCGTCCTAAAG
>CBDUQG010000080.1:0-4227 GCA_965369305.1 uncultured bacterium
ATACCTGGCAATCAACGCCAGCATCTTCACAGATTTTGGCCACTTTCACCATCATGACTTCGGGACCACAGGTATATACACAAACCTTGCCTTTAACATCATTCTTTTTGAAGTACTCCTCAAGGACTTCGGTCGTGAAGCCTTTGTGCCCCAAGGAGCCATCATCCGTTGAGAAGATTAGCTCAACACCTAGTTCATTAAATAGGTCTTCGTATAATAGGTAGTCCTTGCTTCGAGCCCCCTGGATCACGGTCACTTTTTTACCGAGTTCGGTGGCACGCTGCGAGAGGTTGAGCATGGGCGGGGTTCCGTACCCCCCACCGACACAAATGATGTGGTCATAGTCTTTGTAGTCAAAACTGCTGCCATATGGCCCGCGAATTCCGAGCTTGTCTCCTACTTTGATCTTTTGGTGGATTTCGTGGGTACAGTCGCCGGCATCGGCAATGCCTACGTGAAACTCCTTGTCTGTTTGCCAGCCAATACTCATGGGGACTTCGTCGACACCAGGCATCCAGACCATGACAAATTGGCCGGACTTGGCCCGAAGATTATGCTCAAAAATGTAGGTTTTGAGATTGGGTGAATCCTGGCGAATGGCCGATACTTTAAAAACAAGTGGTAGAGACATTTATTGAAATTCGTTAGAGAGCTTGTCGCGATCGAAACCTTCTTCGTGGGCAATGCCAACTAGCTCAGAGATGTCGGTCATACCTTCTTCCTTCATAAAGGCTCGGATTTTATCGGTGATCATGTCGAAAGCTTTCATGTCATGGTACACGATGGCTGAGCCAATACCCAGCAGGCTCCCACCGGCCATGAGCATCTCGATAGCATCTTTTCCATTGATGATTCCACCCGTGGCAATGACCGGAATTTTGACAGAGCGGTAGATGTCCCACACGCAGCGAACGGCGATGGGTTTGATAGCATGACCAGACACGCCCCCTACCTTATTAGATAGGATAGGCCGTCGCATATTGATGTCGATGACCATGCCTGGCCCCATGGTATTGATAGCCGTGATGGCATCCGCCCCATTGGCTTCGGCATGCTTGGCCACTAAGCCGATGTCGGGAACGTTAGGCGATACTTTGACAGACATGGGTTTTTTAACAATTTTTCGAACCGCTTTAGTGGCCTCAGCGGTTAGCATTGGATCACAAGCAATCGGCTTACCCATTTCGCCTTCAACATTTGGACAAGAAAAGTTCAGCTCGAGCATGTCGACTGGATAACTGTCCATGATCTCGGCTACTTCGAGAAGTTCATCAAGACCGTGCCCGCCAATCGAACCGATGATGGGATTTTCAGGGCAGAGCTCTTTGAATTTCTTGATTTCGTGTTCGGCCGCGTGAATGCCTTCACCGGATAGACCGACTGCATTAATCACGCCGCCTGGAAAGGTAAGAATGGTAGGATTTGGATGACCCTTTCGCTCTTTCATGAAGAGGGTTTTACCCGTCATTCCGCCCGCACCATTGTTGATACAGTTGGCCATGCTGGCCCCCGTTACACCCAAATAACCAGACGCCACCACGGTGGGGTTTGGGAAATCAATGCCGCAGAAGTTGACGTTTAGGTTCATCTAAAATGCTTTTACTAGAGCCAGTATATCTAAAAGAATTGAAAAAGACTATTCTTCCTCTTCTTTGACTTTTGGCAGCTTCTTTCGGCCCTGCGCATAGTCTAGCACCTCCTGGTAAGCGACCCGAAAAGCTTCTGGCATGAATATAATAGTCAGTCCTTTTTCACGGCAGGCCTGCTGCGCCGCCTGATATCCAAGAGAGCCCTTTTCGAGGAGCTGGGTGATGATGGCAGCCCTGTATTTAGCTGCGATCATCGCATCACTACCTGCTTCATGGGATGGGTCTTGGCCCTTAGGGAGGTTTGGATACTCGGTTTCAAAATCATAAGCAACACCATGTGCACCGTATTGATCTTCGATAAGCTTTGCATGAAAGGGCTTCACCTGGTCACTATTCAGAATGATGCCTGGTAAATCTGGACCGGTATTGTTGTCGTTCTCGGGCATAAAATTTGAGTCTAGAGGCGATTATAGCTAAGTACTCAAGCTTTTTATAGGTAGAAGCTGGTTCGTATTCTCCAGTTTTTCCTCATAGAACCGGCCTTTCTTCCAATAAACCTTGTAGGCACCCTTGGTTTTTTTAGCTGAAAGCACTTTGAATTTATCATCTAACCATTCAATGGCCACTTCGTCGTCACAAACAATGCCAATTTGGCCGGGATACTTTTTCATCATGCGTTTGAAGTCGTTTTTTCGCTTCTTGTTACCGGTTTTGGAGTCGTAGTGAGGGCAGTGAATGAAGGGTAAAAAACCAAGACAACGAACTCGAATGTAGTCCCAGTTTTTTTTGTCGTAGTACCACATGGAGTCGCTATGACCGGATTCGAACCAACAGATTGAACCGGCGGATAAGCCACAAAGTACTGTGCCCTTTTGCCATGCCTTCTTAAGCATCCTGTCAATGCCCAAACTCCTCCATTTGCGCATCATCATGAGCGTGTTGCCACCACCTACATAGATTATGTCGGCTTCTGAAATCATTTTTCCGAGCTGCTTTTTGCTGTATTTTTCGCGAAGTAGGAGCATGGATTCCATCCGACAACCACGGCTTTCGACGAAGCGTTTATGCATGTAGGGCATGTATCTTTCGTCATCCGAGCTGGCGGTTGGAATGAATAAGAACTTTGGCTTCTTTTTGCCCGAAAGACGTACGATTTCATCATCGATGTGATGAATGTTTTTGGCATGGCCACCACCGATGGTGATTATTTTTTTCATGATCTTAAGTTATCACATGAAACCTAGGGATAAACTTGCATAAATACAAAAAAATACATATAATCACACTCTCTTTTGTTTGCATACATGAATAAAGTCCCTGAACCCGCCAGTTACACTGCCATCGGTGATATGACCGTTGAGCAATCTGTAGAAGAGAACGTCGAGTACCAGACGCAGATCGCTGTGATGTTTGGCATGCCTGGACGTCGCATTAGAACACTGAGAGAAAATGCTTTGAGCGAGTGGGGCAGCACGTTAACTGCGGCCGTACTAAAACCTGTAAATCGGTTGGCCGGACTAGCCCCTCAGGCTGAAGGAATTGTTGATGAGCAGGCAAAACTTGTCAGCACCTGTAGAGATAGCTTGTCACTTCGACTACGTGAAATCCATGACCTTTGCCTGAATGTTTCAGCTAAAAAAGGTATCCCTTACAAACCTCATCTATTCTTCTTGCCCAGCAAGCTACATGCCATTCGTGACTTGCCAATTGGTGAAATGACCGTTCGCGACGCAATCGGCGACAACATTGCTCAACAGAAAGAACTAGCCCTGGAATCAAGCCATTTGAAGAAGGACATGACTCCGCTTATTAGAAGTACTCTCGATGATTGGCACTTGATTATGGCGCAATCTATTCTTGATCCCATAGCCCACATTCCTAGCGCAGCCCGAAACGAAGGAGGGATTTTGAGACCGTCCAAAGCTAACCGAAGACCAACCCGACATGAGCTGCCACAATTTGATTTATCAACCATGCGATTCCTCGTTTCTCAGACCTTGAGCGGCATCAAGACCAGAATTGAAGAAGTTGATGAAACATGTGCTGATGTAGGCCTAAAAAATGGACTGCTTTACACACCTAATGGCTCAACACCACTGGAAAAAACCCTCGAGCTATTTCGCTCCGAGGCAACTGATACAAAAACCTTTAGCTAGCCCTTTCTTTGTTTGTCTGGGGTAGCTCATGCTTACCACGACAATACCCAAGAATGATGTTGTAAGCGCTACGAAAGATGCCCTCACTAAATGGCAATATGGCGCTCATTTGACTTATCTGCGCCTCAGCTTCGGCATAGCCAAGTTTCCCATCGCGAAGAAGGCGCTTCATGATTTCCATTTTGTAGAGCGAGTGCACCTCATCCTCGTTCCGGGTTAGCACGATGCCATCATCTGCATGGCCGGTAGGCGTGATCCTTGGGTCTTTGTTGGTCACGATTTTGAGCCTGCTCCGGTATTCTTCTATTTTGAGTTGAAAGCCTACTCTTAGTTCATCGGGTAGCTCAAGAGACTTCTGTTTGGGTTTAAAGGAAAAACGGGGCATTTTTGGGGTTTTTAGGAGAGCTAAATTTGATGCAACTTTACTTTAGTTATGCACTTTTGTCAATTTGTCATTCATTCTTGACAAAATAACTATATAT
>CBDUQG010000081.1:0-4021 GCA_965369305.1 uncultured bacterium
AATTACGCCGAATTTGAGAATCCGGGAGTGCGTTTTGCCATCAGTACAAACAAAGTAATGCTAGATACCACCAAACATCCAAGTTACGGTGAAGAAAGAAAGGGACAGAGCTTGGAACTGGCATTTCGAGTGCCCAAGCCAGTAGAAGTAGATAAGACCTTCGAAAAAATAATAGAAAAAGGAGCCACTGCGATTGCTCAGCCTTCCGACATGCCCTGGGGCCAACGAGCCGCCTTCTTTGCCGATCCGGATGGCAACATCCATGAAATATTTGCTGACCTTTCTTAACCATGAAAAAACCACAAGTAGCAAACACTATCATCGTCATCCTTATTCTTGTTACCTTTGGGATGACAGCTCACTATTACCCTGAACTACCGGAAAAAATGGCCACCCATTGGAACGCTAGTGGCGAGGTAAACGGATATATGAGCAAATTCTGGGGCGCTTACATCCTACCTCTTTTCATGATCATGATCGGCCTTATATTCATGCTTATTCCTGTAATCGATCCACTAAGGAAGAATATTGAAAAGTTCAGGAAGTACTTTGACGCCTTCATCGTCATCATGATGTTCTTCATGCTGGCAGTTCAAATGCAAATTGTTTTCTGGAATCTGGCCCGGCCCATCAGTCCGAACTTCACCCTGCCAATTGGCATTGGGCTACTGCTTTTCTATGTGGGCATTCTTTGTCAGCACGCTAAACGAAACTGGTTCATCGGAATCCGCACTCCATGGACCCTCAGCAGTGACAAAGTCTGGAAAAAGACCCATCAGATAGGAGCTAAGCTTTTTAAGGCCTCGGGTATCATTTCCCTGCTGGGTGTCTTTTTCGGAAGGTGGTCCATGTACTTCATCCTGATTCCTGTGATTTTTACCTCACTTTATACCGTCATATACTCCTACGTCGAATACCAGAAGGAACCTAAGAAATGAATCACGGATCGAAAAGAATACAAAACACCTACCTCACCCTAACGCTCACCAACACGCTAGCGACGTCTTTCATTTGGGGGATCAACACCCTTTTTCTTTTGGATGCCGGCCTGAGTAATGCCCAGGCCTTTTTGGCAAATGCTTTCTTTACTGTAGGAATGGTTCTTTTTGAAGTACCAACCGGCGTGGTAGCCGATGCGTGGAGCCGAAGGCTCTCTTACATGCTCGGCGCCCTGACGTTGGGAATTTCCACCATAGTCTACCTTTACGCATGGCACATTCAGGCGCCGCTGATCATTTGGATCCTATCTTCTCTTCTGCTTGGCCTAGGCTTCACCTTCTTTTCAGGAGCGACGGAAGCATGGCTTGTAGATGCACTAAACCACATGAAGTACAAAGGGACGCTCGAATCAGTTTTTGCTAAAGGACAAATCGTCAACGGCATTGCCATGCTTTCAGGTTCCGTAGCAGGCGGCTTTGTCGCCCAACTGACTAACCTGGGGGTGCCTTATGTCCTCCGGGCAGGTGTACTGGTCATAAACCTATTCATTGCCTTTTTCTTCATGAAAGACTATGGATTTGAACCGGACAAAAGCGAGAGCATTGGCAAAGGAATGAAAAAAATCTTTAAATCCTCCATCGACCACGGACTTCGTAATCCACCTGTCAGATGGGTGATGCTGGCAGCCCCGTTTACAGCCGGTGTAGGGATTTACGCCTTCTATGCCATGCAACCGTATTTGCTCGAGCTATACGGCAATTCTGAAGCATATGGAATCGCTGGTGTGGCAGCAGCTGTCATTGCGGGTGCCCAGATCGTAGGAGGTCTTTTAGTTCCCCGAGTTCAACAACTATTCAAGCGAAGGACATCGGTCTTCCTGATTTCTATCCTCATCAACGTCGCCCTCTTTGCCTTCATCGGCCTAACCACCAGCTTTGCCATTGCTGTAGCACTGCTCATTGTTTGGGCTCTTGTGTTTGCAGCTAGAATGCCAATCCGCCAGGCTTACCTGAATAAGCTCATTCCTTCAAAGCAACGAGCCACCGTACTTTCCTTCGACTCACTCATCAGCAACACGGGAGGTATCTTCGTTCAGCCTGGTCTTGGTAAAGTAGCCGATGTATATAGCTATTCCATTTCATTTATCGGCGCAGCCATCATTCAGGTTCTGGCCTTGCCCTTTATTCTGATATGCCGAAAAAACTCCTCCGAAGCGGATAAGATGAATTAGGCTATTTCCCCGCCTCCTCAATCCCCTTCACCAGAGCCACGCGCTGGTCTTCAAGGTAACGCATGTGAATGTCAGAAAGATCCTGACCCTTTTCGATGCGCTCCTGAACGAGCTTGAGGTAAGCCTTAAGACCGTCGTAATCAATCTTATCTTTAAGGTCTGCGCGCTGCACGAGAATACGACAAGTGTTGTTCGTATTCGAAAAGAAAACCACTCCGCTGTAAGTCACATAATCTTCCTCGGTCTGTCCATCGCGAAGAATCACTTCACTGTAGGTGATAGAGCCAGAAAAAGCTGAATGCCCTGGAAGCAGCATCATGTCACCGGTTTCCGTCGTCAAATAAACGGATTCAACCTCTTTATTAACGAGTTCAGCCTCGGGCGTCCTAAGTATGAGCTTAAGGGTATCTTGCATTACTTTTTAGCGTTGTTATGACGTTCAACGACTTCATCGATGTCACCAGCAAGGTAGAAGTGGTTTTCATCAATGTGATCGTGCTTACCAGCCAGGATTTCAGAGAAGGTGCGAATGGTCTCCTCTTTTTTAATATACTGACCAGGAGTACCGGTAAACTGCTCAGCCACGTGAAGGTTCTGAGAAAGCATCTTTTGGATGCGGCGGGCTCGGTTTACGGTCTGCTTATCTTCTTCAGAAAGCTCATCCATACCAAGGATCGCAATCACGTCCTGAAGCTCCTTATAGCGCTGAAGGGTCTCACGAACCGCATTGGCCACTCGGTAGTGCTCCTCACCCACAATCTCTTCGGCAAGCGCCTGAGAATTAGAATCAAGCGGATCCACCGCTGGGTAGATACCAATACTAGCTAGCTGACGAGAAAGTACTACAGTCGCATCAAGGTGAGCAAAGGTAGTTGCTGGAGCCGGGTCAGTCAGGTCATCCGCCGGTACGTATACCGCCTGTACGGAGGTAATGGAACCAGTCTTAGTAGAGGTAATACGTTCCTGAAGCTTCGCCATATCAGTGGCAAGCGTTGGCTGATAACCCACCGCAGAAGGCATACGACCAAGCAGGGCAGATACCTCAGAACCAGCCTGAGTGAAACGGAAGATGTTATCAATGAACATCAGGATGTCCTTTCCTTGATCACGGAACTTTTCAGCCATAGTAAGACCAGTCAGCCCCACACGCATACGTGCCCCTGGAGGCTCATTCATCTGTCCGAAGACCATTGCAAGCTTGTCGATTACGCCAGAATCGGTCATTTCGTGGATGAGGTCATTCCCTTCACGAGAACGTTCCCCTACTCCGGCAAATACAGAGTAACCACCATGAGCCATCGCCACGTTGTTGATGAGCTCCTGCATCATTACGGTTTTACCCACACCGGCCCCACCGAACAGAGCAATCTTACCACCCTTAATGAAGGGGCAAAGCAGGTCAATGACCTTGATACCTGTTTCAAAGATTTCAATCTTGTCAGACTGCTGTGTGAAATCAGGCGCCTCCTGATGAATCGGACGACGTTCCACGTCAGCCTTGATCTCAGCACCGTTATCAATAGCGTCACCGGTAACGTTGAACACGCGACCCAGAACCGCCTCACCAACCGGTACAGAAATCGGATTCATGGTGTCAGTCGCCTCCATTCCGGAAAACATTCCGTCGGTACTGGTCATCGCCACAGAACGAACCACGCCGCCTCCTAAGTGAGACTGCACTTCAAGAACGATCTTGCGCTTATTGACCATCACCTCAATCGCTGAGTAGGTTTCAGGAATATGATTGGAAAAGTAAACATCGGCAACCACACCGACAATACTGACTACTTTTCCTTTGGGTAAATCTTTCGTTGTCATAATAATGAAGATTGAAAATTAATATTGAATTAT
>CBDUQG010000082.1:0-4016 GCA_965369305.1 uncultured bacterium
CTTAAGATTGGTGCGGAGCAGCCTGCCATGGAAGAAGAAATAGACATCAGTCAGCCGGACAGTTTTGGCCAGCTGCCTGTGGATGTTTTGGAAAACAACAATGAAATCCGCATTGTCGCCCCCTTGGCCGGTGTAAATATTGATGAGGTTGAAATCGTTATCAACAATGATGTACTCACCATTAAAGGACAACGTGAGCTGGATGACGAGGTTACAAAGCTAAAAGGCGTCGATTACTACGCTCAGGAGTGTTTCTGGGGTGATTTTTCACGGAGTATCATCCTGCCCCTACATGCTGACACTACCCAAATTGAAGCGACCCAGAAGAACCATATTCTGTACATCAAGATCCCGAAGAAACCGGCGGTTCAGATGCGCATTGTTAAAATTCAATCCAAGTAGTCGCCTTGCCTGGTGATTTAGGCTACAATGGTCCCCTTCTTTGTGCTATACATTGAATACACATGAAGATCAGAAAAGCCGTACTACCAGTCGCCGGGATGGGCACACGTTTTATGCCCGCTACCAAAGTAATTCCAAAGGAATTGCTGCCTATTGTGGATAAACCGGTGATTCAGTATTTGGTTGAAGAGGCTGTCGAAAGTGGCATTGAGGAAATTATCTTTGTAATTTCCCGTGATAAAGAACTGATTCGTCATCATTTTTCTCATCATCCTGAGCTGGAAGCAACACTAAAAGATCGTGACAAACATCATATTGCCGATAAGATCAATCCTATTCATCAGATGGCCAAGTTCACCTATGTGTACCAGGACGAGCCGCTAGGTGATGGTCATGCTATTTTGCAGGCCGAAGTGGCCGTAGGCGAAGAGCCGTTTGTGGTGCTATTTGGAGACGATATCGTGAAACATGATGTTCCAGCTACCAGGCAGCTCATGGACCAGTTTCAGGGAGAATCAATTATCGCCGTGGAAAGGGTGCCGATGGAACAAATATCCTCTTACGGTGTGATTAAGCCGGGTGAACGCATGGATCCTGACCAGATGAGGCTCTTCCCGGTGGAAGGACTGGTTGAAAAGCCTGCTTCGCATGAAGCACCGAGTGATTATGGGGTGATCGGGAAATATGTGTGCCCACCCACTATTTTCGAAGCCATTCGCCAAGGATCTGCCAGTCAGGGTGGTGAGCTAAGGCTCATTGATGGCTTCATTAAGCTGAGTGAGAATGAGGGAATCTGGGCTTACCATATTGAAGGTGATCGCTTTGACACAGGGAAGGCTGAGGGTCTAATTGCAGCTTCAAATGCTTTTCTTTAGTTCGGCAAGGGAATCTTGTTGCCTAAATAGGCAAAATAGGGTAGAATGAGCTGAGTTTAAAAAATAGAACATGGCTAAAAAACAAGACGACAACTATCCAACACATATTGCTGATGCCCTTAATAGTATTGAGGAGCTCAAGCTAATGGGAAACCATAAGGAATCTATTTTAGAGGCTGAGAGGCTTCTGTTTGATGATCCTAACTGCGTGGCTGCCCTGGAAGAAATTGCGGATAACTATGTGAGTCTTGATAACTATGACAAGGCAGAAAAGGCTTGCCACCACGCTCTTAAGCTAAACGAAAAGAGTTATACTGCTAAGTATATTCTTGGCTTCATTCATTCTCAGAAACAGGATTGGCCTAAGGCTATTACCTATTTGAAGAGTTCAAACAGCCTTCACTCCAACAACCCAGAGATTCTTAGATGTCTAGGTTGGGCTCTATTCAACTCCGCCAAGCGAACTCAGGGTGTGGTGATTTTGGAACGAGCTCTGAATCTGGATCCTGAAAATGCGCTTACCCTTTGTGATCTGGGTATTTGCTACATGCAGATGAAAAATTTCGATAAGGCCGTTCAGCTTTTGAAGAAGGCTATGGAGCTAGATCCAAACAACAAACGAATCAAGGAGTGCTTTAATGCAGCGACTTCCTTCCGTGATCGTTTCACCAGTATGAAAGGTAGCCGAGCGTAGCATGGCTAAAGGGGGGCGACTAGTCATGGGCTTTGGAACCTTCGACGCGGTTCATCCGGGCCATGTTTTTTACCTAAATGAACTTAAAAAGCTGGGTGATGAACTTGTCGTTGTGATTGCCCGGGATGATAACGTAGAGAAGATTAAGGGAAAAAGACCTCATTTTACCGAGGAAGAACGACGAAAGGCGATTTTGGAAACAGGCGTGCCGGACCAAGTCGTTCTTGGGCATGCATCCGATTTTCATCAAGTGCTTCACGACCATGCGCCGGATGTACTTGGCTTTGGTTATGATCAACGGGTGAATTTGGATGAATTGAAATTGAAGTTCCCAAAAATCGAGATGGTGAGACTGGAATCTCATCATCCGGAAAAATATAAGTCGAGCATCATTAAGGCGAAGCTGCTTAAGTAGTACTCATTTTCTTGCTATGCTCAGGGCTTCTTTGCTATATTTGGGTGTAGCAGAAACAAAACAAAAATAAATGAGGGAAAACGCCCTACAGCTTCAGGTTATCTGGCTCAAACGAGCGCTTAAGAATGCATGGCATAGTGTTCTTCGGAATAAGGTACTGAGCATTGCCACGGTTCTGATCATCTCGCTCATGCTTTTTGTCTTTAATCTGGTTTTAGCTCTGAGCTACGCGAGTGACTCGGTGATCAGTAATGTGGGTGAAAAGCTCGATATCAGCGTGGAGATTCAGGCGGGTGTGGAGAATTACACCGCCCAGAACTTTGCCGATACTCTGCGAGGCAATCCATTTGTTAAAGAGGTGGTTTACATTAGCAAAGCCGACGCACTAGGTAAATTCGGCTCTAAGTACCCCAACGTGATTTCCTTTTTGGATCACCATGATCTAGCTAATCCCCTCCCCGACACGGTTCGGATTGTGACCAACGAGGTAGGTGATAATAATGCGGTGATTGAATATTTGGAAAGCCCTCAGTTTGCCAGCATTGTGAATCAGGAGAAGCTCGCCCGTAACGTTGAGCAGAAAGACCGGAATGAAAAGATTCTGAGTATTACGCAGTCGATTAAACGACTCAGTCTCTGGCTCATTATTATTTTTGCAGCAGTGGGTATCATGATCATTTTTAATAGCATTAACATCAACATTCACAATCACGAAAAGGAGATCAATGTGATGAAGCTGGTGGGCGCTAAGTTCAACTTTATTCGCAGCGGCTTTGTGTTTGAAGGCATTGGATTTGCCGTTTCAGCGCTTATTATCAGCCTGATTTTTTCTCGCTTGATTCTGGCTTACCTAGCCCGCAATCTGGTAGGAGTGATCACCAATGAAACCCTCATGGCGGGGCTGAATTCCATTCTGCTGCATTTTGAGGACAACTTCTGGGTCACTTTTGGCTGGCAGCTCATTGCCACTATTCTTGCAGGACTCTTGAGCAGCTATCTCGCAATTGAATTGTATTTGCGCAAACAACATTCCTTTTAAAATGGATAAGCAAAAGAAAACCAGAGGCATTGTGATTCGACGTTTTAACCTGAATGAAGCGGATCAGATCATCACCCTAATCACGGAAGATGAGGGTAAGGTGTCTGTGCTTGCCAAAGGAAGTCGCCGTTTAAAGAGTAAGTTTTGCGGGCGACTTGAGCCGTTTTACCATGTGGATTTGAACTATTTTCAAGGGCGTGATCTTGGCCATCTGAACGAAGCAGAAATTCTGGAAGTTTATAGCCCCCTAGAGTCTGATCTCAAGTCAAAGAGCATCCTTTTTTACATGGCTGAAATCACCAATAAACTCGTCGCTGACGGGCAGGACTGCCACGAAGTTTACGAATTATTGCGCGAATGCCTAGGTGACTTTGAAGAAGGTTCTGGTGAGATTATTCTGCATGGCTACCTGATCAAGCTACTGACCCAGCTAGGGTTCATGGCTGCCTGGGATCATTGCAGTCGCAGCAGCGAAGCGATCAACCTAAATCGGCCCCACTATCTTTCGATGAAAGATGCCAGCGTGGTCCAAAGCGGCTACCAGGAGGCCTTAGACATGAGGCTTACGCCTTCGGTTATCAAGTGGGTCAA
>CBDUQG010000083.1:0-3998 GCA_965369305.1 uncultured bacterium
TTATCATTTCTGGAATAATTTTGACTTGCTGATTTTTTATCTTATAATACCCGCGGCTTTTATAGTGAGATTGTCTTGCAATACTTTTTGTTGAGAGTCCCCAAACAAGGCTACGCATCCAAAGCAAAGGAAACCACGAGTGCCAAAGAAACCACGAACCATTCGAACGATACCTCTAAACCGTCTCAAGCTCGACGCCATGATCCGAGCAGCGCAGCGCAGCAAAGCGCCACCGCCCATCCGAAACCTCGGCCGAGGAAAGCGCGGTCAAGTTCGAGTCGTCGAGAGGAGCGACTGAGCGAGGATGCCCGGTCCCACCAAACTGCGATGCAGGAAGGTGGGACCAATTTTTTGTGAATCAGACTACACAGACTGTTTTGCAATTTCTTATAGAATGTTAGAATAATTCCTGTAAACACAAATAAAATGGTTGATCAGAAAATATTCAGGGCTTACGACATTCGGGGTACTTATCCGGACCAGCTGAATGCAGATGCTGCCAGACAGATTGGCCAGGGGTTTGGCACCTATTTGGTGAATAGGGTTGGCAAGAGTGCCCCCCGCGTCGCAGTGGGGCAGGATTGCCGGACTCACAGCATGGAGCTTTTTGAAGCCTTTGTAGACGGACTGCTTTCAACTGGTTGCGAGATAACTAACTTGGGCATCACACCGTCGCCCTATGTGTATTTTGTTGTGACTGAGGGCAAGTTTGATGGGGGCTGCAACATTACTGCAAGCCATAACTCCAAAGAATACAATGGCTTTAAGCTGATGACGGCTAATGCGCATGCTGTTTTTGGTGAAGAACTTCAAAAAGTCTACAAGCTGATAGAATCAGGTAATTTAGCTGAGGGCACTGGTAGCAAAAAGACCGCTGACTACGTTGACTTCTACCTGAAGAAGATAAAATCGCTGTTTAGTTTTGATAAAAAATTGAAGGTCGTCATTGATACTGGAAACGGCGTTGCCGGCAAGCTTTATCCAAGTGTGATTAAGGAACTTGAGCACGAGGTCATTGAGCTTTATACAGAATTAGATGGCACCTTCCCCAATCACGAGGCAGATCCGGTCATTGAGGCAAATCTGGCTGACCTCAAGCGGAAAGTTTTAGATGAGGGGGCTGATTTAGGCCTTGGCTTTGATGGTGATGGCGACCGTGTGGCAATTGTTACTGAGAAAGGAGAGTTCATCAATTCTGATCACCTGCTCATGCTCCTTAGTCAGGATGTACTTTCAAGATACCCGGGCGAGACATTGGTTTTCACCGTTTCTAATTCTCAGGCCCTCTTTGATCTGGTTAAATCTTGGGGAGGCAATCCTGTCATGTGCAAGGTTGGGCATTCCTTTGTGGAAGATGCCATGACCCAGCACGAGGCCATTTTGGGCGGCGAGCAGTCTGGCCACTTTTTTCTACCTGAAGACTATTATGCTTACGATGATGCACTTGTTACGGGGTGTCGCATTCTAAAAATTGTTTCAGATGCCAAGAAGCCTGTGTCTGAACTTTTTGCCGATTTTCCTATGACTTATGCCATTCCGGAAATACGTCCTTATTGCCCGGATGATCAAAAATTCGAGATTCTTGGCAAAATTGTCGATCACTTTAAGGAAAAATACCCGAATACCACTATGGACGGCATTCGCATGGATTTTGGGAAGGGTGGATGGTGTGGTATCCGCGTAAGCAATACCAGCCCCCGTATTTCGATTATCATGGAGGCTGAATCTGAAGTCCATCTTAAGGAGATTGAGGCTCTTATAATGGAGCATTTAAAAAGCTACCCTGAGATTGACTGGGACAAGTAAAAAAGGTACAATTCGCCTGCTAATCAACTGAAGTATGCTCAAAAAAAGAAAAGTCGGAAAAGGTATTTTCAAAGTCCTGACCGGTGTCGTCGTTGGTGGAGCCATTGGTTCCATTTTAGGTCTTACTCTTGCGCCACAAAAAGGCAAGGACACTCGCAAAGCCATCCGCGATAAATCACTGGACATGTTCCTTAAGGGCAAGAAGGAGCTTAAGCAGCAGCATGAAATGGGAACTGTCAAAAAAGTTATCATCAAAGCACTCACTCCTAAAAAGAAGAAGACGAAGACTAAATGAGACACTCTTTACGCCTGATCGTATTGGCCGCGGCTTTTCTCGCTTTACCGTCCCTGAGCCTTGCCTCAGAGCTTCCATCGAGTCTCATTCTTAAAACTGATTTCAGGATCTGGGAGATCAATCCCAGCCGTCTGGATCTTTTTTCTGACTACCAAAAGACAGATTTTGCCGGTGTTGATGTCGCCGTCAATGACGAGGATGCCACACTAACCACTAACTTACTCAATCGTCATGAAGCCACCGGGATTGATAGCATGAAAGTCAGGCGCTACCTTGAGTCAGTCATTGCTCCGGCTATTTATCGTGAAAAAACCGATGTGACGATTGACATGGATGAAGCGGGTGAAATTCTTTTTGAAGGTACAGGCCTTTATGGTCGTCAGCTCGATATAGAGGCGGCCACCAAGATGATGGAGTTTGCCCTGAAGAACAACATGACCTACGTGCATCTCCCTCTTATCACCGAAGATCCTGTAGTAACTGTTGTGAGTGAGCAACTTCGGCAAATGGGAATCAAAGAGCTAATCTCTGGTGGTGAAACTGATTTTAGCAACTCCCCCAACAATCGAGTCATCAACATCAATACCGGCCTTTCAAAGTTTGAAGGGCATCTTGTTAATCCTGGTGAAGAGTTTGTTTTTGGAGACACTCTCGGTCCCGTTGATGGCAGCACCGGATACCTGAAAGAGCTTGTCATCAAGGGCGACCGCACCATTCCGGAATACGGCGGAGGTCTATGCCAAGTTTCCACGACTGCCTACAGGGCTGTGCTTGCCGCCGGCTACCCAGTCACTGAGCGCCGGAATCATTCTTACGCTGTTAATTACTACAAGCCACTTGGCCTTGATGCAACGGTCTATCCGCCAAGTATCGAAATGAAATTCCTCAACGATACGCCACACCACATGATCATGCAGTCTTTCACCATTGGAAGTCATGCCTACTACAATTTTTATGGCACTAAGACAAATCGCACGGTCCATATGATCGGCCCTTACTACTCTGGCTGGAGCTCTCCCCCACCTGAACGGATTGAATATTCTGACAACCTAAACCCTGGTGAAACCGTTGTGGCAGGCCGCGCTGTTCCCGGCGTGAACGTTACCTGGTACCGCCATGTTGTTTACAACGATGAAATGGAGCCCGACGAAAAGGGTGAAGAAAAGAAAAAGTCCTTTCTAGAAACCATATATAGCAAATATCAGGCACGTCCTAACTTCTATATAATCGGAAAAGAAATTGCTTCGGCTGACGAGAGCGGGACCTAGTATTCCATTCTCCCTTCCATAGCCCGTTTGAGCGTTTGACTGTCGGCGTATTCAAGGTTCCCTCCAACCGGAATGCCGCGCGCAATGCGGGTAATTTTGATGTTGAGCGGCTTAACGTAACGACTGATGTAAGCAGCCGTTGCTTCCCCTTCCATGGAAGGATTCAGTGCAAAGATCATTTCCTTGATCTCACCATCCTTAGCGCGCTTAATCAGCTCGGCAATGGTTAGTTCATCGGGACCAATGCCGTCTACCGGCGAAATAATCCCATGAAGCACATGATACTGCCCTTTGTACTCGTTGGTCTTTTCAAGGGCCATCAGATCAAGGGAATCCTCAACAATACAGACTGTTTCCTTACTGCGTCCTTCTGACTTGCAAATGTCGCAAAGCTCCTCGGTTGTTAGGTGCTGACAATTATTGCAGTAGCGGATTTCTTTTTTGAGCGCTAAAACAGACTCACCAAGCCTAGCCACTTCGGCCTCCGGCTTTTTGAGCAGATGAAAGACCAGCCTCTCTGCAGACTTAGGACCGATGCCCGGAAGCTTGCTAAACTCCTCGATGGCCGCCTGGATGTTTTTAGGTATAAAGTTCATTTCAGGATTTTATCTTATCAGAAATGCTTTTTG
>CBDUQG010000084.1:0-3966 GCA_965369305.1 uncultured bacterium
TATGGCTTTCGGGATTCCACATGAGACAAATCAACGCGGATTTCGCTGGATTCATCGCCAATACGATGAGCAAAAGTGGTTAATTTCTCAAACTTGCCGCGGATAATACCTTCCCGCTCCTCACCCAAGTGAACATTTCGTGTATGAATCTTGATTTCCATAAATATTTTTTTAGAGAATTGCAGAAACATTATACTGTTTTTTTGCGAGAACTTAAAAAGTTTTCACTTGGCCATTTTACTTGATGAAATAAACAAGAAAGTGCTAAATTGGAAGATGTAATCTAAATAAAAAGAAAATGTCATTCAAAATACTTGCTGATACCTTCTCGGTTGCCCGCGACTCAAGTCATTTTGTTCAATTAAAAACGCTCAAAAGTCCACGTACTGAAGATCAGATCTGGGTGGCATTTAAGATTGAAGGTGATACAAAATACGCTCGTTCCACCATGCAGACCATGATCGACACACTCGATGAGGTCTTTTTTGATCACCTGGAGGTGGATGTTTATGAACGCTTTGAGCATGCGCTTAAAGAGGTGAATCTGACCTATAAAACCCTAAAAGAAAAGCGAGGGGCTAAGTCGGTGGGTAGCGTGAGTGCCATTATTGCTGTTTTTTCTGGGAATGAACTGCACCTAACCCAAAGTGCGGATGCCGAAGCCTATTTAGTAAGAAAAGGAAAACTGTCTTTGGTGAGCGAAGGCCTCTCTGGAAAATCGGATGATCTCTTCGTAAATATTGCCAGTGGCGAACTATTACCAGAAGACAAAGTCATTTTTTCTACCTCCCGCCTACTCAGGCTGGCCACACACACCCAGCTGGCGCAAATGTGTAGCGAAGGAGTAACAGAGGCTCTAGACGCCATCCGGGAATTGGTTCTTGGAGACAATGAACTCAGCATCGGAGTCACTTGTATAAGCACCAAATTGCCACGCCGTGCTGGTGCAAGCTCAGGTGTTAGCCGTGGAGAGAACAAGGTATTAGTCGCCCTCAAAAATCACTGGGACAGTGTAGCCAGCTTTGTTGAAGGCAAAATGAAATCCAGCGGTCATAAAATTCCAATGGAGCGAAACAACATACTCATCGCCCTCGGCGTTGTGATTCTAATCCTTATCCTCAGTGTGACTTTCCTTTTAAATGGTCGCCACGACGCCCAATTAAGAGAAGAGTATAAGCTACGGATCGAAGCCATGAATCAGGACCTCCATGTGGCTAACACTAAGGGTTACGCCAATGACAAAGAAACTGCCAATGCCATTCTTGCCAAGGTGGAAGAAGATGCAAGAGCGATTCTGGAAAGCAAATACTTCAGAGCTGAAGCACTGGCCCTACTTGATAAGGTGCAGGATACTCGCGACAGCATCAATAACACCAAGCGTGTCTCTGATCTAAAACCGTTTGTTGATCTTTCAGCTAAACGTGAAAGCGTTGAAGCACTGGGCATCACCAATCTGGATGATAATTTCTTCGTTTATGAATACAACGCCCTCTATGAAGTTATTCTTGATCAGGTTCTTGACCCAAGAACCATTGATCAGTCAGAAGTCGTCGTGAATGGAACTGCTATGGAAGATCAGGGGGTCCTTGCGCTCATGACTCAGGCAGGACGAATCATCGAGTATTTTGATGGACAGTTTTCTTTCGTCGGAACCGATGATGATGTTTGGCGCTCAGGTGTAGATCTCGCTGCCTACGGACGAAATCTCTACATCCTTAGCCCGAACAACAACCAGATTTACAAATACAGTCGTGCTCGCTCTAAATATGGAAATGCCACTGATTACAATCTGGATGCTGACCTTACCGGAGCCCTTTCTATAGCCATCGATGGCAACATTTACGTACTCAAGGAAGGGGGTGAAATCATCAAGTTATTCAAGGGTGAGCAGCAAAGCTTTGAAGTCGAAGACCTAGCCACTGATATTTCCGCAGCCACAGAGCTTATCACACTACCTGAGCACCAGAAAATGTATGTCTTTGATCCAGAAAACAAGCGTGTCGTTGTACTCGAAAAAGAAGTGGGCAAGGGTGCCAGATACAACAGTGAAATTTACTTCGAGGAGCTAGATGACGTGCAAAGCGTCTACATTAATAAGACCGAGGACAAGCTTTATCTACTGACTAATAAGGCTATCTATCAGGTGGAAATTTAATGCTAAGGCCTGTATACTGGCCACATGTTAAACTCCATCCCTGAAGCACTGGAAGACCTGAAAATCGGAAAAATGATCATTGTCATTGATGACGAAGATCGTGAGAACGAAGGTGATTTAGTCATGGCCGCCGAATTCATTACAGATCAGGCTGTTAACTTTATGACGAAAGAGGCTCGGGGCCTTATCTGCGTACCCATGGAAGAAGAGCTGGCCTACCGCCTGAACTTCCACCCCATGGTCAAAAAGGCTGACGGTAATTGTAACTTTGCTGTTTCGGTTGATGCTAAAGAAGGCACTACCACCGGTATTTCAGCCGCTGAAAGAGCCAATACCATCAAAAAAATCACAGATTCAGCCGCCACAGCCAATGATTTCATCAGACCGGGCCACATGTTCCCCCTCATTGCCAAAAGAGGAGGTGTTTTAGTACGTGCCGGCCACACAGAAGCCAGCACGGATTTAATGAAATTGGCAGGTCTTAACCCGATCGGCGTGATCTGTGAAATCATGAATGAAGACGGCACTATGGCCAGACTGCCGGACTTACGCAAGTATGCCAAAAAACATGAACTCAAAATCATTAGCATTCAGGATTTAATTGAATACCGTAGCAAGAATGAAACCCTCATTCGAAAAGAAGCTGAAAGCCTTTTGGAGACAAACTTCGGGAGCTTTAAGGTTCATGTTTATACCAGTCTGATTGACCTCAAGGAACATGTTGCTCTGACTAAAGGAGACATCGAAAAAGAGCCTGTGACCATGGTTCGTGTGCATTCAGAATGCCTGACTGGAGACATTTTCTCATCCATGCACTGCGATTGTGGTGAGCAACTCGATAAAGCCCTCGAAATGATCAGTAAAAATGGTCATGGCGTACTTCTTTATATGCGTCAGGAAGGCCGTGGCATAGGCCTTTCGAACAAAATAAAGGCCTACAATCTGCAACAAGAAGGTCTAGATACGGTGGAAGCTAATCATCGCCTGGGCTTCAAGATGGATCTGCGAGACTATGGTATTGGCGCCCAGATTCTGGCCAACTTAGGCGTTAAAGAAATGGACATTCTCACCAACAATCCCAAAAAACTGGTGGGTCTGGAGGGCTACGGACTCAAAATACGTAAAAGACTGCCAATCGAAGTAAAGCCTAATAAAGTGAATCTCAAGTACCTTCAGACCAAAAAGGGGAAAATGGGTCACCTACTAAGCCGAATAAACACGGAAAAATAAGCTTAACTCAAAAACAAAATGATCAAAGAGCTCAAAAAAAGACATTCACCTCTTCTCTTTAAGAAGAAGGCCATTCCTCAAACAAAGCTAAAACGTTGCCTAGAAGCAGCTCAATGGACACCCAGTTGTTTCAACAATCAACCCTGGAAATTCGTTTTGATTGAAGGACCAAGGCGCATTGCTAAGTTTGCCGATGCTTTTCCCCGGGGCAACCACTGGGCTCTAAAGGCACCCATGATTGGCTTTCTAGTTTCAAAGCCAAAACTAGACTGCGTAATCGAAGACAATAAGGAGCTGGAATACTACCAATACGACTGTGGAATGGCCATGATGAGCTTTGTAACCCAGGCCATGGCTGAAGGAATTCAGACTCATCAAATGGCAGGTTATTCCGAGAAAAAAGTCAAAAAACTCCTCAAAATCCCAGCCAGTTACCGAGCCATTGTTGCTTTTGCCATTGGATACGAGGAGAAGCTAAAAGACTACAAAGACGAAATTCACCCAAAACTACTGGAGCGTATAAAGGGCACAAAGCGCGTAAGAAAGCCCTTAAAAGAGATTTATTCCCTGAATAAATTCTA
>CBDUQG010000085.1:0-3920 GCA_965369305.1 uncultured bacterium
CATATGCGCAAGTCGAATTAGCCTTATTTAAAAAAACCCAGGAGTAGCAGCGCTAGCTGCTAACCCCTGGGGAGCCGATTGCTCATTGGGTTTCGCCTAGAATCTTCCGGCGATACCGAGTTGACCCAGGCCAAGGGTCAAACGGACGTCCTGCTCGCTGGTATGCTCCGGTGAGGAGTTTCCCACAAACAGTCCTACGATGCCCAGAATGGCTCCCGCACCCGCCACGCCGAAGCTTACATTCGAAATGTTAGCCATCAGGGTAGCCTGGTCGAGGTCGTCTTCGAACTGTTGGCTCTCGGACGAAGGAACGTCGCACTGGGCGTCCTGGCACTGGTAGGTCTCATCGAGCCCGCTTTTCTTAGCAAGCGACAAACCACCAGTAATGGCTCCGACGATCACGCCGGCACCCGCCACACCGAAACCGATGTAGACAAGTGGTGAAACCCCCGAATCGGGAGTAGCTTCCGGGACCGTCTTGGTCGGAACGGGCTTTTTGGGCTCGACCGGAACAGGTTTGTTGGGTGGAACCACAGCCGTGGGATCAACGATCAGTTGAATCTCCAAGGTGGCTGTTTTTCCCTCCTCAGTGCCTACTTGCCTGGTCACGGTCTTGTAACCCTGGGCTGACACCTCGACGGTGTGTTGACCCGGATTCACGCGGAAGGGGAGCCCGTGAGCTTCCGTTTCCAACGTTATGTTGTTGATCTTGACCGTGGGCACCACGTCCTTGGGCAGCTTCTTGATCTTCACCTCGATGGCCGGAATACGGACGCTGAGCTGATCAACCATTTTGGACGCTTCCTTCCGGGCATCCGTGAACACTTGGTGTTCGTTCGGCTTGACCGGAATCCGACCGATGTCGAGAGCCTTTTGCTTGGCTTCGATGAGCCGTCCCAACTTGACGAGCGACTGCGCCACCAGAATGCCCGTGCTCGGCACGTGCATGATGTCATCTGCCGCTTTGTAGGCCTTGTAGGCCGCTTCGTGGTCACCAGCCGCCATCTTGACGTCGCCGATGTCCATGTAGTTTCGCGCTGCTTCTTTCTCCTGGTCCGTGGGACCCTGAGCGAAGCTAAGGGTCGTTGCAAGACAAGTCATCAGCACGATGAACATGCCAATGAGCCCTTTGCCTTTCATGGTAATTCTCCCTCTTCTAACATCTATGGTAATAACCAATTCCACACCGATGTCTAATGTGGATCAGCTGAATAACTCAGACAGCAAAAAATCAGAGCCAGTCAGCTGGCCCACAAAAATGTCAGTGGGACAAAAAGAGAAAATGCCTTGTTAAAGCTATATTAATGAACAATCAGTGGGTGAATAATAAAATTTTTCACGCCTTGTGTCAAGTCGCCATTATAGAGTATAGTGTTGAGGCTCATGAGAAAAGCAACCATCGACATACCTTTGGCCATTGTTATTTTTAGTCTCGTCATTTTCGGGATCATCATGATTTCGAGTGTGAGCGTGTACGAATCCTATCAGCTTACCAGCAGTATGGTGTCTCAGGGGCTACGCGATGAACCGTCCAACAGCTTCTATCTTTGGCGGCATTTTTGGCGAGCGATGGTTTCCATTCCTATCTGGATATTTGCCATCTATTTCCCGCTCAAATTCTGGAAAAAGGCAGCTCTCCCCCTCTTCATCATCACCATTCTCCTGCTTTTTGCCCTCTTCCTGCCAGGGATCGGAGCCAATTACGGAACATCTACTTCCTGGATCAATCTACCTTTCCTCCCCTCGGTACAGCCGGCAGAAATGGCCAAACTCAGCCTCATTTTTTACCTGGCGGTCTGGATGGAAAAACGCCAGGAACTCGTCCGCTCGTTTCAGTATGGCTTCATTCCTTTCACTATTCTACTTAGCAGCGTAGTGATTCTCTTGGCCATGCAGCCTGACTTCGGATCCGTTCTCGTGATTTCTGTCATCGCCGCCTCCATGTTCTTCGCGGCGGGCGGAAGCTCGCTTCACATTGCGGCCGGAGCCCTACTTGCTGCCATGATGGCTTATCCCATCATCATGAGTAAGGAGTACATCCGCAACCGCTTTCTTACCTTCCTAAACCCAGAACTTGACCCTCTCAACATCGGTTTCCAGATCAAACAGGCCCTCATTGCTATCGGTAGTGGTGGTGTGTTTGGTGTGGGCTTCGGCAAATCCATTCAAAAATTCGGATATCTTCCTGAGGTGCAAGGTGACACCATTTTTGCAGCAGCTGCCGAAGAACTTGGCTTTATCCGGATTACTATTCTGGTGCTCGCCTACGCCATCATTGCTTACCGTGGTTACCTGATTGCTGGAAACGCCAAAGACCGCTTTTCAATGCTGATTGCCACAGGGATCACCAGTTGGTTTGCCTTTCAGGCCATTATCAACATGGGCGTAAATCTAGCCATTCTCCCTCTTACTGGACTCACATTACCTTTTGTCAGCTACGGGGGCTCATCCCTCATGGTGAACATGCTGGCGGCAGGCATTTTACTTAACATTTCTCGCTATGCGGAAGTCGGTGCGAATTTTACTAACCGGAGGCGGGTCAGGCGGACATATCATTCCCAATCTCGCCGTCGCCCAAGCTATCAACGCTAAGAATCCGGATGCCCAGCTTCTGTATATCGCTTCCAGAAGCAAGTTAGATGCGGATCTTATCGGCCCGACAGGCATTGCCTTTCGGCAAATTTTTTCAGGCAAATTGAGGCGTTACTTCTCATTTCAAAACTTCATTGACCCACTTTTCGTGCTTTTGGGCTTTTTCCAGTCGCTTGGCATCATTCTTCGCTTTCGCCCTCACGTGATTTTCTCCAAAGGAGGCTATGTGAGCCTGCCGGTTATATTGGCGGCTTTCGTGCTCCGAAAAAGAGTCATTCTCCACGAATCAGACAGTCGTATGGGTCTTGCTAACCGAATCGCTTCCAAATTTGCTTCGGTGGTCTGCGTGGCTTTTCCACAGCTCCAAAGCCGAGGTAAAAAGTACAGGCTAACCGGCAATCCGGTTCGCCCGGAAGTCGCCGATGGAAAGGCTGAAGAGGGCTACAAAATAACCGGCTTCAAAAAAGATAAGCCAGTTCTCCTAGTCTGGGGCGGAAGTCAGGGGGCAGCCCAAATCAACAAGCTGATCGAAGCCGACTTTGATCGTTTCACCAAACACTTTCAGGTCATTCATATCACCGGTGCTGGCAAGTCCATCGCCAAAGGAAGCCTTCACTATGCTCACTTTGAGTACCTTGGTGAGGAGCTCAAGCACGTCTACGTCATCACAGATCTTGTTATTGGCCGGGCAGGCGCGAACTCTCTTTATGAGCTAGCCTACCTTAAAAAACCACACATCATGATTCCTCTGGGCAATGCAGACCAGCTTGGCAATGCTCACTATTTTCAGTCAGAGAAGGCCGGAATCACTTTTAAAGAAGGGCAAAACCTCTTTGATTTAGCACGCGAATTGTGGCAAGATAAAGCCCTCCAATCAGAAATGAAGAAGGCGCTTGGTAAAATTTCCGGAAAAGGAGCAAACGAAGAAATAGTTAAGATTATTTTAGGTCTATGAAAATTGGCATCAATGCAAGATTTTTGCCACAGCCATACACAGGTATAGGGAAGTACACCTATAACTTATTAAGTGCTCTCTCGCAGCTGGACGAAGTGAACGAGTACTTTCTTTTTACCCATCAGCTGGTTGATTTTCCGCTACCTGATAATTTCAAGCAAGTCCGTGTGCCCGAAAAGGATTATGCGTCTCCCAGCCTCAGAAAAGCTCATTGGGAGTACAACCTCATCCCCAAAGAAATGGAAAAGTGGGGAATCAATCTGGCCCATTTTCTTTATCCGAGCAATCCGGTCAAAAAGTTGGGTATTCCCACCATCGTGACGGTCCATGACATGATTCCCTGGAGACTCAAGGATTACAATCACCTCATGCG
>CBDUQG010000086.1:0-3905 GCA_965369305.1 uncultured bacterium
ATCACCAGGAAGGCTACCGCGGCTCCCAGGATCACCATAATAATCGGTTCCATCAAAGCTGAGAGACTCTTCACCATGTTGTCTACTTCTTCTTCGTAATAGTCAGCCAGCTTCTGTGAAATGTTATCAATCTGGGCGGTTTGTTCGGCGACGCCGATCATGCCTACGACCATATTCGGAAAGTGGTACTCATCGTCTTTCATGTTCTCTGCCATGGTGATACCGTGCTTCACATCGTCCGCAATCTGGTTGATGCGACGCTGGTAAATCTGGTTCCCCACGCTGGCAGCTGTAATACGGAGTGCCTTGATAATAGGAATGCCACTGGACACCATGGTCGAAAGACCTCGGCAGAAGTTGGCCAGGGATGCTTTTTTAGAAAGCTTTCCAAAAAGGGGCATTACAAAAACAAAGCGAGTCCATAGGTAACTCCCCCACTTGGTCTTCTTCCACTGCATGAACAGAACAACAAAGGCTACGATGAATATTACGAGCCATATATAGTTAGGTAGTCCAATCCAGCTGGAAACAAACCAGTCAGAAAGACCAATGAGTGACTGAGTGACAGCTGGAAGCTCACCACCAAGCCCTTCAAACATTTCTTTGATCTTCGGCATCACCAGTACCATGACGGTAATGAAGGCCGCAATCATGATCATGATGATCACAATTGGGTAGATCATGGCTCCCTTGATGCGAGAGCGGAACTTGGCCTGCTTTTCAGTTTGTTCGGCTATCTGAAGTAGGGTTTGATTCAGACGTCCTGAGGCCTCACCCGCTTCCACCATCCCAATTTGAGCTTCTGAGAAGTACTTTGGGTATGCCGCAAGTGCCTGAGAGAAGCTACCTCCTGTTTCAATCTTCACGACGATGTCGCGAATGATCTTCTTCATGTGCTTGTTTTCTGTCTGGTCCACCAGGATGTTCAGCGCTTTGACGATAGAAATCCCCGCATTGATCATCGTGGCTAAAAGGCGAAAAAAGCTCACCTTGTCAGCAATTTTGATGGACTGAAGCTGCGCTAGATAGTCGTTTAGCGTATCCATCCACCCCGCCTTTCCGGATTGTGTTGCCGAAGCCTGACGAGGCTTTACCTGAGGTGTTATCTGAGGCTTTGACTGCGCGCCGATATGTAGTGATGGAGATGCCATGTTGTTTATTATTGTGCGATTCTAAAGATTTCTTCGACGGTCGTAACTCCCTGAAGGGCTTTTATGAAGCCATCCTGCTTGAGACTTATCATTCCCCCTTTCTTCGCCTCGTCTTCGAGCTCTGAGTCAGTGGCATTTTTGAGTACCAGTTGACCGACTTCACGACTCATCTTGAGGATTTCAAAGACTGCCACACGCCCCTTGTAACCAAGATGGTTACATTTTTCACATCCTTTACCTTTATATAGTTTGACGTCTTTGAGTAGGGCCGGATCCAGATCCTTTTCACTCACGTTCTCGAGTTCTTTCGCAATATCCTCAACCACTTGTGCTTCGGGTTTGTATTCTTCTTTACAGAATTCGCAAATACGACGCACCAGGCGCTGAGAGATAATCCCGCGAATAGATGAAGTAATAAGGAAAGGTTTAACACCCATGTCGGTGATACGAGTGAGCGTAGAAACCGCTGAATTCGTATGAATGGTAGAAAGTACCAAGTGACCTGTCAAAGCCGCGCGGATGGCGATTTCGATGGTTTCCTGGTCACGGATTTCCCCCACCATGATGATGTCAGGGTCCTGACGCAGAGCGGTACGCAGACCAACTGAGAAGTCATATTCAATGTCAGGGCGTACCTGAGACTGATTGAGACCATCCATCTGGTATTCCACCGGATCTTCAAAGGTCATGATATTCACCCCCACCTGATTCAAACGATGAAGCACACTATATAGGGTGTTGGTTTTACCGGAACCCGTTGGCCCGGTTACCAGAATGATTCCGTTTGGAAGCTTGGTGAAGCCTTCCATGATTTCAAGAGAGGTGCCTTTAAGTCCCAGATCAGGTAGATCAGGGATGGTTTTGGTCTTGTCCTGAAGACGCATCACGATCTTTTCGCCGTTTACGGTTGGCAGCGTGGAGACACGAAGGTCAATACTGCGTCCGTCTTCGGTGGTCACCTGAGTACGTCCGTCCTGAGGAACACGTTGTTCGTCGATCTTCAAGCTGGACATGATCTTCACACGGGAAACAACGGCCGGATGAATGTTGGTCGGATACTCCACAATATGACGAAGGACGCCATCGATACGGAGGCGAAGACGCACTGTCTTTTCTTCCGGTTCGATGTGCACGTCAGACGCTCCCATAACAAGTGCCAGCGTGATGCCGTACATCACAATCTGCGGAATATTACCCGCAATGATGGCATTCTGGAGCGACTGAGTGATCGCTGCTGTTTTGGCACCGGTATTATCCGGCGCAGGCTGAGCTTCAGCCTCACCTTCGGCCACGGCTTTAACCGGCGGCTGAACTGGTGCTTCGGCGACTGGCGCTTCGGGAGTCGGAGCTGCCGGAGCCGCTGGGGCAGGAGTAGCTTCTGCTGGCGCTTCTGCCGCCTGCTCTTCAGGTTTTTGGACGGTGGCTGTGGCCGTCTGACCAACATCCGCCTCCTCCAGTGGTGTGAGCTTTACGTCGTCTGCCAAATGGAATTTATATTATTAGGAGTTGCTATCAGTACGGGAAAAGAGATTGAGCTTCACACTGAAGTCCACTCCCTGATCTTTACCGGTGGCTTCATCAACCCCACGGTATTTCACACTGATGTTTGAAATGCTCATCAAACGGATCTTCTTTTCCAGAACCTGTTTATCTTCCCCTTCGCCGCTATATATGTATCCGGAACGGTCAACCAGACTCAGGAAACGATCGAATCCCGCCAGACTGGAATGAATAGAAGTTGAAACCGGAATCACCAGATAGCCGTCTTCCTGCTTAGGAGAACCCAAATTGATGGAAGTGAATTCAAATGGTGGGAAGGACGCTGCCACCTCAGCCGCAAAGGACTCAAAAAGGGTGACAATTCCAAGTTTATCAATGTCGGCCGGAAAAACTTCTCCAAGCGCCTCAATGATCTGTTCAAATTCTTCATCGTAAGCCGCCTTGTGAAGCTCCTTGGTCTTTTCAAGACTTGGCAGGATAACTTCATTGAATTCCTCAATCTGACCTTCCAATTCAGCGATCTGAGCTGGCGCCTTTAGGTAGGCGACAGTATTACCAAAGAAAAACATGACTGAATAAACAGCTAACGCCAATGCTGAGGCGCCCAGACGTATGTAAGCCTTCTTCTTGTTCTTGTCTTCGACATACTGAGCTTTCTTGGTTTTCACCACCTGTGTGGCGTTTAGAGTCTGACCAAAGATGGCTTTTTTGCCGGCTGGAGCACTTGGTTTTGGCTGAGCGGCATCGTTATTACCGTTGGCTTGTTTAAATGAAATCATTTTGTTTTTGGATAGTTGCTTTTTTATTTATTGAGGGCAAATGAGAGCTGGAAGTTAGAACTATAGCGCCCAGTGCTTTCATCAAGGCTCTTGCTGAATGACGTGAACTCTCTGAAGCCAGTGAAGTATGGCTCTGTCGGATCGTCCGGATTGTTTTTATCCTGTGGATAGAACTTGAAGGCCTCTTCCAGTTCAACGAGCTTAGTCAGGTTGCGTCCTAGCGGATCGCTAAGCGTACCAGTTACACGAACGGTTGAATTCTCGGCGTCAAAGGAGTAGTTGGTGTACTCAATGTATTTGAAAAAGTCATTGAGCTCATAAACGGAGTTAGTAACTTCGTTAATCTTTCCAAAGATATCTGGCCAATTGATTCGTTCGTCGATGATGGTGTCTACCGCTATTAGGGCCTTGTCATCATATCCACCTTTGTAGAGCTCGATCTCCTTGCTAAGGACAGCCTCCTGACGTTTTAGAT
>CBDUQG010000087.1:0-3681 GCA_965369305.1 uncultured bacterium
TGCTTAGGTAATTCTTTTTTGGGCGCCGGTGTTGTAGAAGCCGGACTGGCAGGCTTCTGACCTTCGATGGCCCCTTGCACTGCAGCGCCGGTCGCTTTCTTGAGACTGGCACCCACACGACGGAAGATCTCCCTTTCGACGAAGTCTTTTTCGCGGGCAAACTTGAGCCTGGACAGCTGCCTAAAGGCCTCACCTGCTTCGACGTCTCCCTTATCGGGATCGTAAACCGTGGCCATCGAAAAGGCCCTGGATGTGGCATTATCGATGTTGAGCTTAATGTAGGCCTGATAGTTAGCGATATTGATGAGGTCTTGCTCAGAAAAGACCGGGGCAAATTCTTTGGCCATGTACTCGGCATCTTGGGCACCGATTTTGAAACACATCATCGAACCGACGTTACCAAATACCGCATCGCGAATGGTGGTGTCTTCACTCGTTCCTTTTCCGCCGCCTTTAAGCTTGGTGATCTGAGAGATGTACTGATGAGCAATGACCAAGTTGAGGCGGTATTTACGGGCCTCTGACAGAATTGAGGCAAAAGAATCTGTCACGAAGTTTTGAAATTCATCCACATACATGTAAAAGTCCAGGCGGTCTTCTTCGGCGGTGTCCACACGACTCATGGCCGACATCTGAAGCTTAGCCACCATGATCATCCCCAGAAGCTGAGCATTAAGATCACCCAGCTTACCTTTAGACAGGTTACAAAGCAGGATCTTTCCGTTATCCATGACGTCACGGAAATTGAAGCCGGACTTGGTTTGTCCGATGATGTTACGAATTTGAGCATTGGTGACAAAAGGACCGAACTTGGCACTAAAATACGGGATCATTTCCTGTTTTTCACGGGCTCCCGTGGACGCCATTTCTTTTTCCCAGAAAGCTTTAACCACGGGGTTCCGGACCTTATTCATTTTATAGCGCTGCCAGCTGTCATCGGTAAACAGACGTGGCAAGTCAATGAGCACTGCTCCTTCTTCATCGTCGTCCATCAAGGTCAGACAGCCGTTACGGAAATAATGCTGTAGGCGCGGCCCCATGATTTCTTCACCGAACATTTTGATGAAGATGGCCAGGGCTTCCTGGGACATAAACTCTTTTTCGTCAGTCGTTTCTGCCTCAAGGATGTTCAGCCCCATCGGACGACCCAGATCACCCGGATCGAAGATGACGATGTCGTCGGCCCGCTCACGTGGAATGTGAGGCAGAATTCCTTCTACCAGGTCTCCATGCGGATCGATCAGACACATCCCCTTATTGTTCTGAGCATCCTGCTTGAGCATGGTCTTGAGCAAGGTTGATTTACCGGTACCGGACTTCCCGATGATGTAGAAGTGCCTCCTGCGGTCACCCTGCTTGATATGAGCCTTACGCGTCTCGCCGCGGAAGATATTGTTACCCAAGAAGAGGCCTTCAGGGGGAAGGTTGCTGGGCGCGGGCGCGATCTTGAACTGCTGCCACTTAATGACCGGACTGCGGTTGTATTTGATGTTGGGAAAGTGAAAAACAGAGGCCACTTCCTCAGAACAAAGAACCATCCTGCGTGGCTTAAGGAGACGCATGACCCAGTCGGGCTTGATGGACCTTAAAATGAAGCCTTTTATGAGTCCACTGCGACTAAAGTATCGGCTTTTAGTGAATCCATTGTTGTTCGGGGCGTTATACTGACCGAAGCTCCCACAAATTTCAGTCACCATCTGATCGGCACGACTCATGGATTTGGCAGAGCCTACAACGCGAATGACCGTTTCAAAGCCTACTTTCACATTTTTAGTTTCCATCAGCTTCACCTGCTCATCCATGAGCGGAGTGGTACGGGTGGTCCCCTGGTTATCCATGTTCTCCATGAACTTTTCGTTGTCGGCTCCATGCACCAATAAACGTAGAATGGTGGCAAACCAGCTGAAGATGTTTAGCTTTTGGACCAGGGATTTTTTGGCTGCCTTTCCGGTGAACAGGTTCTGAGCTTCTTTTCGGCCCTTTTCCTGCCAGCCGTCGCCTAGTGGTCTTAGCATGACCTGGATGGCTGCCCCTTCGTCGAGCTTTATTTTTGAGAACGCATTGGCAATGTTGTTAAAAGGATCGGAGCCGAGAAACTGATAGGTTCGGATCGGAAACATGGACGGCTTAGAAAGCATCATGTAACGCCCGAAGGCTTTATATCCTTGCCTGAAAATACTGTAATCTTCGACCTGTTCGACAAACACATCAGGGTAAAAGGCGGTGATCTGTTTATCAAAAAGGGACTTTAGATGCGATGGCATGACCAAGAAGAACTGCATCTGACCTTCGAGGATCACATATTCGCAGGAGAAAAAGTCCTCTCCGGTGAAGTAGTTGATGGTATATCCGGAATAAATGGTGTGAATGGCCTCAAAAAAGTGAGTCATCACGTCGTTTACCTCTTTTTGAGATTTGCCACCTGAGTATTGCTCCGCTTCGCGTTCACGGTCTTCCTTGGAATCTTTGATCGGCACGCTAATACGCAAAAAGACCATGTTCAGACTGCGGTTCATGTCGGCCTGCGCGCGGATGCGCCAGATCACCAGATAGGCGATCAGGGCAAGGACAATGGCGATACCGAGGATTTGCAGCAGAATCACTTTTTTCTTTGTTATTTACTTGCTTCAGTATAGTTGAGCAAGATGAACATATCAATGAGTAGTGTGGACCGGGCCAACTGTGATAGAATTTTAACCCAGACCCTATAATTTCATTGTTTTATGAGTCATAGAGAAAAGCTTGAGGAATTGCTTCTCAAGGTGCCAAAGGGCAAAGTAACTACTTATAAAGAGATCGCTCATGCTATGAACATGCGTGGCTACCGTTTTGTGGGACAACTTCTTAACAAGAACCCACACCCTGAAAAGTACCCCTGTTATAAGGTTGTGAATGCTGATGGCAAACTCGGCGGCTTTGCACTGGGTCAGACAGAGAAGATTAAGCGGCTCAATGCAGATGGAATCACCATCAAAAAAGGCAAAGTCGTTGACTTTGCCCAAAAGTTACACACTTTTTAGTTTTTAGGCCACGTGCTGGGTTTCGTCTTCTGCCACTTCGCTTAGGGCAGAATCAAGGCTGAATTCGCCCTGCTCTTTAAGATCGGCGATTTCTTCAAGCTGGTGACGCACTTCGGCGCCACGTTTTGCCAGCAGCTGCTTAAGCTCTGAGAGCGCCTGATCCAGTTCAGCCTTCTGTTCTTCCAGAATTCTCTGACGAGCTTCATCGTCGCCTTCCGGAATAGCATTGAACCTTTCAGTTGCTTTGTCCTTGATCTCTTCACAGTGCACATTGAAAGCCTCCCGGACTTTGTCCAGAAATTTCTGATAGCTACCTGTGATAGCTGCCTCCTTTTGATCGAGCTTCTGCGTGTCCATTTTTAGCTATAATTAAGCGTCCTGAGATCTAAGATGGTCTGTCAGAGCGCGCTTTGCTGCAGAGCGTTTCCACTCAGGCTGACTGTCATCACGACGGATGTTGTTGATGTCGCGATAAGCCTTTTCACCACCGGTGGCGAGCTGGCGAGCAAAGAGCTTAGCCTGATCTTCGATCAGCTGATTCTGAGCTTCAGCCATGGTTTCCTGGGCTGAAACAGCCGCCTGGTCCTTACTAGGCTTTGCTGCTTCCTTCTGCTCTTTTTGAGCTTCCGGTCCTTTTGGTGCATCGAGTGCCATATTATTA
>CBDUQG010000088.1:0-3594 GCA_965369305.1 uncultured bacterium
ATTTATAGGGAAAAATTAGTACATGGTGAACATTCGTACACTTTTTACTTGCAAAGGTGAACAAATGTTCATAGAATGAGGACGATCATTAATCCACAACTAATGCTTACCAATTTCTTACTAGCAGTCCTTCTCATTGCCTTCGCCACCGGAGTCATGGTCAGTATTGATACGACCACCTCTCTCATGGTTAAACTCATTAAAAAAATTCTTCGATTAACAAAGCGCTCAAAACTTCTGACTGAATATGTACTTAGAGCCTACATGCGTTATCGCAGAAGTATCAATAAACCAATAATTTCTAATTCCTATTTAGCATGATTGCCAGTTCACTCTTAGCTGCCTTCATCATCGTCACGGTCGCAGGATTTTTCTTTCTTGCCCATATAACCTAATTCATTATGATCGATCATCTTAAAGAAAAGGTAAACCGTATCCGCACCTTTTATAGACAGAATAAAATCATGCCAACATATGATGAAATTTGTCTGCTTTTCGGGTTCAAGTCCAAAAACGCTGCCTTCAAACTGGTAAACAAATTGGTAGAAGATCATTTTGTAGAAAAAATGGATAAAGGCCGCCTAAAGCCAGGACCCAACTTGCTGGGCTTACCCATGTTCAACAGTGTGCAAGCTGGCATGCCAACGGCCGAAGAAGAAATGCTACTTGATCATGTAGATATAAATGACTTCCTAGTCAGAAAGCCGGACAAAACCTGCATGATCAACGTACGAGGCGACAGCATGATCGATGCTGGCATTCAGGAAGGTGATAAGGTCGTTGTTGAGTCAGAAGCCTCAGTAAATGTGGGTGATATTGTCGTTGCCATCGTTGATGGAGACTACACAGTGAAGTATTTTGATAAATCTAAGGATGGAAAAATCGTATTACAACCAGGCAATCCTAAGTACTCCCCCATCGTTCCGGAGAATGAACTAAAGATTTTTGGAAAAGTTGTAGGAGTCGTTCGGAAGATGTAGAAATTAGACAAGGTCATTTCATTTTGATTAAATAAAATTACTTTAGCACTTAATCAAAAAAAATGGCTGCACGACAAATCTGGAGCTCTCGCACAGTTTTTCTTTTAGCTGCAATAGGATCTGCTGTAGGGCTCGGTAACTTGTGGCGCTTTCCATACATTGCTTATTCAAATGGTGGAGGTGCCTTTTTAGTTCCCTATTTTATCGCTCTCATCACAACTGGTATCCCTCTACTACTGGCAGAATATGCATTCGGACACCGAGCCAAAACTGGTGCACCTCATGCCATGCGCAACATTTCACCCAAAGTAGAATGGGTCGGATGGTGGGCCATACTAACAGCATTTGTCATTCTTACTTATTATATGGCAGTAATGGCCTGGAGTTGGTTCTACATGCTTAAATCACCTGGGCTCCCGTGGAAAGGTGACGCTGAAAACTATTTTTTTAATGAAGTTCTTCAACTAAGCGACGGACCAATGCAATTAGGTGGAGTTGTTTGGCCTCTTGCTATAGCAGCACTCGTTACCTGGGTCATCATCTATTTCATTGTTCGCTGGGGCACCAAAAGTGTCGGAGCGGTTGTAAAGTGGACTGTCCCCCTACCTTATATTCTACTTCTCGTTTTACTCATCCACGGACTCTCGCAGCCAGGTGCCATTGAGGGTCTTAATTACTATCTAACTCCTAATTGGGAATTGCTTTCTAATCCGAATGTATGGATGGCAGCCTATGGACAGGTTTTCTTTTCGCTGTCACTGGGAATGGGAATCATGATAGCCTACGCCAGCTACCTCAGAGACAAAGAAGACTTACCATGGCAAGCAACTTTCGCTGGACTGGCCAACTCAGCCACTGAGTTCTTCGCAGGGTTTGTTGTATTCTCAGTACTTGGTGCACTCGCAGCTATCACTTCAAGCACAATCCCTGATGTAGTTGCTGGAGGACCTGGACTGGCCTTTGTTGCATTCCCAACAGCACTAGCAGCATTGCCATATGCCAAGGTTTTCTCCTTCATTTTCTTCTTCATGCTACTCACACTAGGTATTGATTCGGCGTTCAGCTTACTCGAAGCAGCTATCACTGCCATTCAAGATCGTTATCCAAAAGTGCAACGGCAAGACGCACTAATCATGCTTTGTATCGTTGGAGTGCTAGGTAGTTTAATCTTCGTCACTCGCGCTGGACTCTACTGGCTAGACATTGTCGATCACTGGATGAACAGCTACGGGCTGGTCGGTATTGGTCTAGCTGAAGCCCTAGTTCTTACCTTCTTACTGGGAACCAAAAAACTCAAAGCCGAACTCAATGAGCACACAATACGTCCAGTAGGCATGCTTTGGGAATTGAGCGTTTGGTTCATTACACCAGTTGCTTTGGCAGCCACCATTTTCCTATCCATGAAAACTGAGCTAACCACTGCCTATGGTGACTATTCTTCAACAGCGCTAGCCATAGGAGGTTGGGGTGTTTGGGCTGCCACCATTATCATCGCGCTACTACTACAAAAAGATAAGATGAAATGGCTCAAAATCCTCGGATTCTTGGCAGTTTTCCTCATCATCCTGGTTGCAATTCGTGTTTCTGCGGCTGTAGCCATGGGACTATTTGGCAGCATGCTTCTAGTCGGTGGTCTAATCTGGCTCTATCTCATCGATTGGGCAAAGCGGAGAGGTATGATCTCCAAGCTATAAAAAGAGAAACATGACAAAAACCCCTGGCTCTGGCTGGGGGTTTTTAAGTGGTAGCCCCGACAGGAATCGAACCTGTATCTAAGCCTTAGGAGTGCCTTATTCTATCCATTGAACTACGGGGCCAAGTACTAAGCGACGTTCAAAACAACCACGCGGCTGTTGTCCTCTGGTAATTCAGATCGTTTTACTTTAAATTCATCCATTGGCTCGTCGACTTTAGACCCCATCACAGTGATAAAGTCTTCAACACTACCGAGCTCGAGCTTGCTGCCTTCTGTGTCATAGCACATTGGAATAACGACGCGTGGCTCGATCTGCTCAACCACTTCTTTCGCCTTTTTAGGATCGAGACATTTCTTTCCACCAACGGGTACAAAAAGAATATCTGCATCTCCAACTTGCTCCAGTTGCTCAGGAGTCAACTTGGTTCCTTGGGCACCGAGGTGACAAAGTCTGATCCCATTCCAGTGAATCACAACAATGTTGTTCTCTTTTTGCTCAGTATCATCTTTTTGATTGTGAAAAGAGTGAATAAGCTTGAAGTGGACACCTTTTGTCTCATATTCACCGGGCCAACTGAAAGCCTTTGGCTCACCTTCCACACCATCTGAATTATTGTGTGCAGCTGAATCATGACTAACCGTCACAGCATGAGCTGCTATCTTAGGTAACTTAAGACCAATCTCCTCTTTAAAAGGGTCAGTGACAATTGTTGTTCCGTTGCCAGTAATCGAAAAACAGGCCTGTCCGTGAAACTTGATTTCCATATTTTTTATTCGTTAAAAAACCAGAAATCATTCTAGCACACGCAAGAAGAAGCTAAAAATAAAATAGTTGAGCAAGAAATTTTCGTGAGCCCGCGAGACCGACCCTGAGCTGACATGTGCAGTGAAGGAAGCGGCGAAGCTGGGCGAAGAAAA
>CBDUQG010000089.1:0-3387 GCA_965369305.1 uncultured bacterium
CATTTGTGATGAAGTTCTAACCTACGACGAAGATGACCAGGCAGATTTACCCGAGTCCGTCAGAAATGCCTGCTTGCCATCGGGAGCCGACACCCAACAAGTTCTGGGGGCCTGGAATGTATTTACAGATGTGAGAAACAGCTATGAAAAAGAAAAAGTAATACGCTTCAGCCAAAAGAGCCTTGAATTCAAGTTCAAAGCTTCGGAACAGTACTGGGATGGAGCCATCGGACCTGGCCCAGATGCACCCTTTGATTTGATCGTGGATCTAAATCTGATCGAAATTGTCCTATTCGGATCGAAGGCAACCTGGATGAATGACGTTTTTGCCTTCCCAAGCGATGATGACGAAGAAACCGGCACAGATGAAGCCCCGCTTGATTCAGCCCTGCCTGAGGACGAAGAGTCATCGGATGAACCTCTTTTTGAAGAAACAGATGATCCGGGCCTCTCAGTGGTAGAAGACGAAGATGATGACGGCTTGCCACCTGGCTGCGTGCCACCTGATGATCCGAATGCCGATGATGGACCTGGTGGTTCAGGCAATCCACTCTGCGGTAACGGCGTTTTAGATGTACTCATGGGCGAAACCTGTGACGATGGAAATACTGAGTCCGGTGACGGCTGCAGTCAGTTCTGTCAGATAGAAGAAAACGGTAGCAATGACCAATGTATGGACCCTGAGGCCGTAACTTTCAAAAAACCAGGGGATGATGGTGGGTCGGGAGGAGATGATGATGGTGATGGAAGTGGACCTCAGTGCCCACCGGGAAGCGTACCAAGTAAGCTAGCCGGCATATCTGGAACTCCAGCCGGAGCGCCACAGGAAGTACCGCAGAACTTTGAATACCCAGGCCCATACTTGGGTGGTACCCTAAAACAATTCCCACCAAGCAATCGCCCACCTTGTGGACCGGGAGAAAGCCCTGTAGATGTAACCGTTGCCGGAGAAACCCACACAGCCACAGATGGAGACGACGAGGTCATCTGTTTGCCAACCGAACTCTGTGGAGACTTTAACGCAGCACAAGACTTCCTGTTCGGAGAAGGCTGGGAAGACGACGAAACTGTTGCCAACATTGCACCTGCCATTGAATCACTATTCTGTGTAAACGTGATTGAGAACAACAGGCCACTATCGCCCTACAACGTGAATGAGGGCTGTATCGATTGCCACATAACCGCCATGGCGGACGCCCTGGAAAAGGCCCTGCAAACCAATGTGTCGCCGCTAGTAAACACTACGTCAGCATTTCAGATAAGCAGTAAGTACGGCCCGGCTTTCTCATTCAATCTACAAACAGCAGCTAAGTCTAAGCCCAAGTTCAAATCAAGTAATACTCAAAAGAATGCCATCAAAAAAGCTGAAGAGAACATCAAAAAAGCCCGGGATGATAACACTGTTCCTGAATCACCAGTAACAGCGTCTGGCAATCCGCTTAGCCGTGTTATCACCAGAAATGCGCAGGAAGAGGCAGCCAGAGAAGCCATTCTGGAAGACACGCGCACTTTTAAGTTGAGCAACCAAGTCATTAGTGATCAGGAAGTTGGCGGACGTCTTATTCCGCTCATTTATCAAATGCGCGACAGTTTCGCCAATATTCAATCGAAGTACGAAGGGATGATCACTTCGACAGCTCTTGATGAAAAAAAGCAATGCATACCATAAAAAAACGCTTCATCACCGGCCTGGCAATCATGATTGGACTAGTCGTCCAGGCAAGTAACGTGAACGCGATTTATTCGCCGAGACTATCTCAGCAAATATCAATCATCCGGCAGCATATTCAGGATTCACAGGCGCAGAATGGTGGACAAACCATTCTGGAAGAAATTGAACAGATTAAGGCTTACGACCAGGCCCGAAGACAGGCTTTTGAAGAAACAGGTATTTCAGGGGACGCTCGTGTTGCTCAAGAGTACATATTCAATACAACAAATGATTTCTTGCTTCAGCACCCATTGGACTCTATTTTGATGATCTTCAATTACAATGGCTACAACGAAGAGTGGATTAGCAATTGTTTAAGGGATGATATTTGGGCCCTTGAACTAGTCAGGGATATGGTGGGTGCAGAAATGGTGAAGGCGTACATGTTACGCGACACCTTCCACGGCAATCTGTTGTTTGAAGACTACAAATGGATTATCAGCCACTTAGACCTACTGAGAAAATATGGATCTGATCCAACCGCCCAGTTCGAAGCAACAAATGCCTTTGGGGATCAGGTAACAGTAACATCAAACAAATATTTCTTCGGGAACGACAATGCCCGTAACTACTATGAAAACGTATTTAACCTCACCAGCAACCCAACAGGGTGTCCTGAAGGGGAGTTTCAAGAAGCCTTTAGAGAAGTGGCTAACAGCGCTCAAACGCTGGCCACACTGAGTTCCGGGCAAGGAGTAGAGTGGGGAGATATTTGGGAAATGGCCGAGGCCAACGCCCGCATCCGGGCCAGAGAATGGATTAGAGCCAACCAAATCACACTCACCATTGGCGGAGAAGAAGGGGGGAGGGTAGATAGCCTAGTGAAAGGTGGTGGCTGGGATCGCTTTGTTGGAAATGTAAAAACCCAACTAAGGATTGCCAAGAATATGGTCGGCCCCGTAACACCTTGGTTTGATAAATCTATTTATGAACCACCTCAGAGCACCTCTACAGCCAATGTAGGCGTGGGGGAAAGTGTTTGCCTGTTTTACTGGCACGAAGATGAAATTTTTAGAGATTGTTCAGAAAGCCAAATCGAACAATATGAAAAATGCAAAGACGATGAGCAGGCAGCCATTGATGAAGGTATTCGCTGTGATCGATTCCGCACACGGGGTGAGTTCATTTCGGCAGGTGATCAGGCTCAGCGGCAACTAGCCTTGATAGAGGACAACAAGGCTGCCAAAAAGGAAGTGGAAACAGCCTTCATATATAGCATCAATCTGAACAGCGTGGCGGAAAATAGTATTTACGAAATTGACCAGGCCCTTTGGGACATGAATCAAAACATCAAGCGTGGCTACGAGGCTGTAGACAAAGAAGCCGGGGAAGGAATACCCACCTTATACAATGAAATTGCCACACTGGCAGCCAACCAGTGCCCAAACAAACAGTAGCAAGTAAATTAGTTAAATCAGATGCAAGGCGTGGAGAAATTCTTTGACGCAGTGTACTTGGTGGTCCATGAGGAAGAGAATTTCTCCAGAACAAAGCAGCTGAGCCAAATAATTTACTTGTATAACCAAAATTCCCTAGCGAGCGATAAGTCTAGGGAATTCTGGCATATTTTTGTTTTATTTTTCAACAAGAAGTTGAAAACGAAACTAGGTCATCCCCTCCTCTAAGAATTTCTGTAAATTGGTTTCAGTCACGCGATAAACTCGTCCCAATTTTAC
>CBDUQG010000090.1:0-3282 GCA_965369305.1 uncultured bacterium
AATCAAAGGCTTTGGTTTCTTTTAAGCCATTTTCTTGAACAATTTTTTTATACAGCTCATCGTCAAAAATATCACCCTGGTAAGCAACAACATTATCTAGCTTCAAATCCTCAATGTCCTGCAGATCAATCCCGATAGCAAGACCCTTCGAACCAACTTTCTCCGCAATATACTGAATGAAACTCCCGGGAGCAGCGCCCAGATCAAGGACGTTCATTCCTGATTTCAAAAGTTGAAAACGCTCATCAATGGCTTCAAGCTTAAAGACACTGCGGGCCCTGTAACCCTTCTCTTTTGCTTTCTCGAAGAACTTGTCGTGAGGATTGTACTTACTCATAGAGGTCTCTTGCTAGGAATACCATCGCGTCTTGGATACTTATTGTCTGTGACGGTTTTCTTCGTGATCGTCAAAAGTGTTCTGTCACCCATGTTTTCAGGCAGTTTATATTGGTACACGCGCGGTGACTCACATCGCAAACGTTCCACCACATTCTTGGAAAGCGTCAGCTCAGAAATGTACTCAGGCCCCTTGTAGCAAACCACAGTGCCGTAAGGGTGAATGAGGGGTACAGCAAGCTCAACCAGAACTCGTAAGGGCGCTACAGCCCTGCTCACGACCAAATCAAAGTCTTCGCGGTATCCGGCTGTATGTGCCAGTGTTTCAATGCGACCCGCCATCACATGAACATTCTTAAGGCCAAGTGCCTCGGCAAATTCAGCCACGGCAGCGACTTTCTTTTCAGTCGAATCAATTAAAGTGAAATTGGCTGATGGGAATAAGATGGCAAGTGGAATACCAGGAAGTCCCCCACCCGTTCCAATATCAGCCACCTTCATACCCGGCTTATTAAAAAATGGGGCTGCCATCAAAGAATCTAGAATATGTTTGATCCAGGCTTCGCGGTTATCGGTAATACGCGTTAAATTAAGTTGCTCGTTCTTCTCCTTTAAAAGCTGCAGATACTTCGAAAGCTTAGAAAACTGCTGCTCTGTGATATCAACGCCATACTCCTCCATCCAGGTTTTAAAGCTGGCATGCATTTCAAGCATCCCCTTCAAGGTGCTAGCAAGTGATTCAATGAGCTTACGTCTTTCAAAATGGAACATCATGATTTTTTTAAAGAATGAACCTCCTGCTCGCTGAGGTAACGCCACTGTCCAATGGGCAAATCACCAAGCTTTAAGTCTTTTATTCGGATACGCTTCAGGGTCTTCACCGGAAAACCAACCTTCTGACAAATACGGCGTACTTGGCGGTTCTTGCCTTCCTTCAGAATAATTCGAATCTTCGCCGGTCCGACCTTCTTTACTTTGGTGGGCAGTGTCGCTTCACCAGCGAGCTTAACGCCAGAGCGAAGCTTATCAAGCGAACCTCCAGGAATCTGTTTAAAGAAAGTCACTTCATACTCCTTTTCGGATTCAGAAGAAGGGTGGATGATCTGGTTCACCAAGGTACCATCGTTGGTTAAAAGAAGTAGACCTGTTGTCTCTTTATCAAGCCTCCCAACCGGATAAATACGCTCCTTCACTTCAATCAGGTCTGTCACGATGTTCGGGTCAATTTTGGTTCGCTTCATTGAGCAAACGTATCCTTTAGGCTTATTCAGGGCAATATAAAAGAGCTGGCGCTGCTCTCTGACCTGTTCCTGGTCCACCTCAATCTCATCTGAATCTGGATCAATTTTCACCCCCATTTCAGTCACCACTTTTCCATTCACCTTAACAAGACCAGCTGCAATGAGCTTGTCTGCTTCACGCCGGGAAGCAATTCCCTGCTCCGACAGATATTTATTAAGCCTGATTAAGGTCATGAGTCCTACTGATTAGGAGAACTCGTTGGCCTCATCTCTTCTAGGTTTGGTGGCTCCGTCGGCAGTGGAATCTCAACCTCTGGCTTTCGCTGCTCGCAGGCAGGCAAAATCAGCAGGCTAAGTAGTATGAGAGCTCCTAACTTTTTCATGGTCACTTTTAGTAAATGGCACCGTAGCGTGTGACGAGTTCGTCTTCGACCACTGTACCATCAAAGCGGGTCATACGCCTAATCCATTTATAGGTGTTGCGACCTTCAAATACTGGTCCTTCGATCTCGATATTTTCGTAAGGTGAATTGCCGATTACATACAAAGTGACCTCCATTTTCTCGTGGTCATTATGCACGTAGTAGAGAACCGGAGAATCGGTTGAATTCTTCATGATCAGGTTCTTGGCACCACGGTAAATAGTAGCATCCAGACCAAGGGAAGATTCAGGATAAAGATTTCGGTAATACACACTATGTGGATAACGGGAAACGACCTCAAGACCAGCGCGCCATGAAGGTGTGAAAGTAATGGTGGCACTACCGCAAAGTCCGCCTCCAAACTGCCAGACTTCCTCACCTCCAAAGATCACCCATCCGTTTTTATAAAGCCCCCATCCGTTGATCGAAAGAATGTCGGTAAAATCCATGATTTCCCCGGGCTGAAAAACCATCCCGTTGATCTGCATAGCTCCTGTGACCAGATTGTGAATGCGGTTGGCATTGTTGTGTGAATAATTGTAGGTGATGCTATCCAGCACGTCATTCAGGTCATTTTCAACAATCTTCTCACGAATGTCCTCAGGCAGGTTAGGAATCTTATTGAGCGGGTGCTCTAAGGTTTCCAGTTCCTTTTCAAGATCAATGAAAGACTCGGTGTAATCCCCCAGAGCAAGAAGCAGCTTCTTCTGAGTCTGAGTGGGGCGATTTAGTTTTTCTAGCTCTGTCTTGTGGTCAGAAAGACGCTTGGTGATTTCACGAACCTGATTGATGGACTTAAACTGATCAGGACTGATTTCTTCTTCGTCGAGCACTAAGCCTGGATAGTACGGAAGTCCTCCGTGCTTATCGGAAACCGAATAGCGATAGAGAAACTCCTGCATGGTGTCGTAAGTCAGCTTAGTATTGGGAAGCCAGCCATAACGGCGCGCCCTGAGCCAGGCCATTGGATAAAGCACCTCATCTGAAACAGTCAGCTCCTTACCTTCATTTTCCAGTCGCAGCTTTTCAAACCAAATCAGGAATTCACGCTGAGACATGAACTGCTTAGATTCGTCATAGCTTGGCTTAAGCGGACTCCCCATGAAGAAGCTCTCTAAAACCTGCATCCCCTTAACGCGGGGTACAGCCAGGTCCTGGTTGGTTTGATGAACAAACAGACCAAACTCACGACCAAAATCGTTCGGACTCTTGGCAGAGGCACCCTGCACAGAAACCGTGATCGTGATAATAGCAGCCACAAGGGCCAGGATGGAGGACTTTAT
>CBDUQG010000091.1:0-3274 GCA_965369305.1 uncultured bacterium
GGGAAGGTGAAACTCCTTCAGGCGGTGGGGGAGGGCCTGACGATGAAGAGGAAGAGCCGGAAGACGAACCTGAAGAAGAGCCCGAAGATGATGAAACCATCATACCCATTCCTGAAGAAGAGGAAATTGAGGACAAAGAACCCGAAATAAAAGCCTCTGAGGCAGCGGTGACCTATTCTCCGGCTGAGATCAACAAGAAGGCCGAAGAGGTTCTCAAGACCAAGGAAACCGTTGTTTTAGCGCCAGTCACCGTGATCGCTCCCGAAAAACCTGAAGAGGTCGTAACTCGAATCGAAGAATGTCAGGCAGAGTTTCCGGGTGTTAGCTTTGAAAAAGGCCTGGATGTAGATAATGACGGCCTTTCCAATAGAACCGAATGCTACGCGTTCACAGACCCTCAGCAACCCGATACCGATGGGGATGGTTGTCTGGATGGAGATGAGGTCAATCAGTTTGCCTCAGACCCTCTAAATCCCGAAGACTGTCGCCCTGAAGAGCGCGAAAGAAGCATTTCGATCAGCAGTCCTCAGGCAGGGTGGCTTCTTGCCGAATTGGAAATCACAGGTCTTACGCCAGACGACACTAGCCTGGTATACCTAATAGCCTATCCGATCATTGATGGTGAGAGGTCAGAAAGTCCTATACAACTGGGAACTCTGAACCAGTTCAATCCATCCAGCATAGAAGGCCAATACCACTTTAGACTAAACCCAGAAACAAAACTTGAAGATGGACAGGATTATGACCTGGTTGCAGTTGGGGTGCTACTTGATGGCATTACGATCACGTCACCGCCTATCCGCTTCAGTCTGGACTCTGGAATCAAAGCCGCCGCACCAAAACCTCTTTCCATCGCCAACTTGAGCCTGACGGACGATATCAACCTCAAAAATCTCCGTATACGGACTGATGAAGAAGGTAGAGTCGAAGTAACCGGTGAATCCGAGTACGGAGCCCAGGTTTTCGCGACCTGGGAATCCATTGTGTTGGCTTCCTCCGTGATCGCCGATAGCGCCCTTGGTGAGTTCTCCATTGAATCACCGCAGATGCTTGGAATTGGCGAAGATCACAAGGTAACCCTTTACGCGGTTAAAACAGAAGATGGCAGCAAGCTAAGATCAAGGAATGTGGAAATGCTATTTCATATCGAGGAACCGGGGCTATTGCCTTATCAGAAGGCTCTGATAGCGGCCTTGATTCTATCAATGATGACTTTGACCGCCTACTTCCTCAACCGATGGAGGATTTTGAAGGGCTAAGAAGTTGACTTATCAAAGTTAATAGTGTATAATTAAATTAATCAATAAAAATACTTTATTTCTTAAAACAAAAATATAAATGAATAATGTATTTAAAAACGCTTTGATGGCCGTGGCCGGTGCTACACTGGGAATCGCCACTTTTATGGTTGTCCAGGCGCAAACAGACACGGTTACCGTATCTGTAACCATTCCCGGTACCCTTACTATTTCCGACGATGGCGTGAATCTTAGTATCGCCAGTTTGACGCCGGAGCAGATCAATACTACTCAGGGCAACACCCTGACTGTAAGTAGTAATAGTGGTTCAGGTTTCACGGTTAACATTGACCTTGATGACCTTGATTCTACTGCTGGTCAGCTTTGTGATAACAACGGTTCTAACGCTTGTGATTCCAACATCTTTGATGGTGACGGAACATCTAGCTACGTAAGCTTTACCTCAGCTGCTGGTTCCGGTGGTCTTGGTGGACTTGCCGGTGCTACCTTCACTTCTTCAGAAACCAAGCTTGGAACTGCAAGTTACCAGGCTTATACAACTACAGCTGTTACAAACTCTGATGACTTCGACGTAAGTTATGATGTGTTTGCTGACAACTCTATTGTTCCTGATACTTACGAAGGTACTATCACTTTTACCATCGTAGCTAACTAAGAAGCTAATAAAGTCACTAAAAAAGCCCCGCCTGTAGAGGTGGGGCTTTTTTTATTGTTTGTAACTATTTCTTCTTTTTGAAGATAGCAATCAGAGCTACTAGAACAGCAATGATAAGAGCAATTCCTAGGTAAAGCTTACTGCGGTCGAGCTCACCGAAGCTTACTTTGGCATCCAGTGATTCATCCGAGAAACCATAGGTCACATCCAGCTTAGCGGTGTAACGATCTTCCGGTAGCTCACGATCAAGCCAGTCAAAAGTAAAGGTCTTGGTTTCACCTGGGGCAATGTATTCAATATCTTCAGGAATCAAAACCTCAGCCACCTGATAGCCGAAAGTATTTGTAATAGCAATGGCACCTTGCAGCCTTTCAAAGACTGTTCCTTCGTTGGTAACAGCTAGGTCAAAGCTGGCAGATTCCTCAGTCACATTGATATCAAAGCTATTAACCTTAAGCCCTTTCTCAATTTCAAATTCAATGCTCTGAGTGATCGGCGTAGCACCATCAGCATATTCAAGGTTAAGGTCTGCGCGGTAGCTACCGGTTTCTAATTTCTTTTCCCAAACAGTCTGGTAAGTCCTTAGGCTGCCAGGCAGAACATTTCCACCGGCTTGTTGGTTAACAGGTAGCGCGTCAGTGACCGTCAATTCATTTGTTTCAGGGTCCATGTACTCACCAATTCCTGTGAGTTTTCGGCCATTGTCCAGATCAGTGATTTCTATCCAACCGCTAGGCTTTAGGTGGGTATTCCCCTGATTTTCAAAGGTCATTTCAAAGAAAAACGGCTGATCACCCATTGGGGTTTCAGGTAAACCGAAACGGATCACTTCCCCTTCAAGAATAAGGTCACCCTGAACATTCATATAAAGAAGCGAGGCAGCCCTAACATTAACCGCTACAGAACCGGCAGTATCCTTTACTGGTTGATAAGCAATGGTTGCATATCGCCCACCACCAACGGCATCGGCAGGAATGTTAACCGTATAAGGTACAATTGCTTGTCCTAGAGCAGGAACCAGAACCGGATCAGGGGAAATGCTAATCCAAGAGCGGACATCTTCGATTTCTAGATCATCTTCATTTGGATAAATGGGGGCACCAGTTTCACTATTTCTAGTGAAGGCTTGAACAATTGGTTCAGCCATAAAGTCCTCATCGGTTTCATTGACAACAATCACTTCGCCATCGGCAGAGGTGCCGGGATCCAGATTGAGCTCATTACGAAGAGGTCGTATGCCAATTGCCATCGCTGACGGCAACATAAGGCCAAAAACAGCAAGTCCTGCTAAACCGGAAAATGCTTTCTTTAAGAAGTTGTTTTTCATCATCTTTTTTTGTTAGTTACTTTTCTATTAGAC
>CBDUQG010000092.1:0-3160 GCA_965369305.1 uncultured bacterium
TACTCTTGTTGCTAAGCAAGCTCTAGCTATGCTAGAATTTTTTTAAAGAAAAAGAGAAAAAAAATAATGAAGTTCAAGTATACCGCACTCGGCGCCAACAGCCAAAAACTCGAGGGAGTCCTGGAGGCCGAGTCTATTGATGTTGCCCGCGAGGAACTCCACAAAATGGGGCTATCAGTTTTAGGGGTGAATGAAATTTCTAATGAAGAGTATTCGACCCAAAGCCAGAAAACACCCGAGGTACAAACCACCGAAGGAATCACAACCTATTATTTTCTAGGTAAGGATCCTCAACAAAAAGAAGTCAATGGAACCATTGATTCCAAAGACGCCCTATCCGCCTTCAGGCGCCTAATCACCGAATATCACTTTGAGGTACTGGACCTTTATCCGCAAAGCGCCGCTGACCCGGCGGCCGAAAGCCTTAAAAGCCAGTTTGAGGGATGGAAAAAGATGCTGGAAGAGGAAGGGGTGGATCTGACCCAAAAGCCAACCACTGGTGTAAAGAACGAACTCGAAGAAGAGGGTGAGAAGATGAATGAGGAAATCATCGCCGAGATGGATCAGTTCATCATCAACACCAAAAAGATCATGGAGGCGCACAAGAATCAATACTCCGAAGCCTTCTTTCAGGAAATCGAAAGAAAGCTCAACGAGCTTGAGCGAATCAGAGCCAGCAATAATTTAAAGCACATCACCAAAGTCTGTAACGATCTCTACGAGCTTATCTCCAATCCGGACAAGGTACAGGTCAATGAGCAAGGTGAAGTAGATCAGGAATATACCAATACTGTCTCTGCCCTGAAGGGAAGTGGCTTTATTGCCAATCGCTTCCAGTTCCTAAAGGCCCACACCCTCCAGAAGAAAGCCATGCGCTTTGCCAAGATTCAGGGAATTTTTGCCAAGATCCTCAAGTCTATCAACCGCGGGAAAGCCGGAGAAATCGATGCCAACCTTGAAAAGAAAGTCAAAGGGCGTCACGCAAAGTGGATCTCCAAACTCACGGCAGACATAAGAGGCAAGGGCAACAGAAATGCCCCTACCCTAACAATGGTTGTCAGAAAGTTTTTCGCCTACGTCGCGGCCCCCAGCAGCATCATGAGGCGTGCCAGAAAACAGGAGATGAAAAAAGCGCTGAATGAATGGAAGGCTTATAGAAACGAAGTGAAGGCGAAAAAAGCCGCTGGAAAGCCTGTAGATGAAGAGCAGCAGGCTGGGCGGGACTACTCAGGTTTCTTCATGGAACTTGATAGTTTTGTAGGATGGCTCCTTTTCTTTTACATTGCCTACTTTTTTCTGGTGAGCTTTGCCATTGAAAAAAACATCGGTCTTCCCAAAGATCTCGTGATGAAAACTCTGGCCTCGCCACTCATCATAAACATTAGTATTTTCCTGATTTTTGCCCATCTAGCCTTCACGCTAAAGGTTCGCCTGTTCCGGGCAAACTTTCTGGGTTCACTCTTCCTCTTCTTTCTCAGTTTCGGAATCTACACTGTTCTGATCGTGAACTTCTAGTCCTAACTTGATAAGGAGGCAATGAGCCGCCCTACTGTCAATTCATTTTGGATAAGGGCTTTGATACTATTTACAGGAAGCATTCACCAATTTCAGGAAATAAAAATATGGACAAGCTTAAAATCTGGCTCATTCCCGGAATCATCGTCATTCTCGCACTAGGAGGGCTTGTTTATTTTCGTGGTCAACTTCCTCAGGAAGCTGACATCGATGAAACACCATCAGCCACTGAAAAAACCGAGGAAGAAACGCCTAAGGGTTTTGCTAAACCTGAAGAGCCAACCCTGGAGGTCAAAGCGATACAAGACAATGAAGCCAGCGTAGGAGCCCTTCACTCCGGTGACATTTCAGACTGTGAAAAAATCACCTGGAGCGAGGAGCTTAAAAAGCAATGTGAAGATAACCTCAGTTATGCAACCATTCTTAAAAGTGGCGATGAGTCACAATGCGACAGTCTCAGTGATGAAAATCTGCGCATTCAGTGTCACGACAAGATATATATGACCGCTGCCGTGGATGAACAGGACATCAACATCTGCGACATGATCACCGATGAAAATCTCAAGTCCATGTGTCTGGATCAGGTTCAAATGATTCTCAGTCGCTACGCAGACTCTGCAGATGACTGTAGTGTGATCACCTCTGAATCACTGCGTAAACAATGTGAAGACAACTTCTATCTGACTAACAGTAAAGAAACGCTTAGCATTGAAAACTGTGACAACATTTCTGACGAGAATCTTTCTGGAGAGTGTAAAAAAACAGTCACTAAGAACATCGAAGTGATCGAGCAAAGTAAGCAGGCTGCTCAAACAGCCACCGTGCAAAAAACCTTCCAGGAAATCCTGGAACTTTGCGACAATCTCAGTGGCAATCGCTCCGTTAGTTGTAAAGATGCCGTCTATCCACAGCTAGCCTTCGACGAAAAGGACTTGAGCCATTGTGACAAAATAAGTGACCAGCTTGCAGCGGCGGAATGCCGCAAAGAGCAGGGAGACAAAATCAATGAATATTATCTGAGACAGTCGCTAGCCAGTAATGATACATCTCTATGCGAACTGATCACCGACGGCGAGCTTAAGGCTCTCTGTCAAAGCTCATAATTTAGACCATTTCATGAACCTTAAACAGGCCATCACAGTTCTTACCCTGACTCTGGTCAGTGTCAGCTCAGCTTATGCAGCAACCGATATTACAGGTGATGTGTATGGCCAGGTTTTTTCTACCATGGAAATGAATGATGGCGGCATTCCTTACGGTGTCACGATCGAGGATATCAACACAGCCGACAATTGTGACAATTCAACCCAAACTTGTCTGCTCGAAGGATTTTCCTGGGCTGATGTGGTGGGTTGGACCTACTGGGACGGGACCGTTATGCAAACAGAGCTTGGAGGAGCCGCTAATTACCCTGACGAGTTCATTCCAAAGTCTACCTATATAGGAGGATTAAACGGATTTGCCTGGGGAGAGAAATTCGGCTGGCTTCAGCTATCTGCTTGTGCAAGCATCGATAATCAGGGAGCTTGTGACGCTAAAAGCTATTGTAACTGGACGGTTAACAATTACTGCGACATAGACAATGCAAATAATGTGCCCGAGGTTGCCTCTCAGGATGATAGTGATTGGGGTGTCTACATCGATT
>CBDUQG010000093.1:0-3143 GCA_965369305.1 uncultured bacterium
AAAAAATACCTTATTTGCAAGGGGGGCAGAAAAAAGCCAACTAAATGGCTTATATACTCAGGGCAACTCCAAGGGTCGCTTCCAGCCGGACAAGGTCCTTTTGCTTTTCAGCAGGCTTTTTAACATCGATCGCCGAGAAAAACGGACTGTCTTCTCTCGATACAATGTATTCCCGAGCGGACTCAGGAGCACTGCGAGCGGCCAGAAGTTCACCGGGATTAACCAGGCGTGAATTCAAAAACAAGCCCTGATGGTTGAGAACGAAGTGAAGTCGTTCCATAGCCGTGAGCTTATTCCAGAATGCGATGCCTCGAGTACCCAATGATTTAGGAGTCTGGAGCTTCATTCGGTGTTATTTTTTGTTTGTGTTGTCATTCTAACACATATGCCAAAAAAGGCAAGGACGCTGAGGTGATTTACAAAAAAACCGCTCGTAAGGCGGCCTCTAACTTATCTCGGTGTATTTGTGCTTCAATGTCCTTTTTTAGATCAATGCTGGTGAAGATTGGATGGTCTTCGCGATCAACGATGTACTCTTGGGCTGATTCAGGCATCGACAGGAGCATCTCAATCTCACTTCTGGTAACCAGCCTCAGGTCCCAAAAGAGGTCTACATTGTCTTGGATCAGTTGAACTCGCTGCATCAAAGACATGCCGTTCCAGCGGTCGGCTATTTTCATCCCCGATGATGTGCGGGGTGCTTTCTTCAAATCCTATTATTATATCATTTTTTACCTATAAAATCAATGTGCGAAGCTCTCAGTCATCTGTTAAATTGGATCCATGGACTACTACCAAGAGTCATTAAAGTTGCATGAGGAGAAGCAGGGAAAGATCGAAGTCGTTTCGAAAGTTCCTGTGAAAACGAAAGATGATCTGAGCCTGGCTTACACCCCTGGGGTGGCTGAGCCTTGTCGTGAGATCCACAAAGATCCTCAGGCGGTTTATAAATACACCAACAAAGGCAATATGGTCGCTGTCGTTACCGATGGTTCGGCCGTCTTGGGCCTTGGTAACATTGGCTCAGAAGCTGGAATGCCTGTTATGGAGGGGAAGGCTATTCTATTTAAGGAATTTGCCGATGTAGATGCTTTTCCAATCTGCCTTTCGACTCAAGACACCGAAGAAATCATTGAAACCGTTCAACGCATTGCTCCAGGCTTTGGGGGGATCAATCTCGAAGACATTTCTGCACCGCGTTGCTTCGAAATCGAAAAACGCCTGATCGAGTCTCTCGATATTCCGGTTTTTCACGACGATCAGCACGGAACCGCTATCGTCGTACTAGCTGGGCTCATCAACGCCCTCAAGCTAACAGAGCGCAAGTTTGAAGATATTAAAGTAGTTATTAGCGGTGTGGGAGCCGCTGGCGTGGCGATCACCAAACTCCTGATCACCTACGGCGCGAATCCCGAGAACATTCTTCTCTGCGATAGTCGGGGGGCTATTTACAAGAGTCGCGACAACCTCAACCAGGTCAAAGAGGACCTGGCCGAAATCACAAATGTAGCCTGCAAGCTTAACCTAGAAGATCCTAACTGCAAGAAGGGTGATCTCGCCAGCATCATGAAAGGGGCGGACGTGTTTTTGGGAGTTTCCAAGGCTGGTTTGGTGAGTGAAGAAATGATCACAAGTATGGCCGATAAGCCCATCGTCTTTGCCATGGCCAATCCAGAGCCAGAAATCATGCCAGATCTTGCTAGAAATGCCGGCGCTGCCATCGTGGCAACTGGCCGCTCAGACTTCCCCAATCAAATCAACAACGTACTAGGATTTCCAGGTATTTTCCGGGGTGTCTTTGATGCTGGTATCCGTATCATCGACGACAAAATCAAGGTGGCTGCCGCTGAGGCAATTGCCAACTACGTTGAAAATCCCACGCCCGAAATGATCATCCCTAGTCCGCTCGACAAAGGGGTGGCTACGGCGGTGGCTGATGCCATCAAGAATTTGAAGACTTAGCCTTCGGATTCTTCCAGTACTCCATCCGGTATTACAACGCCCAATTCCTGAGCTTTATCACGAATTTTGTTGGGATTCTTTCCTAGTAGAAAAACAATTGGCCCAATAATATCTTCCACTTTTTTGTCACCATTCTCAATTTCACTGATTAACTTCTCCATCGGAATTTTCCAATGTTCGCCAGCCAGCTCGCGACCAAGTGATTTGAGATAGCCTGGATCACCAGCTAACTTTGCTGCAAGAGCTGGTCTGAATACCTCTTCGATTTTATGATTTCCGACAAATACCCTAGGGAACTCAGTTGGTAAAGGTTCGTTTTCCGCAGCCTTCTCTTCTTTTTTTGACTCATCTTCTTTCTTTTCATCCTTTTTCTCATCACCTTCCTTTTTACCAGGTGCCGGCCAACCTCTGGTCTTAGACCCTTTTTCTTTATTGCAAGCATCTACCTTCTCCTCCTTCTCCTCAGCCTTTTCCGAAGCAGACTTAGGTTCAAATTCAGCCGGGTCAATTTCTTCACCCTGGCAAAAAGTGAGTCCATCAGGTTTGATTTCACCGCACTTAAAGACCATGGCAATAGCGTTGTCCTTGGTTCTCAAAGTAATACGTCCTTGCCTGCCAACTTCTTCACCACAAACATCGGTGATCTTGGAGCCTGCCTCTTCGACTTTGGCCTTTTTATCACCTTCGTCCTCTTCCTTCTTATCGTCACTGTCATCCTTTTTCTCTGCTTTCACGGGTGGTTCAATGACCAGCTTGCTCCAAGGGCCAGAGCCTCCAGGAGTTTCAAACTCCCTCACAACATTCGAGGTACTGTGAAGAGGGGAGCCTTTATAAACGTCCATCAAACCAATAATCTTGCTGCGGCAGGTATCTACGTCAACGCGCTGCAGATCAATAATGGCATCAGCTTCAGTGATATGTATCGTGCGGTTTCCATCATCATCCACAGCGGCTTCACGAGCAGTTTCTTGCATTCTGGCCTTCTCAATAGCTGCATTCTCGGCACTATTTGTGCTGAAGCTAAAACAAACCTTACAGCCCGCAACTGAAAGACAGCTAAGGGCAAGTACAGCCATTTTACTGCGCGCAGAGCCCAGAATAGATAACTTTGGCGATTCAGCCAGGTTGGAGTTAGGTCGCTTTTTCATGGAAAAGTAAGAGTATATAGAGCTATATTTTAC
>CBDUQG010000094.1:0-3106 GCA_965369305.1 uncultured bacterium
CATTTGGCCATCTTCTCTTTATCCTTTGGAGAAAGTTCGTGAAGGCCCATCATATTCCTTTCGGTGTCCATAAAGGCCGCAATCCATCCCATGTCAGGACCAATCGCGGTCTTGGGCAATTTGATATCACCACCGTTTTTCTTTACCGCTTCGAGTGCCTCACTGATGGAGTCTACTTGAATGTAATTCATAAATGGCTGATCTGGATGCTTTCGTTTCATCAAGCCACCATTGATTTCGCCAGGCTTGGTTGGCATATGATTTTCGTCTACTTCTGTTGTCTCAACACCATAATAAGGCTCACCTCCGGTTGCACTGTCCGCCGGCATTTCATATGCATTCATATTCCAACCAAAGGTATCGGTATAGAATTTTTGAGCTCGCGCAACATCATCCACCGGAATTTCAAAGTGTACGATAGGGTTTTTCATAATCCTTGTGTTAATGGGTGAAACTGGCGGAGAGAGGGGGATTCGAACCCCCGCGGGGATTAGTATCCCCCTACAGCTTTAGCAAAGCCGCCTCTTCAGCCACTTGAGTATCTCTCCATGGCCATTTTCGTGCTAGTAATTTATCAGATTTTAAGCGGAATTCCTACTTTAATTTTCTTTTTACCCTTGAGCACAATTAGCTCATCAATGAGACCGGATTTTTTGAGTGAGGCATAGAGAGTTGGCCCAGGTTCGACCAGAACAGAGGCAATACCCCTCTCGACCAGTTGGCGAAATACCGCTTCAAATGTTGTGCGCTTGGTGATATGAAGGAAGTTCTTGTTTTTGAAAACTTTGGCTGATTTGGGTACACGCTTTCGGGAATCAAGAATGATGCGAAGTGGATTTTGGCCCTTGATATGGCGGACGGTGAGTCGAGGGTCGTCAGCCAGCACCGTGCCGGATCCGACCATAATGGCCTGGTGCTTTGCGCGAAGTTGATGGACGTATTTATTCTGGGCTTTGGAAGTGAAGTGGACCTGTTGACCTTCAGGACCGGCAATGAAGCCGTCGGCTGAGGTGGCAATTTTGACCGTAATGTAGGGTCGTTTTTTGGTGACCCAGGTGAAGAAGAATTTATTTAAGTCTTCACACTTTTTGGCTACTGCGCCCGTTATGAATTGTATGTCTTTAGGGCGTCGGCCTTTCTGAAAAGGGTCGCGAGAGCCGCAGATAATACGCGTGATGCCAACTGATTGAACCAGGTCGAGACACGGTGGAGTTTTGCCATGATGACGACAAGGTTCGAGCGTGACGTAGAGTGTGGCACCTTGAAGATCAGCCTTGCGTTTGACGGATTTGATGGCCAACACTTCTGCATGAGGGCCGCCAAATTTTTGGTGATATCCTTTGCCGATGACTTTTCCGCTTTTGACAACAACGGCACCCACCATTGGATTTGGTGCAACCGTTCGTCCGCCTTTGGCAGCAAGTTTGAGCGCCTGCGCCATGAATTTTTGATCTGCTTGAGTCATTTGCTGGTTTGACACCTTTCAAAATACCATGCTATAAAGTCCCCTCGCATTGAGAAATAAGTATTTAGAAGAATTTTTTAGTATTAAAGTGAATTTGTATTATGTCATCAAAGATTTATAGTGTGGAGCTATCCGGGCTGGATGGGCAGCTTGTTGAAATTGAAGTGGACACTCGCATGAGCATCCCCAGCTTTTCGATTGTAGGACTGCCCGATGCAGCCGTGATGGAAGCTAAAGAGCGCGTGATGAGCGCCGTGAAAAATGCCGGCTTTGCTCTTCCAAGAGGTAAAATTGTCGTGAATCTGGCGCCAGCGGATTTGAGGAAGGTAGGGCCGCGCTATGACCTGCCTATGGCCCTGGGTCTGATTGCCTTTTCGAAGTTGATTCCGGATGACAGTTTTGAGGACACGATTTTTTTGGGCGAATTGGCTTTAAACGGTGCTGTCCGACCTATCCATGGGATTTTGGTGAGCGTGGAATTTGCCAAGAATCATGGATTCAGGCGCATTTTTCTACCTAAAGATAATGCGAAAGAAGCCTCCATTATCAAGGGTGTGGAAATTGTTCCAATTGGACATCTGAAAGAGGCCATCATGTATTTGAATAAGATGCTTAGCCCAATTCCACAAGAGCCCTTATTTTCTCAGCAGAAGAGCATTTCATTGGTGGACATGACGGTGATAAAAGGTCAAAAGCAGGCAAAGAGGGCTCTGGAGATAGCGGCGGCGGGCGGGCATAATATTTTGATGAACGGTGCTCCGGGAGCCGGCAAGACCCTTATGGCTAAAGCTTTTAGTGGTATTCTGCCCGACATGAGTCAGGAAGAGATGCTGGAGGTGACCAAGATTTATTCAGTGGCTGGATTGCTACCTAAATCGCAACCACTGATGATGAGACGACCCTTCAGGCCCGTTCACCATACTGCTTCGGCTGTGAGTATTGTGGGCGGAGGCTCGGTTCCTATGCCCGGTGAAATCACCCTGGCTCATCGTGGCGTGCTTTTTATGGACGAAATTGCTGAGTTTCCGATTCCCGTGATTGAAGTACTTCGTCAGCCCATGGAGGACCGCATGATCACGGTGAGCCGAGCGAAGGCGCGAGTTACTTATCCTGCCCAGTTTACTTTAGTGGGAGCCATGAACCCTTGTCCTTGTGGGTATCATGGAGTTGAGAAATTTAAGGGTCGGTGCGAGTGCCCCACGTGGCGGGTTAATCAGTATTACAAGAAGCTCTCGGGGCCGTTTCTGGACCGCATTGATATTCGGCTGAACGTTGAGCCTGTTGATCATTATTCGGTTTTAGATTCTGACGATGCTTGTGAAAATTCTGCCCAGATCAAGGCAAGAGTTAATCATGCTTACAGCATTCAGATGGCCCGACTCAAACCTTTCGGCCTAACCAGAAATACCGAAATAAGCAATCGTCTTATTGATAAATTATGCCCGCTAGAAGAGGGTGGCAGGAAACTACTTCATCAAATCGCTGATCATTATCAGCTATCGGCCAGGGCCTATTATCGAGCTATAAAAGTCGCGCGCACTATTGCTGATCTGGAGCTGTCGGACGTGATTCGTACTCAACATGTTTCCGAGGCTCTTCAGTATTTGTGCAGCTATGGGGTGAGGGGTGGCTAGGAATACT
>CBDUQG010000095.1:0-3013 GCA_965369305.1 uncultured bacterium
ACACTTGAGGCTAAGGAGGTCCTTCAGGCCACAACTGAGACTGGTATTGATCCTGAACTGCTTTTGCCGGTCCTTGAAGGGGAGAAGGAGACTCAAAAAAGCTATGACTGGCTGGATCAACCAGTGGTGCCAACCGATAATCGCCTTGTTATCCCTAAGCTTGGTAAAAGTGTGCCGCTAGTTAACATGAGTACCGAGAATATTGAAGGGGAGAATTGGTCTGATCTTGAAAAGCAAATCCAGGACGGCCTACGTGATGGAGTAGTTCACTACCCTGGTACCGCGGCCCCTGGCCAGAACGGTAACGTATTTATCACCGGACACAGCTCTTACTATCCATGGGACCCAGGTGCTTACAAGGATGTATTTGCTGTTCTAGGACAGCTTGAAATCGGGGATCAATACTATGTGTATTACAACCAAAAGAAATACACTTATGTGGTCCGCGAAAAGTTTGAAGTAAACCCGGACAATGTAAATGTTCTTCAACAGCCTCACGATAAAAAGATCTCTACTTTGATGACATGTACGCCGGTAGGGACAACTTTAAGACGTCTCATCATAAGGGCTGATGATATCAGCTAGGCCAAAAGGCTTATATTTATTCCGTACAAGATACATTGTACGGGATTAAAAAGAGCGCTTGTTTATCCTCTCCTGCTAAAAATATCACGCATCAATTCACGAGGTCTGATGTTTCTTTTTGGTGCATGAACATTTTCAGCGAGGTCTTGTCCCATTATTTGATCTTCTGAGGTTCCCTCCAGCTCTCCGCCACAACCGTGCATTATAAATGCCCTTAGCTTTTCATTGGGACGTGGGATTTCAGCATTTCGAACGACCCTTCCGGTCATACTAACCATGCCCTTGGCCGAATGTGCATATACAACAAGCGCTGTATTTGGTCCACCGAGCTTAACTGACTCCAGTAGATCATTTTCATTTGCATTTACAATGGCTTGAACATCCATCTCTTCACCGGCGAAGTACTCATCATGCACCGCCTTTATAATTCGCTTTTGATACTCGCTCATTTCAACTTTCTCGACTGGGTCACTAAAATCCTCTCTGGCTCGTCTGCTTCTCAAGCCTTCCATGACTTTTTCGTCTACCCCTTCATTTTCCATGTCTCTAAGAGCTTGGTCGATCTGACTTCTGACATCAATCCCCCCTTGAGTCATGTTAAAAAGCCTCGGCATACCATGGCCAACAACATCGCTGTAGCTTTCAATACCGCTTATCAGAAAGATAGCTCTTGCTTTTGCAGCATCACTACGACGAATCAATCCCTTTATGTCCTCACCCCCCTGCCCTTCTAACTCCCTGATCACACTTGGCAGGATTCTGATTCCTTGTACATCTTCAAAATGCCGTTCGACAGCTTTTTGTGCCCTTAGCTGAGTTCTCTTTGTACCTATCGCTCGTGCAAGTACCCTCTTTAGTTCAGGAAACTTCCTCATGAATATGTAATGATGTAGTTAATTGCATTATATCACTTAATGAATATATGTCAATTATTCTACACCTTCATGATACCAATTACCTTCCTAAGCGCCTTTTGAGTGACAGTCTCCTCCCCTGCCAGCTCAATACCGATGTTCACGAGACTCATTGGCGTAATGTCTTGCTGGTCTTTGATTTTCTTGCTCTCATCAATCACGTTTCCAACGTCTGATGGTTTCATGAAGGTGGCCTGTGGCGTTCGTCCGAAATGCAGCTTTTTGTACCATTTGGTTTCATTTAGCGTTTCCTTGATTTCACCCAAATGCGTCCCACCTCCGCAAAGGAGAATGCGTGAGGGTAGGACATCAATGTCCTTGAAGTCTGCTAACGACAGAATAACTCCTTCGAGCCAGACTTCGGTATCGTTCTTAATGATGTCAGTGATGATTTTCTTGGATTTCTGCTCCAGCTTGTCAGCGGTATAGGCAATCTTGAGCTTTTCGGCTTCCTGGAAGGAAATGTTCAGCTCTACAGCCAGGCGTTTGGTGAAGGTGCGACCTCCCAGGGCAAACATCTTTGTGCCAACGACCGCGCCGTTTTCAACGACCGCAATGTCAGTGGTTCCACCACCAATATCAATGAAGATCGCGGACACATTCCCGTCTTCAAAATCCAGACAACGTGCCACGGCATAAGGCTCAGAAACAATACTCAGAAGATCGATATCTAGTTCCTCTGCAATATTCTGCAGGGCGCTAAAATGCACCAGCGGCGCAAAGGAGTTAAAGATGCTCATCTGAACCTTCTTGCCCTGGAAACCGAGTGGATTTGTCACCTTGTAGCCATCAATTCGTACATCAACAATCGCTGTGTTGACCAGTTTAATGTCAATTTCCGGGTAGCCGGTTTCATTACTGAGCTGTTTTCTGACTTCCGCAAAGGCTCTCCACTGGAGCTTATGAACGATGTTGCGAAGCTCGGTCAGGTTGATCTTGGCATCATGTTCATCGCGTGTGTAGGTGATGGTGCTCGTTGCCCCTTTCACAAACTCACCTGCAATCCCCATGACCATCTGGCTGGGCACTAAGCCAGATTCCTGACTGGCGATGCGAATGGCTTCTTTGCAATTATGAACCACACTGGCAATATCGGTGACAACTCCATTTTGGATGTCCCCCAAACGTTGACGAATCTTTCCAAAACCCTTAACAATGGCCCTTTTGCCGATGATTTCACCCGAGGCGCTTTGCTTTTCTTCAATGGTGAAGATGGCAGCCTTAACAATCTCGGTTCCTATGTCGAGTGCCAGGATGGCATCGTCCTTTGTTTTTTTGCGGAATAGTTTAAACATGGCCTAATAGTTCCAGGTAGCGCTTTGGTTCGAACTGCTTCTCAGAATACCCGAAGCGTTTAAATAGTTGAATGAGTTCTTTCTTGGTCTGAGCGACTTCTTTTGGGTCGGCGACCAGGCGCTCTATTTCTAGATAGTAGCCAAGCCCGCGAATCTCGTTAAGCTCAATGACGAAGTCATCGAGTTCGAAGAACTCTGTTTTTTTGGTTTTCTTTATAT
>CBDUQG010000096.1:0-2956 GCA_965369305.1 uncultured bacterium
GCCATATTGTGTCGTAATCACCATTTGATTCCGCTATAATTCGCTTATGAAAACCAGTATTAAAGCGCCGGTAGCCATTCTCGGCTTTGGAGTTGAAGGAAGGGCTGCCTATGATTTTTTGAAAGCTCAGGGCATTCATGACATCACCATTTGTGATGAGAATGAATCAATCGAAATTCCCGAGGAGCTCAAATCAAACTTAGGCGAAAACTCCTTCAGTGACCTGAGTGAGTTCGGAACAATCATCCGAAGTCCAAGCGTGCATTACGATTTACCGGGCATCAAAGAAGCTAAAGGAGTCGGTGTCACCATCACATCCATGACCGAGCTCACACTGGAAGCAGGTCGGGAGCGCCTGACAGCTGTTACTGGCAGCAATGGTAAAACAACCACTGTAGCCATGATCGAAGCCGTGCTGAAAGCCCACTACAAAGACAAGCTTATTGTTGGAGGTAATGACCGGAAACCCGTTTTACAAGAAGCAATTGATCGTCCAGAAGATCCTATTTTGATGGAAGTATCGAGTTTTCAGTTTGCAGATATTTTGGAGTCTCCCCATATTTCAGCCGTTCTAAATATCACTCCGAATCATCTGGACTGGCACGAAAATCTTGAAGACTACGCTCATGCCAAAACCAATTTGATTGCACACCAGAAGCACACAGACTGGTGTGTGCTTAATAAGAATGATGAAAACAGCGCGCGTCTTGGAAAAAAGACACCTGGCAAAATTTTCTGGCTTGGAGAAGACAAAGGTAATGCTTGGGTCACCTGGAAGGAGGACAATTTGGTAGCCAGAATAGATGATGCTGAAACCACAATTCTAAGCAAGAGTGACCTTAAGGTTAAAACTCATCCAGACAATATTCTGTGTGCAGTCGCCATCAGCCTTATTCACAAAGTCGAGCCAGTACTCATCAAAAAAGAGCTGTCAGAATTTAAGGGGGCCGAGCACCGCCTGGAATTTGTACGTGAAGTAAATGGAATAAAGTTTTATAACGATTCTGCCTGCACCACCCCTGAGTCAGCTAAGGTAGCCATCAACCAGTTCCCGGAAGGCAACCTGCTATTACTGCTGGGTGGTAGCTCAAAGAATGCGGAGTTCGGATTTCTGACCCATCACATCATTGAAACCGACACCCGAGTTGTTTTGTATGGGGAAGAAGGTTCGCGCATTCGGGAAGCCCTCGAGGCTGAGAACGGTGAATATCTGATTTTGCATGATGACGAGTCCAAAGATTTTGAAAGCATCATAAAAGCCGCCATTGAAAAAGCCGGACCAAATTACAACATTGTGTTGTCCCCTGCCTGCGCGAGTTTTGACATGTTTAAAAATGCCAAACAGCGCGGCAAGCAGTTTAAAGAAATTGTAAACGCTCTCTAGCTATCGCCTGAGAATCATTTTGAGCTCAGGGATTTTCAAGGCGCGCGCCGCCAAAAAATAACTGATCATTCCTATCAGGGTGAGGAGTGCTAATTCACCCATACGATCAATCAACCTGGCACCATAGGCCATATGACTCGCTGCGAGCGTTAGAGTGCCGAACATGAATACTCCTGCCAAGAGCATTTTAAATATGCTAAGCCAATCAAAAATCTGAGCTTTCACTTTCTGACACATAAATAGATACAAAAGAAGGAAATTCAGAATGTTACCGACCGTAAAAGCCAGCCCGATTCCCATGACCCCAAGACCTATTTTGAGCGCCAGGAAATAGCTGCCGCCCACACTGACCAAGGAACCAAGCACTGCAGTGATTACGGGTGTTTTAGTGTTTTCGTAAGCATAAAACCCACGGCTAAAAAGCGGTATGAGAGACTGTGCAAAAAGAGAGAGCAAAAGAAAAGCTAGCACACCCTGCAAAATCGCCGCGTCTGAGGTAGTGAATTTCCCAGCTACCAGAATCACATCAATGATCCGCTTGCGAAGAAAGAGCATGCCCAGCGTTGCTGGAATGATAAGAAACAGAACCTTGTGAGCCACCGTTGATATTTCTTTTTCAAATTTAACCGGTGTTTCTTCCATGGCTAATTCAGAGAGCGTGGCAAAAGAAGTGATAGCAAAGGAAATACCAATAATACCAAGTGGCACCGCCTGCAGATTATCAGCCAGATAAAAAATGGTGATAGACCCCGTCATCAAAAAACTGGCGATGAGGGTATTGATGATCAGTGTGAATTGAGTAAGGGAAAGGCCCACCACCCGAGGCACAATAAGCTTAAATGCCTTGCGAACGTCCGGCCGTTTGGAATCCAGGAGCCAAACATGCTTGTAGTGAACAGCTTTAAGAGCGGGCAGTTGAACAAGTAACTGGAGCAGCGCGCCGATGATCACTCCCCACGTCACGCCCACTACACCAAAATCAGAAGCGAAGTAGAGAATCCCGAAGATGATCCCCACGTTATAAAAAAGGGGTGCCAAACTTCTCCAGAAGAAAACCTTAAAGCTGTCTTGGATACTGATAAATATGGCCGAAAAGGTAAAAATAATCGGAGAAAGAAGCATGATACGCATCAGACGAACGGTCAGATCAAAAGCTTCCGGCTCGAAACCAGCCGCCACTAGGTTGGCAAGCTGAGGAGCAAAAAGGTAGGCAACCCCCGCTACCAGCAAAATTAGAATCAGAAGTAGGTGGAGCATATTGCTGGCAAACTCCCAGGCTTTTTCGCGCTGGCCCGATTTTTTATACTGAGTAAAAAGGGGAATAAAGGCAGCTGAAATAGCCCCAAAGATGAGCAGGTTATAAAGTAGGTCGGGGATTCGAAAAGCCGCATAGTAGGCATCGAGATTAAAAATACCCTCACCAGAACTCGCCCCAAACGTACGGGCCAGAAGATGGTCTCGAACGAGACCAAGTAGCCTGCTCAGAAGAGCAGAAACAGCTAAGATTAAAGTTGCTGGAATGCGACGTGGCATGTTACAATGGAAAAAACAAAAATTTAAATTATGCTCGAA
>CBDUQG010000097.1:0-2865 GCA_965369305.1 uncultured bacterium
GCTTCGCCGCTTCCTTCACTGCACATGTCAGCTCAGGGTCTGCCTCGCGGGCTCATGAAAATTTCTCACTCAACTATTTTATCTTTCTGCATTGTGAAAAACGGATCAGCCATGGCTGATCCGTTTTTGCTCTCTGAGCTATTGCTTGCTTGGAACATGTGTGTCGAGGGTGCCTCCGGAGAGTACTTTGAGCTGAAGAATCATCGTGTCAATCTCGCCGTCGTAGCGCTCCAGAAGAGCGGAAGAGGGACTGCTTTGCTCCACTCCCTCCCTGATCTTGCGTAGCACTTCGGCGTGATCGCGGAGGAATGCTCCAACTTTCTCCCACATGCCATTTGTTTCTGGGTCATCCGACGTTGGATCGGTGCCAGAATCCTTCATTTCCACGAGAGTTGACATCAAGTGTTCGAAGCTCATTTGAAGAGCATTGAACTGTGGTTGGCTGGAGTCATCCGTTTCAGGCTCACCCTGCCTTCCTTCCACTACTTCTTGATAGGTCACTGCAGCTCGCTCGGCAAGCTTGCTGATGGTTTCCCAGCTGACTTCAGTCAAACTATCACCTTCTTTTTCGTTCATATTTTCCGTCCTTTCGTTGAGCTTTGTTGTTTCCAAGTAAGCTTAAATAGAGAGTTTACCTGTTTATCAGTAGGCTCCTTCCCAATAAAATTGGAATCAGAGCCATTTGGATAAGCAGATTTCTCCCTACTAAACGTGGTCTTAAAGAGCAAATCCTTTTAGTTAGCGCGTATTTATAGGTTATTTTTTACCTATTGTCAATATTCAACCGGAGCAATTAAGCTTGGCTTCCCAACGTGTGGCGCCGGGATTTTTACTTCCACTGTCGCTATATAGCCCATTCTTCTGGAATACCGTGAAGGGATAGCTGTTTGGTAGCTGGCTAAAAAAGCCTTCAGCATCTTCCTTGAAGAACCAGATTACGCCCTGTAGATCACCTTTCTCTTTTAGGCTAAATAGACTTTCTAGGAGCATTTCCTGGTATTCATGACTGACACCAGCCTCAGAAATAAAAAGTGGTTTCTCGCCAAGATTTAGGCCGAATTCTTCAAAGTTATAGTGTGTCTGACTAATGCTTAGGTCCGATGGCTGCAGGATGTGCGGATAGGTCGAGAAGGCAAACCCGCTTCCCAGAGCATCCCAGTTAGGCGAAATGGGGGACTCTTTAAAGAATTCCCACTGGATGCTCGGGCCAATGACCTGAGTTTTTGACTCATTCTCAGCTTTTACTTCACTTAGTAGTGAAATCAGATTCTCTGAGTCATTTGGTTTTGAATTTACGTACATGTTGAACTCTATTCCTTGTGAAAGGTAGTCCGGCTTCAGTTTGCCGACCAAATAGCTAACCCACTTCTTATATAGGTTTCTGACCTTTTCGTCGGAGAAAACAGTGGCCGGTGGACTAAAGCCCTGATTAGCTTCAGATTCCCAGCTAGTAGCCACGCCATTTCGGTCATTATTGATGGGGCTTACGGATAGGTAGACCTTCCTTTTTCCGGATTTGGCATGTAGTGCGAGTTGATCCATCACTTCTTTAAGCTCGTCGTAGGCTAGTTTTTCCTTGCCTGTTAACTCACAATCATCCACATTTTCACACTTCGCTAGAGTCATCCAAGGGATGCTGTCGCCAAAATGGAACAGAGCTAGGTTTTCCTGATAGTTTTGAATATATTGGCCTGCATCCTGGCTGATTAGAGCGCCCGGATAAAAGGCGCTTCCCAAGAGTGGACATTCACTGCTTATTTCCTGATTTCCGGCGCTGCACCCACTTAAAAGGAAGATTGATGCAAGGAGCCAGGCTGTTGGCTTAATTTTCATGGTTTTTTGGCTTAATTAAGTGCTTAAGGCTTCAATATGATATGATGAGCTAAATTTAAAATTATCTTATCATATGAAGCTCATTTCCTGGAACGTTAACGGTATTCGCGCAGTTGAGAGAAAGGGCTTTCTCAAGTGGTTTGAGAAGGAGTCACCTGATGTTCTTTGCCTCCAAGAAACCAAGGCAAATCCTGGGCAGCTAGGCCCGGGCCTCACCCATCCAAATGGCTATAAGGCTTATTTTAGTTCCTCGACAGTCAAAAAGGGGTATTCCGGGGTGGTTACTTATACAAAAGAGGAGCCCATTTCGACTTCTGATGGCTTCGGGATTGAGAAATTCGACCAAGAGGGGCGTACAGTGGTGACAGAGTTCAAGAGCTTCATTCTATTTAATGTCTATTTTCCTAATGGAAAGCAGAGTTCTGACCGCCTGAACTACAAGCTGGAGTTTTATGAGGCCTTTTTAAAGCATATTGAAGCCCTTAAGAAGAAGGGGAAGAAGATTATTTTTTGCGGTGATGTGAATACAGCTCACAAAGAGATAGACCTGGCCAGACCTAAGCAGAATGAGGACATTTCAGGTTTCTTGCCCATCGAACGTAAGTGGATTGATCGAGTTGTTGAAAAAGGCTATATAGACAGCTTGCGTGAGTTTCACCAAGAGCCTGATCTCTACACCTGGTGGTCTATGCGTTCCGGGGCTCGTGAAAGGAATGTGGGCTGGAGGATTGACTACTTCTTTCTACAAAAAGAGCTTAAAAAGCATCTAAAAGATGCTTATACCATGCCGGACGTGATGGGTTCTGACCACTGTCCGACAGTCATAGAACTGGATTTCTAATCTTTTGTGGGTTTTAAAAGAAAATTCTTGACAGTCAATTATGGGTAGATTAGACTTCTCACCAGTTTTTTTGAATTTTTTTGCGTTTTAATCGTCTTATGACTAATCGACACGCCAGCAAGCAGCACGGGCTCAGTAATGTGAAGACAATGCAGCCTAAAAGCAAACAACGCAATCGCAGGAATAAGGCG
>CBDUQG010000098.1:0-2726 GCA_965369305.1 uncultured bacterium
TGATGTGCCCGTGGATTTTGAAATGATGGCAGGACGTTTCTTTTCGATTATTGTGGGCCATAACATCAAACCGGACAACGTGCTTCACCCGCTTTATGGACAGCTTATTGACTGGAGTATTCCGATTGCTGACAAGCAGACTTTTTGTGACGTCAGGAATAAAAAGAAGTGTATTACGGTGCTTAACATTGAAGACAACTACCTCAAGCTGCCACAAGTATTAGAGCTGGAGAAGCTGCCGGGGATCCATTTTGTCAGATCGCTAACTAAACTCATGAAATGAAATACCAATTCAAGAATTGCCAGGAATTACTCGAGATATGCAAAAAAGAGAAACTGCCGATTTCCCAGGTGGCCATCAAACGTGAAATGGAGATGTTTAAAAAGAGCAAACCCTGGGTACGTAATAAGATGAAGCAGGTCCGTGACACCATGTGGGAAGCGATTCAGATCGGTGTGAAATCGAATGCAAAATCAAAGTATGGGCTGACAGGAACCTCTGCCCACAAGGTCTACAAAGGAATTAAGAAGTCGGGCAAAATGCTCCATGGCAAAGTAGCCATTCGCGCCATGGCCTACGCCATTGCTACCAATGAACAGAATGCCCGTATGGGCCGAATCGTGGCTTTTCCAACGGCAGGAGGAAGTGGAGTGGTGCCTGGTGTCCTCTTTTCGACCTACGAGCACATGAAGTCCAGTAAACGAAAGATGCTGAACGCTCTTTTCACTGCCTCGGCGATTGGAATTGCGATTTTGGAACATGGTGGAACCGTTTCAGCCGCCAAAGCTGGCTGCCAAGCTGAAGTGGGTGTGGGTGCAGCTATGGCGGCAGCGGGAGTGACTGAGATGCGTGGCGGAACGCCTGAACAATGCGTGAACGCTGCAGCACTCGCCCTAAAAAATATGCTGGGCCTTGCCTGTGACCCGCTTGGTGGGCTAGTTGAAGTACCTTGTGTAAAGCGTAATGCTATTGGCGCTACCAGCGCCATGAGCGCCAGTGATATGAGCATGCTGGGAGTCGAAAGCTTTATTCCGATGGACGAGGTGACGGAGGCGATGATGAATATCAGTGCCACCATGAATGAATCGATCCGGGAGACAGCCCTTGGTGGATTAGCCATCACGAAAACTGGCCTCACTCTTCGGGAGAAAATGGGTCTACCTCCTGTGCCTAAAAAATACCTGGATTGGAAAAACCGAAAGCCAGGCGCAAATAAATGTGGGAGTTGTAAGGGTTGTGGCTAGCGCTTAACCTTTCCCCAAACCAGCTTATCGAATTTTTTCATGAGCTTTTTGGTGATCGGCCCAGGGCGACCGTTGCCGATTTTTTGGCCGTTGATTTCGGTGACAGGAAGAATGCCTGAAGTGGTCTGAGTGATGAAGATCTCGTCAGCGTTCATCAGGGATTTGAACTTGATGCCTTCGAACTTACAGCCGTCTGCTAGTTCACAGACAGTTTCTCGGGTAATGCCGAAGAGGACTTCTTTGTTCGTAGTATAAACTTCGCCGCCGTTGACCCAGAAGATGTTGGCATAAGCGCATTCACGGACGTAAGTTTTTGGGTCGACTAGTATGGATTCGTAAGCACCACATGACTGGGCGTATTTTTTGGCGACGTAAGAAAAGACGTCCGCCAGCTTTTTGGCATGAGGCAGATTGCGTTTACCGTGAAAAGAGACAGCTTTCACCCCTTTCTTGTACATTTCAGCCGGTTTCTCCTGAATCTTTTCAACCATGATGATCAGGTCGTCTCCAGTGAGGATTATGCGCATTTTGACTTCCTTCCACCGCTTGCTTGCCTCAAGCACCTTTACCACTTCAGCGTAAGTCTTTTTGAGCGTCCACTTGGGCTTGAAGCCGATGATGTCGGCGGAAATATAAAGACGTCCCAGGTGATCATCGAGCCTGAAGACCTTTTTGTTGTAGGTGCGGATGGTTTCAAAGACCGCATAGCCAAAAAGATAGGCATTACTGGTGACCGGAATGCAGGCCTTCTTTTCGTCGACGATTTTACCGTTGATGGATATAACCATGTCCTTAGCCCATTAAATGCTAAAGCCCTTTTGGAGTTACAGTATACCCAAGAATCGCTCTGCCTTCAACAAGCACTCGGCGTATTCGGCTTCAGGATCCGAATCAGCGACAATGCCCCCTCCGGCCCAATATTCGATGTAGCCATCTTTGATGAGGGCAGTACGGATGCAGATACTTGAATCGAGCACCCCTTGCCCCAAAAAGAAAATGGAACCAGTGAAGATGTTGCGGGGAAGTTTTTCGAGTTTTTCGATGTACTCCATGGCTCTGATTTTAGGACAACCAGTAATAGAGCCACCTGGGAACATGGCCTTAATCACATCGGCTCGCTTGGTACCACGCGGCACCTTTCCTTGAACCTCGGAGTAGGTGTGCCACAAATTAGGCAACTCCATGACTTCACGTTCTTTGGTTAGCTTGAGAGTGCCGTACTTGCAAACCCGCCCTACATCATTTCTTTCGAGGTCGGTGATCATGTCGAGCTCGGCTCGTTCTTTTTCGCTACTTAGGAGTTTTTCTAAATTTTTCTTCCCCCCTTTCTTGGGCATGGTCCCTTTGATGGGCTGAGTGATGAGGGTATTTTTTTCTAACTTAAATAGTCGCTCGGGTGAATTTGAAACGATCTGAAAATCACCACAATTCAGAAAGACCGAAAAGTTGGTGGAGTTTTCGTGAATGAGTTTGAGGTAGAG
>CBDUQG010000099.1:0-2692 GCA_965369305.1 uncultured bacterium
TTCCTGCGCTACACGCAGCGTGTGGTGGCTTCCACCATGGTTATGCTTATTGCGGTCACTTCCACCCTGTTCTTCGTTGAAGGAAACACCGTTGTGGAAGCCTCTGATGATTCATATCTGGAGGTTCTAACCGGAACAGCATCCATTAAGCATGCCGACCTCATCGTTTGGGAAGATGTCAGTGATATCATCGAAGTACAGGCGGGTGATTTGATTAGAGTGGGTGATGACTCTGAAGTTGTTGTCCACTTTTTTGACGACACTCAGCTGCGATTAGCTGAAAACAGCACCCTGCTCATCAGCCAATTAACTGTTAGTCCTACCTTTGCAAGGCAGGGAATGATTGAAACAGCTTTGCACGAAGGAGCTGCTTGGGTTCAGACTTTGAATGTGGCAGATGGCTTTGCCGGCTTTACTCTGTCCACCCGAGACGCCCTACTCAAGACTCTAAGCGGAACCTTCAATGTTTCAACCAAGTTGGGCGAACCAACATCCGCCTTTGTTCTCAGAAACAAGGTTGAACTTACCAGCCTGATGGCAGAAACAAGAGCGGCCATCAATACCATTAAGCTTAGCGAAGACCAAAAGGCTACCATTCATGCGACTGGCGGCAACCGACCAGTCATCACAACTGACAGCCTCACTCAGCAGGATTTAGCCAATAGCTGGGTCCAGAACAACCTACACCGTGATAGTGAGCACCTAACCAATCTACGTGAGAACGGAATTCAACGTCTTTCTCTCACAGCCGGAACACTCCCTGGGCAAATGCTCTACCCGATCAAGCAGACTAAAGAGCGACTGATGCTGGCCTTCAGCTCAGATTCAGATGTGGATGTACTTGTTGAGCTCGCCAACCGCAGGCTAAACGAAGCGCTGGTTCTCTTTGAACTGGGCGAAGAACAGAAAGGTCGTGAGGCGCTCATGGCTTACCAAAGTCTAGCTCGTCAGATTGCTGAAGCTAAGGGCGAAAAAGAGCTGGCCTACAAGCTTATTACGCCTCACCAGAAGGCTATTACAGCAGAACTTTCCAATGATTCTTCGACCGGACTGGTAAAAGAGGCGCTCCACCAAACAGCCGAAATCTTTGAAGATGATCCGATTGAGCTTGAAAAACTAAGGCTCGCCAATTCCGTCCAGCGTCTTCAGGACGTCCAGATGCTTGTTGAAGACGGTGACATTGAGTCAGCTAAAGAACGTCTAGCCACTCATCAATTGGGCGAAAGTGACGCACTTGCAGCCGTTGATTCCATCGAGGACGAAGAGAATAAAAAAGAAGTTCTACAGAACATTCTCGAACTCAGGCAGGAGGAGCTCGTCCTACTCACAGCCCTTTCAGGAAAATTAGGCGAAGGAAACAACCTCACTGGTGACCTGGTTGCCATGGTGCAGTCTGCTTCCGAAGCAGCTGAAGAAAACGTTGAACAGACATTGGCTTCCGCCTTGCCGCTCATACCAGAATTGGCCTCCGCAAACGTAGAGCCAAGTGCTGAAGAGCTCAAGATGGCTGAACTCATCAATAGAATCTACATCTATGACAGCTGGACTGGTCAGCAGAATCAGATTGATCGTCTCCTCAAGAATGAGCTGGCTAACCCAGGCAGCATCAACTACTTGATGAGTGTCCGAGACAATCTGGAGGGACGCGCCTATGACTATTTGAACGTCAAAATATTACAGCTGCAAAAACTGGCTGATTACCAAAAAAGCAAGGCAGTTAAGCGTAAGATAGAACGAAACATGAGGCTGAGGGATGCTTCTTAGCCAGCCAGCACTTTTTCGACGCCTTCGCCTAGCTCTACATTATCGCCGCCAATAATTGTTTCACCATACTTCCCCATGAGCTGAAGCCTTTTGCAGTTTTGCGTTATCTTCTGAATGCGAACATGGGCATTATCTCCCATAAGCCTGATCATGACATTATTATTGGCCATGAATAGATCCACTTTAGATCCATCCGCAACCTCAATGATTGATCCTTGCATGGCGTAAACAATTTTAGTCATGGTGCCCGCTTCGGTGGCGTGCCTCTCTTTTTCAAAAACATGAGGAACTGTGACCTCTTTCAGGCTACTTAAATCCAGTGCTCTTGGGCCTGGCTTACCTTTAAGGGCATCCGCCATATACTCAATCGGTATAGTATGGCGAAAGGTGCGGATTTCAGGAGGCACGGGAGCAGAAGGCGGGGCAACTGCCACTTGAATCGTCTTTCGCTCGCTCCAACGCAATAGTCTCTGGTAGAGGCTGGTATCACAATTCGCCTGAACTTTCTTGAGTATGGAATCCAAATAGTCATCAAAAGTACCTACTTCAGCCCCTTCACTTTTTAGTTGAAGGAATCGCTCAAGAATTCCCTGAGCCATGTCCCCCTCCTGCCCATCAAAATCCCTGAGCAGTTCCTGAAGCGTCGGGTCGGCACCAACCTTTTCTTCCAAGTCAGGGGTTTTACTCAAATCAGCGCTGGCAGCCCTTAAAACCTGAAGCAGTTTATCGGCCGAAGAATCGAATGCAGGATAACGAACTTTCTTAAGCATGAGCTCAGCTCCAAGGCCCTCTGGGCGGCTGTAAGGGGCAATGCTAAGGGATTCTTCAGTTTCAATGTAGCATTGGGCATCTGTGCTAATGCTATTCACCAGTTCGTTTAGATCCTCAATGCTACCTGGACCATCTTTAAGCCAAAGGCGAGTGATGC
>CBDUQG010000100.1:0-2628 GCA_965369305.1 uncultured bacterium
AAATAAAGGACTCAAAGGTTTCACCTTGATTGAGCTTCTAATCGTTATTGGTATCATCGCCATCTTGGCAGGTATCGTATTAGTGGCTGTTAACCCTGCCGAACAATTTGGTAAGGCTAACGACTCAGAGCGTAAATCTGAGATCGGTACTATTCTTAGTGCAATCTATCAGTATCAAACTTCTCCAACCGCAAGAGGAGCACTACCACAGTGTACTGTTAACTCAGTAGCAACTGCCATTCCAGAGTGTGATACAGACGGCAATGGTATTGGTGTAGGTAATGGTGGCTTCGAAGGAGCCCTTGAACTTGGAACAGCGGCAACTGCTTACGACTGTTCAGGTACACTCGTACCTTCTTACCTAAGAGAAATTCCAATCGATCCAACCAGCACATTTGATGCAACCGGAACCGGTTACCATGTATGTCAGGACACTAGCGGTAGTGTACCTCGCATCTACGTAATCTCTGAAGGAACCGAAGTATTCACCGACGACGGTGGATGTGAAGTTCCTGGAGGAACAACAGCTACCATGTGTGTATCTGGATAATCCATTCTCAAAGAATCAAAAAAGCCCGCTCCTCGCGGGCTTTTTTAGTATCTAATTACTTAAGGCCCGTGGCCTCCATAAACTTCTCTGCTGCTTTACGCACCCGATCAAGAAGAATTCCATTCATTAAGTTTGCCACCTTCAAATCAGGAAGGCCTGACTGCCGGACCCCGTAAACCTCACCTGGACCACGAAGCTTCAGATCTATTTCAGCCAGCATAAAACCATCGGTATGATCCTGCATAGCCCTCAAACGATTAAAGCTTTGCTCCGAAGTAGCATTTGTATAAAGGAAACAGTAGGACTGAACCTTGCCACGCCCAACACGGCCGCGGAACTGATGTAGTTGAGATAGGCCGAAACGCTCTGCGCCTTCGATAAGCATAATGGTGGCGTTGGGAACATCTACGCCAACTTCAATGACCGACGTTGAAACCAGAACCTGAACTTTATTATCCTTAAAGTCAGACATCACAGCTTCTTTTTCCTCTGATTTCATCTTTCCATGTAAAAGTCCTACATTGTGCTGAGGAAAAATGCCCTGCAAATGCTCGAACTCCTTCTTCACTGATTTCACTTCAAGCACATCCGATTCGTCAATGAGCGGACATATAACATAAACCTGTTCACCCCTTCCGATTCGACCATCAACAAATCGATAGACCTGTTGCCGATGCTCAGGGGGGACAATCTTGGTTTCAATAGGCATTCGGCCTGGTGGCATTTCATTGATAACCGATAAATCCTGATCACCATAAGCAACGCGTGCCAGGGTGCGTGGAATCGGAGTGGCTGTCATATTAAGAACATGCGGACTACCGTGCATAGCGAGAATTTCTCGCTGCTTTACGCCAAAACGATGTTGCTCATCAATAATAGCCAAACCTAGACGATCAAAGTTGATGGATTCCTGTATCAAAGCATGAGTCCCAACAGCAATATCTACCTGGCCATTAGCAATAGCGTCAATTACCTGCCTTTTTTCAGCTGTCTTCAGGGCGCCAACTAAAAGCTGAACATTGATGTCCGGATAAGGCTCCAGGAATTTTGAAAAAGACACTAAATGCTGACGTGCCAACACCTCAGTCGGCGCCATAATAGCAACTTGATAACCATGCTTCACAGCCTGCAGAGCCGCCATTACTGCCACCATGGTCTTACCTGATCCCACATCACCCTCAAGAAGGCGCATCATCGGAAAAGGCTTCTCCATGTCTTTCAGAATCTCATAAATAACAATCTTCTGAGCGTTGGTAGGGGTGAAAGGAAGTGTCGCAAAAAACTGTTTCACGAATTCAGGATCAAGGGGTATACCCTCATAATCGGAATTCCCTGCACGGCTTTCCTGCCATTCCTTCTTGGTCTTGAGGGACTTGAGTTGGAGTAAAAAAAGCTCCTCATAACCCAATCGATCGCGGGCTGCTTCCAGTTTTTCATTAGAACTCGGAAAATGAATCTCTTGAACAGCCAACGACTTGGGCATGAGTTTTTCTGACTCCAGAATTTCATCGGGCAGCACTTCAGGAAGATCTTTGGTCAAATAAAGGAGGGGGTGAATCTTCTCCCTGAGCCATTTTGACGTAATGACATCATGCTGCGGATAGGTAGGAACCGTGGTGCCGGCATGAATCTGAGTTTCTTTAGATTTCTCGACTACCGGGCCTTGCAAAGTGATCTTGCCATAGCTCCATTTCACCTTCCCGGAAACAACCACCTCTCGATCCATAGGAAGTGTTCGAAGTAGGTGAGGCTGATTGAACCAGACAGCTTCTGACTCATAACCAGTTTGGTCATAGAACATGGCCTTCACCAGTTTCATCTTTCGGTTTTTGGTAGGAATGAGTTTAATTCCCTGCAAAAAACCTTTCGCTGTGATCACTTCACCGTCTTTAGCTTCATGAAGGGGTTTAAATTCGGATAGATCTTCGTATGCACGGGGGAAATAGAGGAGCAAGTCCTCAATTGTTTTCAGCCCCATGTCCGAAAGAGCCTTGATGTACTCCTTCTTGGTACTAAGTGCCTCTGAAAGGGGTGTGGAAAGATTCATAAGGGAAATCTGAGTACTTATTATATAATAG
>CBDUQG010000101.1:0-2558 GCA_965369305.1 uncultured bacterium
GCAGTAGCCTTTTAAGCTATTGGTCCTGGGTTCGAGTCCCAGAGCACCCACCAAATTAATCACCTGCCATGGCTAAGAAGAAAACCGCAAGAAATCAATTAAAAGGCCTATTGGTAGCCGTTGGCAACATCATCAAAGCCATTTTCGATGTGTTTGCAACAGTAATCAGGGCCATAGCCTACCTCATTCGCGATGTCTTTGGCGCACTTGAGAAATTTGCGAAAGTAATTGCCATACTAATCTTAAGTATTACTGGCTCTATTCTGATACTGGCTTCAGCATTCTATGTTTTTACCGCTGCTTTTGGGCTGAAAGAAAGTCCCAACTTTCAGGAAATGAGAGATCGAATAGCAGGCCTTTATGCAGATGAGTTTGAAGAAGAACTAGCTGAAATTGAAAGAGAGCAACTCGAAGAATTAAAGGAAGTTGAATAAATGAGGAAAATTCTACTACTTGGAAGCACCGGGTTCATCGGGTCTCATTTAAAGGAGGTACTCCTTGAAAAAGGTTATAAAGTGGCTGATCCAAGGATTGAGGTACGCAATTTTGATGAAGTCAAAAAAACAATCGAAAAAGAGGCACCGGACTATATCATCAATGCCACAGGCATCACCGGAAAGCCCAATGTAGACTGGTGTGAGGAGCACCCCAGCGAAACCTACGGGGTAAATGTGGGAGGCTCACTGAACGTGGCTGCTGCAGCGTATGAAAAAGGAATCACAGTGGCTCAGATGAGCAGCGGCTGTGTATATGACGGAGACAACAACCGCCATGGCTGGACCGAAGACGATGAACCGAACTATTTTGGCTCCATGTATTCCCGCAGTCGGGCCATTTGCGAAAAAATGCTTAAAGACTTCCCAAATGTCCTTCAGCTCCGCATACGCATACCGATCATGGGCAAATCGCACCCCAAGAATCTGATCAACAAGCTGGTAAAATATCCAAAGATGATCAATGTAGTAAATTCCTGCACCGTCATTGAAGATTTTGTGCCTGCCGTCATGCAGTTGATCGAAATGGGAACGACTGGCGTACTTAACATGACCAACCCGGGAGCCATGGACCACAAAGGGATCATGACAATCTACAAGGAAATTGTAGATCCTGATTTTGTGTTGAACTTTATGGATGACGAGGAGCAGGCTGAACTATGCAAGAGGCGCTCAAACTGCATTCTAAGCAGCAAGAAACGGGAAGAACTTGGAATTCACATGCCACCACTCGAGGAGAGCTTGAGGCGTGTTCTTGCCCAGTATAAAAACAGTAAAAGCGCCACGTAATAGCCGGCCATCATAAATATAGTCATTCCGGGAATATCGACACTGGCATATGGAATCAGGGCCGTGATTTCAATGACTTTAATGATGTAGCTAAGAATTCCCCAGGTAATGTAGGCAAACACCTGAGCCAGAGGGAAAAAGAGAAATGAAAGAAGTACAGCGATGAAGCCAAATAGCATGGCCGGAGGCAGTGCAAAGGCAACGAGCAGGTTGGCAATAGGCGCGATTAAGCTGAGCCTTTCGAAGTTATAAACGATGATCGGCAGGGCCATGACCTGAGCGGCCAGGGTCATCACAATAGCTTCGCGGATACCAAAAGCTTCGGGGAGTTTTTTGGAGTATTTTTCAAAGTGTGGCGCCACGTAGATTAGGCCCATCACTGCCGCGAAGGAAAGCTGAAAGCCAACATCGTTTACTAGGATTTTTGGGTTCCATAGAATCATGAGGGCCGCCGACCAGAGGATGGTCAGGTGAATATTGTTCGAGCGTCCATAGTTGAGGGCAATGAGCCCCAGAATACCCATAATACTAGCCCTGACCACCGCCGGACTCGCCCCTACAAACAATGTGAATAGAACAATGGCTCCAATGGCCACCGCAAAGCCTGTCATACGGGGAAGACCGCCCAGCATCCACATCACAAACACGATGATAATCGTAATATTGTAGCCACTAATGGCAATGATGTGAGTGAGGCCCGTGATATTGAACTTCTCCATCAGATCTTCAGGAATTCCCTTCCGAGCGCCCACCAGCAGACCTGCTTCAAAGCTGGCATGCGGCTCCGGGAAAAGTCTGTTAATCCGTTCCATGAACTTGCCCTGCACATAGCTCATTCCATGCCAGAAAACATTCCCTTGCCCGGATTCAAGCTTTTCAATTCTGGGACGGTACATGACTGAATATATTCCAAAACGGCTCAGATAAGCACCATAATCAAAGCCATCAAAAGAACCAGGTGCCTGAAGCTCACCATAAAGCTCAACCCGATCACCATATTTATATTGGGGGTATTTATTGAGAGTGATGAGAACATCCCCCTTCAAATCCCCTTCTGCAGAAACCGTGTATTTAGCTTTATCACGGCGAATATCCACCTCAGTGATAAGTCCCACAACCTCCATTCTCTGCCCATTGTAATAATCCACATCGACAGGTGTGACTTCATGTGTTGCCAAAAAGACTCGAATCACCCCCAAAGCAAACCCGAAGAGAGCAAGTGCCAGAATTTTTAAAAGTCTTCCCATAGAAACAAATGTTTCGGGAAGACAGGAT
>CBDUQG010000102.1:0-2474 GCA_965369305.1 uncultured bacterium
CCCTGGAGGCTTGTGAGTGAGGTCGTAAAAAATGTGAGTGATGGCTTCTTGGGATGAAGCGCCTTCAACCAGCTGATCAATGACCTGATTATCGATTTTGGCGAAGCTAGCGGTCATTGCTTCGGTGGAGACAATTGGCCTTAAAACGATGGATTCTTTGTCTTCTTCGGTGCTAACCGGCACCAAAACAACCGGAAACTGCCAGATGCCGTAGTCTTCGGGTGCAGCTTCCATGATTTGAGTGACTTTGTCATCGACCAACTGAAGAACCTCAACGCGATCAGCACTGGTATCGGCTAATTTGAGCTTAAAGTCGCCTGGCTCTCCTTTGAGGACCAGCATCACCCGGTTCACATCGGCAAAGCGATTAGTAATTGCCGTAGAGATTTTTTCTAGCTCATCCCAGTCACGAGAGCCTGTAAATAAGGCCACGGGATGGCGGTAGGTGCGTTCATCGCCTTGCACACCAACTGATTTGCAAGGGAGGACTTTGGCGATGATTTCTTCGCCGAATTTTTCAGCAATAAAGTCGCTGATCTGACCACTGAGCTCATCAAAATTCTCGGCTTTTTTCACTTCTTGTTCACTGGTACACAGAATGCGCACGCCCAATCCAGGTCCTGGGAATGGATGTCTCCAGACAAGATTGTGCGGTAGGCCAAGTTCTTCACCTAAATCACGGACCTCGTCTTTATAAAGCTCGGCAATGGGTTCGATCACTTTACCAGCGGCGATCATTTCTTGAACAAGGTCGACCCGATTGTGGTGGGTTTTGATTTTGTCGGCATGTTTGGTGCCACCTGTTTCGATGGTGTCCGGGTAAATGGTTCCCTGTCCCATGATCCATTTGTCGGGATTGAGCCCAAGTTCTTCGGCTACATCTTCTTTAACTTCCCAGAAGAGCTCTCCGATGATGCGGCGCTTTTCTTCGGGGTCCGAAACACCTTTCAGGCGATTGAGGAAGAGGCCCCCTTTTTCGGCCACGTGAAGGTTTTTAAAACCAGCCTTAGATAGCGCTTCTTTGACCTTCTCGGCTTCTTTATAACGCATAAGCCCTGTGTCCACGAGCATTCCATAAACGCGGTCGGTACCCAGAGCTTTTTCGAGAAGCGCAAAACAAACGGTGGAATCAACACCGCCTGAGACGAGTAGGAAGACCTTTTGGTCACCTATTTTTTCTTTGATGATTTCGATCTCATCCTTGATGAACTGCTTGATACTCCAGTCACGAGTGACCTTACAAAGGCCAAGAAAATTGTCGAGAAGCCTCTGGCCTTCCTGGGTATGGGTCACCTCCATGTGGAACTGAATGCCGTAATAGTCCTTTTTAAAATTAGCGATGGCTGCTGTTTCGCAGTCATGAGTAGAACCGATGACCTCAAAGCCGTCCGCCATATCCTGGACCATGTCGAAGTGGGACATCCAAACGCGGGAATCTTTGGGAAAGCCCTCAAAAATCCCTTCCGCTTTTTTAGTTTCGAGTGTAGCCATTCCGTATTCTTTGGTTTTGCCCTTGTCGACGCGGCCGCCAAGAACAAGCTGCATAAGCTGGTGCCCATAGCAGATGGCGAGGATTGGAACGGGCAAATCGAAAATCGCCGGATCACATTTAGGAGCATTAGGGTCGTTTACGCTGTCAGGCCCTCCGGAAAGAATGATTCCTTTGTAACCAGCGAGTTTACTGGCTGGTGTTTCGTTGTCGAGAATTTCACTATAAACACCCAAACGACGGACACGGTTGGCAATGAGATGAGCATATTGTCCTCCGAAATCCAGGACGGCAATTTTATCGTGATTCATATTAGGTCCCCAATAAATAGTTGATAAAGCCAAAGTGAAAAGATCACCCAGGCGACATATCCGATGATAAAGATCACAACCAAATGGCGCAACTTCAGAAAGCCGAAGGGTAATGTTGCGCGGGTTTCATCCAGCGGATATTCACGATGTCTGATCGAAAGTCTCCTCAGCATTTCCACCATGAATATAAAGACTCCAAGGTGAATGATGATGAAAATGATAAGGTTGATAGACATTGTGAATCTATTCTACTACATAAAGAGATCGTAGACATCCAATGTTTGCTGAGCTGCCTGAGCCCAGTTGAAATCCTTCTTTCGTTCTGCCGCCTTTTCGGCCAGTTCTTTTTGAATGCTTGAGCTATTGAGGAACTCGTGAATGCCAATACCAAAAGTGTCCTCGGTTGAAGGATCAACATAAAAACCGGCTTCTCCGGCCACCTCTCGATTAACCGGAATGTCAGAAATAACGAGGGGCAGACCATGGTTCATAGCTTCTACCAAAGGTAAATTAAACCCTTCGTAGGTAGACGGATGCACCAGTGCCAGCGCCTGCTTATACAGGGCGCAGAGCTCTGTGTCCTGGAGGGATTCGGTCATAATAACCTTTCCTTTTGCTTTAACTGGGAAGCGCTCGGCCACCTTTTGAGTGAACTCATCGGTGATAAACTGTTC
>CBDUQG010000103.1:0-2111 GCA_965369305.1 uncultured bacterium
GATGAGCCCGGTAACGACCGCAAAACGAATGAATTGCCAGAATTTGTCACCCACGGTGGCATTTTCAAATGTGATCGCCTTTGCTTGAGAAACTTCGTTCATAATTTAATCTATCTATTATACCAAAGTTTTGGCTTCTGTTCAATGAATAGATGGTGTGAAAATAGTAACACTAAAATACCATTCTGTCAATACTCTTGCATGATGGCTGGTAGTTTGCGCTACGCCTCGATGCGAGGAAAAATGATCTCAGATTCACCCAATTTTGTCCAATCTTTATAACTCCCCCATCCGTCCTCCCCTCCCCGGTCGATTTCGGCCGGAAGGCCGAGTTGAATGCGCATTTTATGGCTTGTTTCAGGGATAAAAGGGCTAATCATGATACTGATATGCCTTAGAACCTCCAGTAAATTCGAGAGAATGGCACTCCCCTTCTCCGGGTCTGACTTCATCAAAGCCCATGGTTTTTCATCTTCCATCATTTTATTGGCAAAATCAACGAGCCTCCAAACATGAAAAATGGCTTCATGAAGGTCATATTCGTCCATATTGGCGACGTACTTGTGCCAGGTCTCATCAACTTCCTCTTTAAAGGTTTCCTGGTGCTTATCAAAGGCAAAATCAGTGATTTCATTGCGGCTGATCAGCGTGTGAACACGGTTCAGCAGATTGCCCAGATTATTGGCCAGATCAGCGTTATAGCGCTCCACAAAAAGCTGGTCACTAAAATCCCCGTCACGCCCATTCGGAATCTCACGCAGCAGGTAGTAGCGTAGTGCGTCAGAGCCATGTCTTTGAGCCATTTCAACCGGGTCAACAACATTCCCCAGCGTTTTACTCATCTTTTCGCCATTATGCGTGAGGAAACCGTGGATGAGGATGGATTTAGGCAGTGGAATACCAGCCGAAAGCAGCATGCCGATCCAGATGCCGGCATGAAAACGTACAATGTCTTTACCTATCAAATGCACATCAGCGGGCCAGTATTTCTTAAATAAATCAGAGTCTTCTGCGTAACCAATGGCCGAAATATAATTGGTTAAGGCATCACACCAGACGTACATGACCTGAGACTCATCGTTTGGCACAGTAACTCCCCAAGGAAGCACGTCGCGCGGGCGACTGAAGCTGACATCGTGAAGACCCTCTTTAGCAATGTTCAAAAACTCGGCCTGCCGATTGTCAGGAAGGAGTTTTAGTTCGCCACTCTCAATGAGCTCCGCAATCTTATCGCTGTATTTAGAAAGACGGAAAAAGTAGTTCTTTTCCTTAAGCGGAATGGGCTCTCTCTTGTGAATCGGGCATTTGCCATCTACCAGTTCAGTCTCTTTCATAAAAAGTTCACAACCTTCGCAGTAGAGACCTTCATATTCCTTCTCATAAATATCATCCTGCTCCAGGAGCTTATTCCAAAGCTTCTGGCAGGCAGGCCAATGGCGCTTCTGATCAGAAGTCTGAATGAAGTCATCATAAGAAAGGCCGAGGAGGTCTTTAAGATTCCTAAAGTGTTTGGCGTTTTCATCTACCAGTTCTTTGGTCTCAACACCCTTTTTCTTGGCGGTGTTAAAAATCTTCACACCATGCTCATCCGTGCCAGTCAGAAAATAGGTATCAAGCCCCATGAGGCGCTTATAGCGGGCAATGGCATCAGCCTGAATGAACTCCAGGGCATGACCCAAATGGGGCGGCGCATTCACATAGGCAATCGCTGTGGTGATGTAGAAAGTGTCTTGGGAAGGCATTAAGTGGTTGCTTGGAAGATAAGGTTAATGACATTGGTAACAAGGGCAAAGGCCAGAATAGCCACCAGGAGTCCAATACCCGCATAGCGAATGATCTTAATGGCCTGCTCTTTCTGCTCGGTATTTCCGCTAGCTGTAATCAGGCGAACGCCGCCATACACAAGCATGAGTACAGCAACAGAACCTGACGCATAGAGGATCAAGTTTACCAAAAAGTTGATGATGTTGACCACTCTGTTTTCAGCAGAAAGTGCACCGGTCTCCCCGCCAGGCAGGTTCTCCGGGCGGTAAACTTCATTCCGGAAGTCATTGAGGGTTAGCCCAAGTGCCTTAGCAGCAAAAAGAGGAAAGAGTAGCACAACTCCGAAT
>CBDUQG010000104.1:0-2085 GCA_965369305.1 uncultured bacterium
CAGCCATCACCCAGGTTTGCATTTCCGTCATCACACTGTTCTCCAACTTCTTTCACTCCATTTCCACATTGTCCCGTTTCGATGAAGCAGTAGGCAGAGCATCCATCACCGCTAAACGCATTTCCATCATCGCATTGCTCGCTAGCTTCTCTGATTCCGTTTCCGCAAATATGACCGCCTCCTCCGCCACCACCTGGGTTGAAACAGCTGGTCGTGACGATCTGACAATTGGCACACTGCAGCACTCCATCACTGAAGCCATAATCGCTACAGGTCAGCCCGTTGAAGTTGGTTCCTTCACATTGCTCTCCTGTTTCGATGATGCCATTGCCACAAACTGGTCCAGCCAGCAGACCGGCAGAATAGACGTTGCGGAGCTGATAGCTACTGGAATCACCTTCAACCTGAATATCCGAAATGGAATCAGTTAGCTGATAGCTGCTGCTGGTTTTCTGGTCTGAGTCGTTGGTAAACCTGGCATAGTCGATGCGGTAGCTTGAGCTTGTGCTGCTCTCGGCCAAAGCTCCTGAGGCAAAACTCAGACTCAGAAGCGCTAACATGAAAACAGCCCCTATACGCGTGCGCGTATATAAAAACATCCTGGAGTTTAGCATACGCAAAGTCCAGGACACTAGGCCCTTAATTTTTTCGATCAGGTATCGTTTTTGTTTAGGTTTTGAGTTAAACCTATTCCCGGCAGATGTGGGTTTGGCAGATAGCACGTAGGCAGTTTGTGTTTATTTTTTTGTCTCGCGACGGCAGTTCGCGTAGGACTTTTTTGGCTACGGCGGCAGTCCGTAGTGAATTCTTAGTGATATGTCCGCGACGGCAGCGCGGTGGCAGTTTCCATATCAGAATTCGTTTCGTTATTTTGCTTTTCGATTTATTTGGAATAAATCTAACTATTATAGCAGAAACAAAATGAAAAGTCTAGAGTAAAATGACTTTAAAAGCGGGGTTTGAGTGGGCCGGAGAATGCTCTATTAAGCTTGCTATAAACAAAAATTATGTTCTTGTATCATTGACAGAGTACTTCCAATGTTCTATATTCTTTGCCTATAACGACTGTATTTTTGAGAAAGACTGAGGATATGTCACTGGCCCAACTTCGCAATTGCGTGACTTTTTCCAGAATGCGCGAAGATTTGTGGCGACTTCATGAACTATTGGAATCTGGTGAAAGTCCTGAAGAAGTGGCTGAAATTACGCGAAAATCGGTCAATGCTCTCTTAAAGCTGATCAGTCATGACGGTGCTCGCAAGGAGCTTGATTTGTCTGAGCTCGAAATTGCCCGATTAAAAATGTACGGGCCTAAAGGAGGGCTGACAGATCCGGTTCGATATAAGCTTCGGATCTACCTTGAAAAGTTTCTTAGAGAAAATCTTGGCACTTAGGCTTTTAGGTCCTTTTGCGCCTTCTTTTCTTCCTTAAGACTAACCAGCCTCTCATCGTAAACGGTTACCTTATTACGACCGTTGTTTTTGGAATGATACATGGCAGCATCAGCCCTTCTAATAAGCTCTTCGCTTGTGACAAACTCGTCGTTGGTGTTGTGGTGTACCATACCGATCGACATGGTGCCTGCTAGCGTTGCCACGGCTTCCTTTTCCTCCTCTGTTTCACACTTTTCTTCCAGTGTTTTTTTAAGCATATTTTCAACACCATGCCTAAAGCTTTCCGCTTTTTTGTAGGCATCTTCTGGGTTTATATCTTCCATCATGATGATAAACTCTTCTCCACCCCACCTAACGACTGTGTCATAGTCACGCAACATGCTTTCAACGATTTTGACCATACTTTTGATGGCTAAATCTCCAAAATCATGCCCAAGCGAGTCATTTATTTGCTTGAAATGGTCGATGTCCAAAAAGAAGAGGGCAATTTGCATTTCATCTTGCTTTTCAACGTCACTTAGCTGGGCTGTCCGACTTCTTTCCAATTTGCTCATTAGCTTTGGAAGAATGTCTTCTTCAAAGGGTCTGCGGGTGTAAGCTCCGGTCAAATAGTCTTTCCCGGCTTCTGCTTTGTATTTTTCAGCCTGGGCTACTAATTCTAGTTTTTCACGGGTGCTATGAGCGATTTGCT
>CBDUQG010000105.1:0-1986 GCA_965369305.1 uncultured bacterium
CCCTTGATCGAGATCAGATTAACTTGGAAAGAGGAGAGTTCCAGGTGCGCGGGAAGGGTCAGAAGATGCGAATTGTTTTTTTGTCTGAGCGTGCGAAGGAGTGGATCAATGACTATCTGGCCATGCGTGATGATGGCTTTGAGCCTCTGTTTTTAAATCATCGAAGAGCTCGCAAAAAGAAAGATGGTGCTGTCGAAATGCGGGGAGAACATCGAAGGCTAACGGCCTATACGATTCAGGAGATGGTGAGAAAAACGGCTTATGAAGCTGGCATCGTAAAGAAGGTAACGCCACATGTTTTGCGCCACTCTTTTGCGACCGAGCTTTTAATAAATGGTGCTGACATAAGAAGTGTACAAGACATGCTTGGGCATGCCAGCATTACGACGACTCAAATTTATACGCATTTGACGAATAAAAAGCTGCGGGAAATTCATGAGAAATTTCATCGCTAGGTAAGGGGCATCTACTTAGGTTGTTATGAATATTTATGAATTATTCATACTTTTTCACAACGTTTAAAAAGGGAGCCGGCTCCCGAAGAAGCCGGCTACGCGATGACGCAATAGGTGATGAGTCCCGCTACTAGCAGTAGCACTACTACAGCAATCCGTTTTGCGATTCTGAGGTACCAACCAAGTTGGGCCCCCACTTGTGCTAAACCCCATGGGTCCATTTATTCCCCCTCCTTTCTGGGATGTTGCAACTATTAAAATACGCCTCATCGCTTTTTTGTCAATTTAAAAGGGCCGGCCCCTAGAAGTAGGAGCCGGCGATGGGTGCGATGTGTGTGTCCCAGAAGGGAAGTGCGTATTGTGATCCGACGTAGAGGACGGCAGCCACTGCCCCGAGGGCCAGAGCTCCTTTGACAACCTTGTAGACCAGCATGACGACGACCAGAACGGCCAGCACACCAACCGCGATGAGTTCGATACTCATTGAAAAAACCTCCATGACAGAGTTAAACTCATTTATAATTATACAACTTATTTATTATTTGTCAATCATTTCATTGACCTCGCTCTGGAGCGCCTCCGTCCATTCCACTTTCATGGGCAGCGGCAGCACCTTGTCACCTATTACTAGTTCCAGGTCGTCCTTTCCAGGGTGCTTCTCCAGGAGCACTTTTAAGCCTGTATAGAAATCCTTATCCATTTCGCGAGGCAGAACAATCTGGCGAGCCTCGGGGTTGGTGAATAGGTTGTCATTATCAAGTTCAGATACGTCCCCTTCTTCAACATCCAGAACATCCCCCGCCTCGGCGATTTCTTCATCTTCGACATCTTGTCTGGACGGTCTGGCGACCTTTTCTCCCTCTGTCCATAATCCTTCTTTTTTGGCTTTTTCTTGAAGTTCTTCAAGGGTCATGCCTTCTACTTTATCGACAATCACCTGCATGTCTCCCATGCGCTTGTCTAGCTTTCCATGAACGACCAAAATGCGCCCTTCAACGAGCTCTGCGGCGATTTTGGCGTAGGATTTAGGGAAGGCGACTACTTCGCTCTTACCGGTCGTATCTTCGAGGTGAATGATAGCCATCATATCGCCTTTTTTGGTCGTGATCTTACGGAAACTGGTGATCATACCAGCCACTTTAATGGGACTGCCCACGGTTTTGATATGCAGTTTTTCAAAGGGAATGACCTTTCGCTGGAAGAACTGAGAAAGCCCCAGGAGAGGGTGAGAAGAAACATAAAGCCCGAGGTATTCCTTTTCCCAAGCCAGATTTTGACTATCGGTGGCCGGTTCAACTTTTTCGAGCCTCAGGTGATCGGAAGGAGCATCGTCCCCCATGGAGTCAAAAAGTCCTGCCTGACCAACCATCACACTGCTGTCAGCTGTTTTGGCGAAATCAGCGATGTTTTCTACGTTCAGACCAATCTGACGGCGCTCTCCAAAGGCATCCATGGCTCCACCAAAAGCCAAGGCCTCGACGGTCTTTTTGTTGAGGATTTTGGCAGGCACACGCTTGGCAAAGTCTTCGAG
>CBDUQG010000106.1:0-1812 GCA_965369305.1 uncultured bacterium
AATAAAATTATGTCAAGTATCTTCTCGTTTCTTCAGCAAGATCGGAAACACCGTTGCCAGCACAATAATGTGCAGCGTGAGTCCGGCTGCAAAGCTTACTGGAATGGCAAAAACCCCAATGGTTTTTGAAAGTGTGAGAGCCATGCCGATTGTCAGCAGAATGGTAAAGGCATGCATAAACGATGGAATGGTGGTGTTTCGGAGTGAGTAAAAGGCACGGTGATACATATGTAGCATGCTTTCGAGTGGCACTGAAATACAATAAACCATAAGCACGCTGGCTAGAAGGTCGATATCACTTTGATCGAAGGCGCCCCCGCCAAGCAGTAAGCTAATCAGTGGCTTGCTGAATACAGCTAGGGCAATGGCCGCCAAAATCGTGTAGAACAGTGATTTGATTCGCTGTTTTTTAAAATCACTCGTGAACTTTTTGTAGTTCCCCTTACCGGCATCATGCGACAAGGTTGGGTAAGCCGCCAAAGCAATGGCGATTCCCAGCAGGCTCACCGGCAAGCTCTGAAAATTGCGTGCATAGTTGTAAACCGCCACACTGCCTTCGGGCAGAGCTGACGTGATGCTGGTGAAGCTAAGCAGCATGAAGTGAAACATGCCGTACTGGATCATCTTAGGTAGTGCCAGCTTAATGGTCTCAATGATCTCAGGACTAAAAGTGAAGTTCACCTTGGTCTTAAAGTGATACTTCTTCCGCTTGAGCGGCCATAGTCTGTTGAGCATATGAAGCAAGGCGCCAAACAGATTCCCAAGAACTAGTCCAGCGATGCCAAATTTCGGGAAGAGGACCAGCACCCCCAGAATGATACCGATGTTATAAAGGGCAGGGGAAAGGCCCCACCAGAAGAACTCCTTCACACTGATGAGCACACGGCCATAAGTCATACTGATGGCAAAAAGAATCGGTGAAAACATCAGGATGCGACTAAGCATGATGTATTGAGTCAGTTCCTCACCTTCAAAACCTGGCACCAAAAAGGGTGCAATGTAAGGCATGAGCAGGGCTGCAATAAGGCCAACACCCGCAATCAGGGTAACTCCCAGCGTGAGTACTTGATGGGTGTACTGATAGCCCAGGTTTTTCTTTTCATCGTAGAGCTTGGTAAAGATCGGTACAAAAGCCGCCGACAGGGCGGTTCCGATGAAAAGCGACTGCAGCAAGTCCGGGATAACAAAAGAAGCGTTATAAATGTCCAGCGTGCGCGAAAGGCCAAAGGTATGAGCAAAAATACGATCACGAACTAAGCCGAAAAAATAACTCAGGCCACTGGTGAGCGTCAGGCTCCATGAAGAATGCAGGAGGAGAGTCCTCCAGTCATGTTTTTCTTTGAGGGCTCGCAAAAATTTGATCACAACTTCTTTATTACGGTGATCATTGTAGCACGGCCCGGTATTAGTAAGTCAGCTGCCTAAGCTCTTTGAGACTGCTTCGAACCTGCTTAACTAAAGGTTCTAGTTCAGGATCCTTGTCCAGGGCGTCACTTAGTGGCTCTTCCAGGGCATCTGGTTGAATAACTGTAGCTGAATTTAGAGCCTCTCTATACTCATTGCCACCTTTTTCTTGAGCGTCCTTAATGCGTTGAACCTGATTACGAACCTTATCAAGCAGCTCTTGTAGTTGGCGTTCTTGTTTACTGGCGGCCAATCCTTCTTTGAGAGTGAGCCATTTTTCTTCAAGGCTACCCTTAGACGGATACTCAATATCTCGTATGCTCAGTTTTTTGGCATGTGTCAGAGCAGTTTCATCTAAAAAAGCCTCGAAGTCCATTCCCAGTTCATCATAGCGAACTTTCATGTGTT
>CBDUQG010000107.1:0-1771 GCA_965369305.1 uncultured bacterium
ACCGCTCGGTCAATTTGCCTTTTCTGTTCCCGCTTCTTAATGGTTTCGCGCTTGTCATGCTTCTTTTTACCTCGAGCAACACCGATCATGACCTTGGCGTACTTACCATCAATCCCGACAAGCAGGGGTACGATGGTCACCCCCTGAGTATTGAGATGATTGCTTATCTTCTTGATTTCAGACTTGTTTAGAAGCAGCTTTCTATCACGAAAAGGGTCATAATCATCACTGTTGTCGTAAGGATACTTCGAAATATGAGCCCCCTTGAGCATGACGCTGCCACTCTGCAATGAAACGTAGGCGCCTCTCAGGCTTACATTACTCCTTCGGACCGACTTGATTTCGGAACCAAGCAGCATGATGCCCGCTTTAAATTCGTCGAGAATCTCGTAGTCAAAATAGGCCTTCTTGTTTTTGTGAATGATTTTCATCAATGGGTAAATTGCCTACCTATTGTAGGCAAAATGGGCCCTTTGCTCAATGAAGAAATCATTCAACGCTGGCAACCAGGTCATGGTTATCAACCACATACTGATTTGCCCCGGCATATTCACTGTCTCTAAGCATTTCCAGGAAGGTATCAGTCACCTCCTTAATGATCTCGTCCGGCCCCAGCTGAATTCCACTGGATTCGATCGCATTTTCATCACTCACTAGGTCAATGCCATGCAGCAGATCCTCGATCGCCTTACATCTTGCGCTGTTGATGATCGCCTGTCTTTCTGATTTAGGAGCTTCTGAACTTTTTACGGCAACTTCTTTGTCCAGCAGACTGGTAACCGCTGTTCTAAGCTTTGAAAGGTCACTCAAAACTTCCCTGGGCGCTTTTAGGTCAGGTTTATTATTCATATTTGTAAGAATCATTCAGCAGAGGTGTTTTCGTGCTGGTCAATTGTGAACTGATGAGCACCGGCGAATTCCGGATCAGCAAGCATCTGCTCAAAGGAGTCAGTAATCGTTGATAAGACTTCGTGGCGAACTTGCATACCCCTTTCATCGAGGTCGGCTACCAGCTGAACAGCGCACAGAAGATTATTGAGCTCAGCGCGCCTAGCACTTAAAACACGGGCTTCCCTTGTGTGTGCCTCGTTGAGACTGGACAACTTGATTCCTTCTTCTTCGAGAAGGTCCACCAGATTCTTCTTGATGTCATCGGCGCTTTGAAGGCTTCCTTCTTCGCAATTATCGATAAGTGACATGGAGGTTTTATTAATAGTACAACTTTATTGCCGTGATTTTACATATGCCTTGGCACTAGGGCAAGCGAAAAAACAACCAGGTCTTCAACTGCAGGTACAAATCTGTTAAACTCCCATACGAAAAATGATGTTCGGGAGTCGCCAAGTGGTAAGGCACCAGGTTTTGGTCCTGGCATTCGGGGGTTCGAATCCCTCCTCCCGAGCCACTTAGCTTTTTCCTGTATCGAGTTCTTTGACCATTGCCTCGATAGGGCTTTTGGGTGATTTGTCTACTTCCCAGGCGGCGACCTCCTTGCCTTCGCTGTCTTCAAGAACCACAAGTGCTTTTGCAAGACTTCTTCTAAGGTTGCCAACCACCCTGGATTTGAGATGAGCTTTTAGAACTTGCTCAAGCTTTTCTTTGCCTGGCTTAAATTCAAAGAAACCTAGCTCACCCCCGCTTGGACCTCTTAAAACATAGCCACCGATTGGCTTTTTTCCTGGCTCACTCTTTACTCGCCAACCAACTGTATAACCTTCGGGTAGTTTGAACTCAGGCTTATTAGTTGGCTCATTAGGCGGCTCTTCTTTAT
>CBDUQG010000108.1:0-1610 GCA_965369305.1 uncultured bacterium
TTATTATTCTTTTGTCATCATGGTTGAGAAGTTGGCACTTTCTCAGAATGCTGACCACGTCCTTCCTTGTGACATTAGTCCATTTATCAGCTGTGGAAGTGTGATGCAATCTCCGCAGGCGGCTGTTTTCGGTTTTCCGAATCCGCTCTTAGGTATTGCTGGCTTTGCTATTGTAGTTACCATTGGTTTTGCCCTGCTTTCTGGGGCTAAGTTTAAGCGATGGTTTTGGCAAGGGGTGCAGCTTGGTATGCTATTTGCTGTCGGTTTCATCTATTGGCTCTTCCATGAGGCAGTTTTTGAAATAGGCTCCCTCTGTCTTTATTGTATGTACGTTTGGGCGATGACCATACCTCTCTTCTGGTATACGACGGTGTATAACATACGGCAAAAGTACATACTTGCTTCAGTGCCGGCCCTGGCCAGAATAAAAAATTGGCAAGTGACTGGCGTTTTGATTCTGATGTACTTAGTTATCATTGCCAGTATTCTTCATAAGTTCTGGTATAACTGGCTGATTATGTTTGGATTACTCTAAAAGGTTGAGGTAGGATACTCTTACATTCTCGCTTGCTAAACTCACTCCGAGGTCGAGGACTCAAATAGTCGCTTCGCTTCTTTTTCGCCTTGAACCTTTTAATGGTGTCTCAATTGCAATGCTCGGGAGGTAGGATTCGAACCCACGAATGCCAGGACCAGAACCTGGTGCCTTACCACTTGGCGACTCCCGAGCGCTGCAATTGAACCTAATTGATTTAATGCCAGGACCAGAACCTGAGCCGGCCACTTAGCTGGCTCGGAACGGAACCTTCGACCTAATTGTTAATTTCTTCTTCGATGATCTCTTGTACTCTTGTCACTGTTTCTTCGAGTTTTCCCTCTATATTTTCTACCATATAATCACAGTCTCTTGCACGGTTAAATTCTCTGTGCATGCTTTCTTTTCGCTTTTCCAGCTCATCGTCTGATATAGCAGCTCGGTTGACAATTCTTTCTATGAGCTCATCTTTGTTGGCGACGGTGATGAAGATGGTGACCAGGTTTTCTTTGTCTATCTTATCCCGAATGCTGTCAAAGCCCTGAATATCGACTTCACGGACGATGGTTTTTCCCGATTCCAAACCCTCCACGATTGGCCCTTTAATCAAGCCATAATAATTATCCTGATGTACGATGGCCCATTCAAGGAATTTTTCCTCTTCAATACCTTTTTTAAATTCCTCTTTGCTCATGAAGTGATAGATATCACCGTCCTTTTCTCCCTCACGCATGGGTCTGGTGGTTGCAGAAAGGGGATAGAGGTATTCAGGGTTTGATTCTTTGAGCTTATGTAGCACAGAGCTTTTTCCTGAACCGGAAGGGCCGACGATGAGAAAGAGTTTTCCTTTCAAAGCAGGTCAATTTAGCTCAAGCATTTTATCCTAAACTCGGGTTTTTTGAAAGTAATAACATTGACTTCTTATTTTTTTGATGATATAATTATTTGATACGTTCATTAAAAAGCAGGCAGTAGAAAGGGGCCAATAACCAGTTTTCTTGCCTAGAGAAAGCCGCGGTTATTGGCCTCTCCCTACTTTTCCCCAACTCACTGCGCTCCGGTTCGCTGGACACAG
>CBDUQG010000109.1:0-1521 GCA_965369305.1 uncultured bacterium
CTTTTAAAGAGGCTGTTCAGAAGACTGTACAAAGATTGGAAGGTCGCTATGCCATGGTGGCCATTGCTGTGGGTGAAGAGCTTCTGATTGCTGCTCGCCGAGGCAGCCCGCTGATTGTGGGAGTTGGAGAAAATGAGTACTTTTTAGCCTCTGATATTCCTGCCTTTTTGGAATACACCCAGGACGTAAACTATTTGGACGATAATGAGATGGTGGTTTTGGATGGAAAAGTTGAATTCCTGAATATTGATACCGGAAAAACCATTCAAAAACGCCTGGTGAACATTGATTGGGAGGCTGAAAGCGCTGATAAAGGTGAGTATGAGCACTACATGCTCAAAGAAATCATGGATCAAAAGGAAACCATTCATCGAGCCATCAATCAGGATCCGGATGACATCATGCACATTGCCCAAACGATTAAGAATGCCCGTGGAACCTTCCTTTCGGGTTGTGGCACAGCTGGCAAGGTTTCGATGGCAGCCGAGTATTTCTTCTCAATCATTGCTGAAATGCACGTGAACTTTGCTGCCGCGTCTGAGTTCCCTATTTATCACCACTTTTTGAAGCCAGAGAGCCTGCTGATTGTGGTGTCTCAGAGTGGAGAAACAGCCGATGTGCTCGAAGCCATGGAGGCGGCCAAAAGCAAAGGCTCAAAGGTGCTTTCTGTGGTGAATGCCGAAGGTAGTACCATTGCCCGTGAGTCAGATTACTCGCTTCACATTCAGGCGGGACGAGAAAAAGCGGTTGCCTCGACTAAAGCAGCTACCAGCCAAATGGCGCTATTTTTACTGATTGCTACCGCCATGAAGGGTCACCTAACAGAAGGGAAGCAGCTACTGGCTGAAGTCGCTGGCAAGATCAACGACATGCTGAACCCTAGGTTTTTGGACTACGTAAAAGAAGTGGCCGAGAAAATCAAAGAAAATGAGAATGTTTACATTATTGGAAAGGCTGAAAACTATCCCATGGCCCTGGAAGCAGCCATCAAAATTCAGGAGGTGAGCTACATTCACGCTGAGGGCTTTGCAGCTGGCGAGCTCAAACATGGCCCCATCGCCCTGATCACTGAGGGTACGCCTTGCATCAGCCTGATTGCTAACGATGAAGTGAAGAATGATGTGATCAACAATACGATTGAACTCAAAGCTCGCGGTGCCCATATTATTGGAATCGCTCCCGAAAAACACGAGGTCTTTGACGAATGGATCAAAGTGCCTGACGTGGGTGTGGCTTCCCCGCTCGTGAATATTATTCCAGTACAGCTACTAGCTTACTACTTAGGAGTACTAAGAGGCCTGGATCCGGATATGCCAAGAAATTTAGCTAAAAGTGTAACCGTTAAATAATTTTCTATGCCAAGAAAAAAGAAGACTTCATCGGAAACTTTTAAGGTCAACGGCGATCAGCTACTTGATTTTGTAAAGAGCGTTATTAAGGAAGGCAATGTGCGCCGCATCATCATCAAGGATGAAAAGGGTAAGACCTACATGGAAATTCCGGTCACCATTGGTGTGATTG